>NZ_NBIU01000017.1 GCF_003245365.1 Helicobacter valdiviensis
AAAGTAAAGTGTGGCAGTCTAAAGAAAACTTAAAATTATGGGTTGTCCTTGTTAGATTGCCACGAGTTCTACAAACTCTTACAATGATAGAGAAAGACTCTCTAAAGTATCTAAAGTAACAAAGAAGGGTTAATAAAGAGCTAGAATGCCCCCCCCCCCCCATTATTAACTAAAATAGAAATAGGGGTGTTAAATAATAATGCAGTATTATGAAATTTTAGATTCAATAAGTTTTTCATATAGTCTCCCCCTTTCTTTATTATTTTTATTTAGAAGTTAAAAAATATTAGAATTTTGATTTTGGAATTCTAATATATGTTTTTTTAAATTTTAATTCATTATTTTTTATTTAGGAAATGTTTATTTGTTATATAAAAATAATAAAAAATTAATAAAAAGATGTATAAAAGAAGAGAATTTGAGTTAAGTTTATATATTTTAAAGATTTAAACTCTTTAACATTATGGGATTTTTAGGGGTAAAAGCTTGGTGTTTGGCTGTCAATATAGTTTTATTATTTAAAGCTTAAAGATTTTTTGGTTGTTTAATTAAAATTAGATTATCTTTGTAGTAAAATTTGCTCTTTAATTTGCAAGGGTAGTTGTATGGAAGAGATTAATGAAGCATTAGCATTAAAATATCGTCCTATGGATTTTGATGAGCTTGTGGGGCAAGAGGCAGTAAGCAAAACTCTCTCTTTGGCTTTAAATAGCAAACGCCTCTCCCATGCTTATTTGTTTTCAGGACTTAGAGGAAGCGGAAAGACTTCAAGTGCTAGAATTTTTGCAAGAGCATTGCAATGTGATGAGGGACCTAGAGCAAAGCCTTGTGGAGTGTGTGAAAATTGTATCGCAGCAAATCCTCATAAAATGAGGCATATTGATATTATTGAACTTGATGGTGCTTCTAGTCGTAAAATTGATGATATCCGTGATTTGATAGAGCAGACAAAATACCATCCAAGCATGGGACGATTTAAAATTTTTATTATTGATGAAGTTCATATGCTGACTAAAGAGGCGTTTAATGCACTTTTAAAGACTTTAGAAGAGCCTCCAAGTTATGTTAAATTTATCTTAGCTACTACAGATCCTTTAAAGCTTCCTGCGACAATTCTTAGTAGGACACAGCATTTTAGATTTAAAAGGATTTCAGAAAAGAGCATTTTAGAACATTTGAAAATGATTTTACAAAAAGAGGGCGTAGAATATCAAGAAGAAGCGTTAAATATGCTAATTAGGAGCGGTTCTGGTTCTCTCCGTGATACACTTACTTTACTAGATCAAGCCATTATTTATTCTAATTATAATATCACGCAAAATGTGTGTGCAAATATGCTAGGTTTAATCAATCCACAAAGTTTAAATGAATTAATGGATGCGGTTTTTAGAGAGGATAAAGAAGAGATTTTGCAAAAAATTGAAGGTTTTTTTGAATATGAATGCGAAATGCTCTTAGATGAGCTTAGTATTTTTTTAAAAGAAAAGCTAATCCAAGGCAATGATGAACGCTTCAATACGATGATTATTGATAGGTTTTTGCGAATTTTAGCACAGGCAAAGCAATTATTATTTTTAGGTAGTGAAGATAGCTTTGTGCTAACTCTTAGTGTATTTAAGATGTTAGAAGCACTTAAGGTTAAGAAGATTGATAAGATGATAGAAGAGCTTCAAAAGGGTGTTTATGAGGAGTTGCCCCATAGTGTTAAAATGCCTCTAAACACAGTTTCTAGCCAAAATGAAAACATACAAACAAACAAGATAACACAGCAACAAAAACCCAAAGAAGAGCTTAGTAATCCTTTAAATAATGCCAAAGAGCTTTTTAGCCTCTTAGTTCAAAAACTTTATGAGCGAAGCTATGATTTGGGGAAGTGCTTTGAAGATAATATAGAATTTATTTCTTTTGAAAGCGGGGAGCTAACTTGGGCAAGTAGTGCTAAAGATGAAGCTAAAGAACGCTTGAGAAATGCTTATAGCGTGATTAAGGGTTGCGTATTTGATATTTTTGGTTTGCAAACACAGATTAAAGCTGTGCCAAAGGAAATTAAAGCTCAAAATGAAAATATAGAAGCACAAAAAATACCCCAAAAAGAAACCGATGAAAATAAAGCAATAGAAGCAACTAAAAATGAAAGCTCGCTTCAAGAAGCTTCATTTTTGCAGGAAGATTTACAAGTAACGCAAGATTTAGAAAATCTACAAACCAAAGAAGATAAAGAGGAGCAAAAAGAAATAGCTACCCCACAAGAAGAGTTAAAAAGCATTCCGCAAGAAGCAAAAAACACGGTGCAACAAGAAGTAAATGAGGCATTAGAACTCCCTTTATTGCAAAGTGCTAAGACAATGCTAGGTATTAAGCAAATTAAGGTGCGTCCAAGGAGTGATTTAAATGGAAATTAAATTAAGTGAAGAAGAATTGGATAGATTATGTGAATGTATTGCTTTAAGAGAAAATAAAGGAGTTTATCTTATAGAAGGTAAATTGGGCAGTGGAAAGACAGCTTTAGTAAAGCAGTTTGTAAAGCATTTAGGAAGTGATGCAAGCGTAACTTCTCCCACTTATGTATTATGTAATCACTATGGAAACGGAATTTATCATTATGATATTTATCATAAGAAAGTTGCAGAGCTTATGGCATTAGGTATTTTAGAAGAATTTGAAAAAGAGGGGTGGCATTTTGTAGAGTGGGGAGGTGATGATCTTGCTAGAACGCTAGATGTAGTAATGATCCCCTATAAGCGTTTAAAAATAGAAATGGAGGGAGATTTTAGAAAATACATTTTTAAATAAAAAAAGTGTAGAATTAGTCAAATAAATTTGAGGTGAATATGCATAAACTAGAGGCAAAAAAAATAACAAAAACCATTAAAAAAACAAAAATTATTTCTGACATATCTTTAGAGGTTAAAAGTGGAGAAATTGTCGGATTATTAGGGCCTAATGGAGCTGGGAAAACGACAAGTTTTTATATGATTTGTGGGCTTTTATCTCCTACAAAAGGAAATATTTATTTTGATAGTTTGGATATTACACGCCTTAGTTTGCATAAACGCTCGCAACTTGGAATTGGATATTTGCCTCAAGAGTCTAGTGTTTTTAAGGATTTAAGTGTAGAGGAGAATTTACTAATTGCTGCAGAACTTGCCATAAAAGATGAAAAAGAGCGTTTGAAGCGGATTGAAGAACTTTTGGAAGATTTTAATATTGAACCAATTAGAAATCGTAAAGGAATTAATCTAAGTGGTGGCGAAAGAAGAAGGGTGGAGATTGCAAGGGCACTTGTAAAAAAACCTAAATTTATTCTTTTAGATGAGCCATTTGCTGGGGTGGATCCCATAGCGGTTCAAGATATTCAAAACATTATCCAAAAGCTTTTAGAGTTTGATATAGGGGTTTTGATTACAGATCATAATGTGCGAGAAACGCTTAATGTATGCCATAAGGCTTATGTGATTAATAAGGGTATGTTATTAGCTAGTGGAAGTTCCAAAGAGATTTATCAAAATGAATTAGTAAGAAAACATTATTTAGGAGATAATTTTAAATTATGAAGCTAAGAACCAATGTTTCTGCAAATGTTAAAAACAAGCTATCTTCTACACTAAAGAGTTGGTTGCCGATTTTACAGAGCGGGGCAAGTGAGCTTGAAGAAACATTGGGGGAGTTTTCTAAGGAAAATCCTTATATTGAAGTGCAATCGCAAATTAGCACAGATTTTTCTTCGCAAAAGAAAAAAAGGGAGGCTAATACTCCAAAACGAGGAAGTTCTCTTGATGTGATTGAGCGTTTTTGTATTGAAGAAAAGAGCTTGGAAGAAGAATTGTTAGATCAAATCAATCCTCCTCTTTTTCCTACAAAAATTTCCCAAGAGATTGCAAAATCTATTATTGAATCCATAGATGAGGAAGGTTACTTTGTTGGTGATTATGCTAAGATTGCCACTACACATCAAGTGGAGATTAGGGAAGTGGAAAAAATAAGGGAGCGTTTTGCTTATTTGGATCCACCTGGAATTGCTGCAAGAGATTTGATTGAATCTTTTCATTTTCAGTTGGAAAATATGGATGTAGAGCCTCATATCTGGGAGAGTGCAAAAAAGATTTTAAGCGATTTGGCAAACCATATAAATTTTAAAGATATTCCTTATTATAAGGAAGCTATGCGAGTGATTGCAAGTTTTAAAAATCCTCCTGCACTTGATTATTGCGAGAAAGAAGCGGCGATTATTCCAGATATTTTAGTGTTGCAAGAGGCAAACAATATTGAAGTGCAAATTAATGATAAGTATTATCCAAGCATTGAAATACAAACATATAATAAAGAGGGCAAAGAGAAGCTAAAAGATGATTTTGTGAAGACTAAGATTAAAGAGGCGCGCGATTTGGTGGATGCACTAGAGATGAGAAAGGCAACACTTTATAAAATAGGGCTTATGATTGTAGAATATCAATATGATTTTTTTATGGGGGGCGAGATTAAGCCTATGAAGTTAAAGGATTTAGCAGAAGAATTTAATCATGCACCAAGCACGATTTCAAGAGCGATTTCTAATAAATTTTTGGAATGTGCTAGAGGGATTTTTCCTCTTAAAAATTTCTTTGCAACGGCGCTAGATGAGGATATGGCAAATACTACTATTAAAGATTTTGTAGCAGATCTTATTAAAAACGAAAATAAGCAAAAACCTTTAAGCGATAATAAAATTTTGCAACTCATTGAAGAGAAGTTTAATATAAAAATCGTAAGACGCACCATCACAAAATACCGTGCACAGCTTAATATTGCTAGTTCTTCAGAGCGTAAAAAACTCTATAAAATGTCTTATTGACTTCATATTGGCTTTATTTTTGATTCACGCTTACTTTATAGAGTGTAATTATAATTGCACCATAAATTTACAACAAGGAGTTTTGTTATGAAAACAAAATTTATGGCAATTTTGCTTAGTGGAATTTTAGGTGCAGGTTTTGCTTATGCAGTGGATTTTTCTAAAGTCAATAACCAACAATTAATTGATATGGCTGGGACAGTTAAGCCTAAAGATTATCCAGATTATAGAATTGAGGTTAATAAGAGAATTCAAGAAATGAAAGTAAGTGAAGCAAGAGAATTTAGAGAAAAAATGCGTTTGCAAGCAAGAAGTGTTTATGATAAGATGAGTGTGGCAGAACATAGAGCATATAGAGATTCTATCCGTGAAGAAATGGATAAGAAAATACAAGGAATGAGTGAGCGTGAGTTTAGAGAGAGTGGATTAAGAAGAGGCGGAATACATGGAATGGGAATGCACCATCAAGGTGGATATAGAGGAAGTAGAGGAGATTGCTTAGGCAATGGTTATAGAACAAGATAAGGCTTTTTGCCTTATTTTAAGGAGTGTGATTTTTGAGTAGAATTTTATTACTAGAAGATGATAGATTACTTCAAGAAATTCTTGTAGAATGTTTGATAGAAGAGGGCTATGAAGTTGTGGCTTGTGAATGTGCTAATGAGGCACTTTCTAAATCTTATGAAGAGCATTTTGATGTTTTATTGCTAGATGTTATGGTGCAAAATGGTAATGGATTTGAGGTTTTAAAAGAAATTAGAGAAAGAGGAGAGCAGACGCCTGCGATTTTTATTACTGCTTTAAATCAAATCAAAGATTTAGAAATTGGCTTTAAAAGTGGCTGTGATGATTATTTAAAAAAGCCTTTTGAGCTAAAGGAATTATTATTGCGTTTAGGGGCAATTTTAAAGCGTCAATATAAAGAAGAAAGGGTAGATTTTGGCAATGGATATGAATTTGATTGCCATGAGGGGACTTTGTATTATTTAAAAAAGCCTCATAAATTTTCTTCTAAAGAAAGGGAGCTTTTAAAATTGCTTTTACAAAACCAAAATAGCTTTGTGAGTTTGGAGAAAATCTATCAAAATCTCTGGGGATTTGATGAGGAGCCAAGCGAATTAAGTCTAAGAGTTTATATTAAAAATTTACGAAAAATTGTAGGCAAAGATCATATTTTAACACGCAGAGGAGAGGGGTATTGTTATTACGCTTAACTGATGGCAAAAAGACTATTTTAAATATTTTAAGTCTTTATTTGATTACAAGTTGTGTGCTTCTTGGGATTTTTTTTTATAGTTGGTATCAAAAAGAAAAAGAAGTGATTATTGATGATAAGATTTTGGAGCTAAGAGAACTTTCGCATAGTTTTATTACACATCTTTATGATCATTTAAAAGAGGGAGAGCAGGATTTTTTAAAACTTTTAGAAGAAACTTCTTTAGAGCTTCAAATACCTTTTGGGATTGCAAATGCAAGAGGGAATGTGCTTTTTAGCACTCTAGAGCGTTTTAAAAAGGGAGATAATATCCAAGAGTTTATTTCTTATCAAGATATTGAAAAAAAGCATAGAGCGCATAATGATAAAATTATTAAAGTTGAAAATGATACATTTTTGCTAACCCAAAGGGCAGGGGGAAGGTTTTGGAGGTTTGTGCGAACACAGCTAGATGAAGAAAGTGGAGATTTTTATAAAGGTGGAGGTTATTTGATTTTTAAAGCGGGTGGAATTATGGATTCTTTGCTTGCTTTGTGGATTAAAATGGCTTTTTGGTTTTTTTGTGCAGTTATGGGAATTTTAGCAGTTGCCTATTTTTTAGTGAAATTGAGCTTAAAACCTCTTAGTGAAAAAATTACCTCCTTGAATGCTTTTATTAAAGACTCTACGCATGAGATTAATACTCCTTTGAGTGTAATTTTAATGAGTGTAGAACGCATTAAAGAAGAGAAATTAGAGCCACAAGATTTGCAGAAGTTTAAAAGAATTAAAATGGCAGCTAAAACACTTAGTCAAATCTATGAGGATCTTGTGTATTACAATTTTCCTCATTTGATGGAGGGCAAGAATGAGAAGATTGATTTAAAACAGCTTTTGAGCGAGAGGGTTGATTATTTTATGCCTTTTTATCAGCAAAAAAACATAGATTTTAGTGCAAATTTACAAGAAAGTAGCATTGTTGCTAGTAGGACAAAAATTGCTAGAGTGGTGGATAATCTTTTAGATAATGCCTTTAAATACACTAATGTAGGTGGTAAAGTGCATTTAAATTTGACTAAAAATACCTTAAGTGTAATTGATAATGGTTGCGGGATTAAAAAAGAGGATCAAAAAAGGATTTTTGAACGCTATGTGAGGAGTAATGAGGAGCAGGGAGGTTTTGGTATAGGGCTATCTATTGTCAAAAAAATTTGCAATGCTTATAAGATAGAAATTACTTGTAAAAGCGAAGTGGGAAAAGGGAGTGAGTTTATTTTAAAATGGTAAAAAACTAAGATAGTTGGTGTTGTTCCATTGAAATGCTTATTCCCTAGATTTGCTTCTTTACTGCCTGTTTGATATAAAAAGAAAATCTAAAGAGAGAATAAGTGTAGTATATTTAAAGAGATAATATAAAAATCTTAAAAATGTCCCTAAGCTTTTAAATCTAGTGATAAAAGTATGTGAAGTTATAAAGAACTAATTGATGGGCTATGAAGCTATTTAAAAGATTTGAACTAATGCTTATAAAGACAGTCTAGGATAAATATAAGAGGAAAAGCTAAATAGAAATTTACTATTGCTACTAAAAATGCTTATGTTGCTTTAATGAGGGGAATAAAATTTAAAATCCTCTAACTTAGATGGTTTTATATTTTTTAAAAATAAAGACTAGAGGAGAAATATACAAAAGCAGAGATTTTTGTATTTTGAAAGATTGTGGTATATGAATTATGGAAATGCAATTTAAAATGATAAGTTTTAAAAAAATGCAGAAAGAGGAGGCTAAAAGCCACCAAAATATCTCACCGCACCTATTTTTTTATCCACATTACTAAGAAGTTTTGCATTTTCGCTGTTTAAATTTGAATTTTGTATAAGCTCATTAGTGATGTTGGAATCCAAGCTGGGATTGAGTTTTTGTAGCAAGTCAAATCCTATTTTTTCTTGTTTGTTTAAAATGCCATTTTCATACATTGCCTCACCTAGCTTTTGTGTGTTGTTTGGATTTTTTATCTCTGCTTCAAAGCTAGAAGCAAAGCTTTGGATTTTAGCAAGTTCATTGCTACTCTCAAAAGTATCTTGTATAAGGCTAGGATTAAAAAAAGTCCCTTGGGTAGAAAAAAGGCTAGAAGTCTCATTGATACTAGAAGTTTCTTCTATATTAAAAGAAGAGTTTCCGCTATTTTGTTTGGGGTAGCCAGAGATATTATTATCTTTATTATTGTATTGATTGTCATAAGCTTGACTTAAAAGCCCAAACATTCCTGCATTTTGATTATTTATATTCATTTTTGCCTACCTTGTTTTGGTTTGTTATCACAAGATAAGCAAAATGTATTCCAAAATTTTAGATTTTAATGGGAGCAGAAATTTGCAATTCTTTCAATCCCTCTTTCTATGCTTGCTAAATCAGTAGCAAAGGAAAATCTAAAATATCCCTCCATTCCAAAGCCAATTCCTGGAACTACTGCAACCCCTTCTTTTTCTAAGAGTTCTTTGCAAAATTTCATAGAATCTTGCTCAATTTTAGAACAATTTACAAAAAGATAAAAAGCACCATCAGGCACAATTACATTAAGTCCGCTAATTGCATTGAATTTAGTTGCTGCAATATCGCGTCTTTGTTTAAAGGCTAGTCTCATTTTTTCAATATCTTCATCTGCACTTCCATTAAGGCCTAAAATAGATGCTTTTTGTGTGATAGAATTGATATTGGAGATACTTTGGCTTTGGAGATTATTGATTAAAGAACGCAATTTTTTATCTTTAGTGGCAAGATAGCCCATACGCCAACCAGTCATGGCTACTGCTTTACTTAAGCCATTAACGGTGATAGTGCGTTCCATCATATCAGCATTTATACTAGCAGTTGAAGTAAATTTTCCTTCATATACAAGCTTTTCATAAATTTCATCACTTACAACCCAAATATTTGTGCCTTTTAAAACTTCACCTAAGCCTTCTAACTCTTCTTTACTATAAACCATACCCGTAGGATTGGAAGGTGTTGTTAGGACAAGCATTTTGGTTTTGGGTGTGATAGCAGCCTTTAGTTCCTCTTTTGTAATTTTGAATTTATTTTCTTCTTTGGTGTGGATAAAGATATTTTTTCCACCACTATAAGTAACAAGTTCAGGATAGGTTACCCAATAAGGACTAGGAATGATTACTTCATCTCCCTCATCAATTAATGCTTGAAATACATTGAAAAGAGAGTGTTTAGCTCCGTTATTAACAATAATTTCATCATTGGTGTAGCTTAATTGATTATCTCTTAATAGTTTTTCTCTAATAGCATCTAAAAGTTCAGGGATACCAGCAACAGCTGTGTATTTTGTAAAACCATCTTCTAAAGCCTTAATAGCTGCATCTTTAATGACTTTAGGGGTATCAAAATCAGGTTCTCCTGCTGAAAAAGATAAAATATCTCTACCCTGTGCTTTTAGCTCACGCGCAAGTGTGCTAATAGCTATTGTAATAGATGAAGATAAGTTGCTAACGCGTTTTGAATACATAAGAAACTCCCAAAATATACTTAAATATGTGTTTGTAAATATAATCCTTTTTTACTTTTTTGTTTATTAAAAATAAAATAAAATTAAAGGATTTGTTTGAAATGCTTATTTTTGGAGGAATTTTTATAATATTAGCTCATTAAGCTTATAAAACTTTAGTCATTTAGACTAAAATATAGTGAATTTTTTTACTTAGATTATTGACAAAAGAGAAAAAACTAATTATAATTCCAAGCGTTTTAACAAAATAAAATTTTATGGAGGAATCCTAATGAATTTCAAACCACTTGGAGAGAGAGTCTTAGTAGAAAGACTTGAGGAAGATACAAAAACTGCTTCTGGAATTATTATCCCTGATAATGCAAAAGAAAAGCCATTAATGGGTGTAGTAAAAGCTATTGGAAGCGAAGTAAAAGAAGTAAATGTGAATGATAAAATTGTATTTGGTAAATATTCTGGCACAGAAGTAAAACTAGATGGAAAAGAGTATTTAATTTTAAAAATAGAAGATGTTTTAGGTGTTTTAGCTTAATTTTTAAGGAGTAAGATATGGCAAGTAAAGAAATTAATTTTTCAGATAACGCAAGAAATAGACTATATGAAGGTGTAAAGCAACTAAGCGATGCTGTTAAAGTAACAATGGGGCCAAGAGGAAGAAATGTTTTAATCCAAAAAAGCTTTGGTGCTCCAAGTATTACAAAAGATGGCGTATCAGTTGCTAAAGAAATTGAACTAGCAGATCCTATTGCAAATATGGGAGCTCAACTTGTAAAAGAAGTAGCAAGTAAAACTGCAGACGCAGCAGGTGATGGAACTACAACTGCAACAGTTCTAGCATATAGTATCTTTAAAGAGGGATTAAGAAACATAACAGCAGGTGCAAATCCAGTAGAAGTAAAAAGAGGTATGGATAAAGCAGCTGAAGCTATTACAGAAGAGTTAAGAAAAATTTCTAAGCCAGTTTCTGGTAAGAAAGAAATTGCACAAGTTGCATCAATTTCTGCAAACTCTGATGTAAAAGTGGGTGATTTAATCGCTGAAGCTATGGAAAAAGTTGGCAAAGATGGTGTTATTACAGTAGAAGAAGCCAAGGGAATCAATGATGAGTTAAGCGTTGTTGAAGGTATGCAATTTGATAGAGGCTATTTGAGCCCTTATTTTGTGACAAATAGCGACAAAATGGAAGCAGAGCTAGATCATCCTTATATTCTTCTAACAGATAAAAAAATCACTTCTATGAAAGATATTTTACCTCTTTTAGAATCTACAATGAAAAGTGGTAAGCCACTTTTAATCATTGCTGAAGATATTGAAGGAGAAGCTTTAACAACTTTAGTAGTAAATAAGTTAAGAGGTGTATTGAATGTAGCAGCAGTTAAAGCTCCAGGATTTGGCGATAGAAGAAAAGAAATGCTAAAAGACATTGCTACTCTAACAGGTGGTGAAGTAATTAGCGAAGAGCTAGGCAAAACTTTAGAAAATGCAAGTATTGAAGATTTGGGACAAGCTGCAAGAATTGTAATTGACAAAGATAATACAACTATCGTAGATGGTGCAGGTGAGAAGAGTGCAGTAGAAGCTAGAGTAGCACAAATCAAAACTCAAATTGAAGCTACTACAAGCGATTATGATAGAGAAAAATTACAAGAAAGACTAGCAAAATTAAGCGGTGGTGTAGCAGTTATTAAGGTTGGTGCTGCAAGTGAAGTAGAAATGAAAGAGAAAAAAGACAGAGTAGATGATGCACTTTCAGCTACAAAAGCTGCGGTAGAAGAAGGAATTATCATTGGTGGTGGTGCTGCGCTAATTAGAGCTGCTGCTAAAGTTAATTTGGACTTAAGTGGTGATGAGAAAATCGGTTATGAAATCATCAAAAGAGCTATCAAAGCTCCAATCAAGCAAATTGCTACAAATGCAGGATTTGATGATGGCGTAGTAGTGAATAATGTAGAAAAAGATTCAAATGCAAATAATGGTTTTGATGCATCAAGTGGAAATTATGTAGATATGTTTGAAGCAGGTATTATTGATCCTCTAAAAGTAGCAAGAATTGCATTGCAAAATGCAGTATCGGTTTCAAGCTTACTTCTAACCACAGAAGCAACAGTGCATGAAATCAAAGAAGACAAACCAGCTATGCCTGATATGAGCGGTATGGGTGGAATGGGCGGTATGGGTGGAATGATGTAATTCCTACCCCCCCCCCCCTCATTTTTGCTTTTTAAAATACTCTTTCATTGAAAAAATGAAAAACTTATTCAAATTTAAATAAAATTTACTTATTTATGCTTTTTTAATATGCTAAATAAAACTTTAATTTTTTTAAAGAAAATTTTTAGAAATCTCTTTGGTGTAGCACTTTTTTATTAGAATATCTTTTGATTTTATGAAAATATTATGTTAATTTTGCATTTTATTTATAGTAATACTAAAATATATTAAATCTTATCTTATTTTAATACTTGAAGTTATATACTAATGGAAATTTTATTCAACCAACTTCGCACAGTGCAATTATGCAGGTAGCGGGGGGGGGGGGGATTTTATTAACTAGAAGAAGGGGAGTTTGGATGTTACCAGAAAAGAAGAAATTTAAAGTAATTGATCTTATCAAAGAGTTTGAGTTTTTTTCAGATAAACATTTAGGACCAAGTGATTTTAGGAAGCTTGGCTTTAATGAGGAATTGATTAAAGTAGTGATTGATGAATTACAAAATACACAAGGTTCTATTCCAAATGTTGGTGTCATTGCATGTCCTTCTTATATAAGAGAAAAGTTTGATGAAATGGATCAAGAGTATTATGGGCGTATCATCAATCTTTTCAAGAATTTTTCTAGTTTGCTTGAAAATAGAATGGTGCTTGTTTATGTGGATAATCTTTTAAATTTGGGGCATAGCTATGAGGATTTGAGCGAAAAAGATCAAAAGTTGCTTTTTAGTCTTTTTGCAGCACATGATTTGTATAATTCTATGAGAGATTTGTTAATTGCTAAGGGTTCCATCACAAGAATAGTTAAAAGATTATGTCATGCTATGGAGGATTTTTATCCTAGTTTTAAGAAGCAGTTTGAGCGTTTTCATAGATATTAAGGGATTTTAAAATTTTTATTTATAGATAATATTATTTTTATATAAAGTATTTAAGTTAATATTTTTAATTAATTTTTGATAAAGTTTGTAGTAGTATTCTTGTAGAATTTTTTGGGAGTTTTTGGAATGCTTTTAGCAATGTATAACATCTTTGTGTTTATTTTTATTGGTTTTATGGCTAATAAAATGCGTCTTTTAGGAAATAAACATAGTGGAATTTTGCTAGGATTTTTAATAAATTTTGCATTACCTGCACAGGTTTTTAATGGCACTTACCATGCTCATATTGACACTTCATTTCTTATCTTATGTGTTGTATCTTTAGTGAGTAATTTTTGCGTAGGTGGTATTTTGTGGGCTATTGGAAGCTTTTTGAAGTTTGATAAAGCTACAAAAATCACTTTGAGTTTTATGGGAACGCTTGGTAATACCTTATATCTTGGTTTTCCCTTTGTGCAAGGGGCTTTAGGTGCAGATTATGCAAATATGGTAATTATTTATGATCAGTTTGTTACAGGTATTCCTTTTGCGTTTTTAGCGCCCATTGTATTAAGTATGAGTGGAAAAACTTCTTTTTCTATTGGAGGTGTTTTTAAAAAGCTCTTGAAAAGCCCTCTATTTTTAGCACTTCTTAGCGGGATATTTTTTAGATTGTTACCCTTTACAATTCCAGATGAATTTTTCTCTCCTTTAAAAGCATTGGCACAGACAGCAACACCAGTAGCATTATTTGCTATTGGAGTTCAGTTAAATCTTAAAGGGATTTTGGAATGGAAATATCCTGCATTGCTTTTAAGCACAAAAATGATTTTAGCACCCCTTATTTTATTTTTATTTGTAAAAATTTTTGTGGGCGACTTTTCAAACACGCATAAATTAGCATTGATTGAAGTGGCAATGCCTCCGCTTGTAAGTGGAGCTGCTATCATTTATAAAGCAGGTTTAAATGCAAAATTGGCTCTTAATTCTGTTACTTTTGGGATATTGGTAAGTTTTGTTTCTGTCCCTATTTGGCTTTATTTTGCATAAAATGTTTTATTTATTGCCATAAATTGTATTATTGACAAAGCCACAAAAACCAAAGCAAGTAATTTTGCTTTACATTGCTTAATAGTCTGCTTTATATTTATTAGGTATTTGTTAGATATTCATTTTATAAATATCTTTTAAATATTTAGCAAATATCCTTTAAAGCCTATCAATACTATTCAAAAGATTTTAAGATCTTAAAATAAAAGCATTTACTTTTAAATAGCCTATCAACACATTCTAAATATTTTAAAATTTTCCTTATCTAGTTTTATAGGTTTATATGTTTGATTGTTGCTAAGTAATTTAGGAGTTTCTCCTAGTATTAATCACATAAATACCTTTATTTTTAAAAGGTTTGTTTCTATCAATTACACAAATTGAACCCTCTTTTATAACTTCTTCCATGCTATCACCCAAACTTGTAATAAATTCACAATCTTTACTTTTAAAAAATCTAGTAATGTATTATCTATAATAATTTCTTGAAACTCTACAAACTCATTAATTCCTCCACCTCCTAAAGAAGCATTAGTCTTATAAAGCTTAAGGATTTTATACTTTTCCTCACAATCTAATATTTCTTTTATAGAACTTCCATAGAAAAAGTAATTAATACTAATATTTCTTTTATGCTTTTTAGTATTAAAGCATAAAATTTCAAATTGCAAGAAAAGCTTTTAAAACAAAGAAAATACAAACAAAAGAAGAATATTTGTGTTAGAAATCAAAGTGAAAAAGGTTGCACTTTGATTTTAAGCATAAAATGGCTTTAAGTTGAAAAGTGGTGTTATAATTTTAAAAGAAGTAATTTTTAGGAAATAAAAGTTTTATGGAGAATTTATTTTGTTTGCTTCTTGGAGTGAAAATAATTTACAATTTGTATTAAAATATCGTAAGCTTTAAGGGTTTTTGAGTAAAGTTAAATAAAACTTTATTGTTTTATACTGAAAATAAGAAAACTTTGCTAAGATAAGATAAAAATTTTTTAATCAAAAGGAAAAGAAATGTCGCAATATTCATTAGCTCATCCTTATTTTGGAGTTTTTGCAATTTTTGTTTTTACTTTTGTAGCATTTTTTGCTACCACCTTTCTTTCAAGATTTGTAGGGAGAAAATTAGCCAACAAAAACACACAAAAATTAAAATTATCTCCTTATGAGTGTGGTTTGGCTCCTACAAAACAGCCCAATCGCATTTCATCACAATTTTATTTAATGGCGCTTTTATTTATTCTTTTTGATGTAGAAGTGATTTTTATGTTTCCTTGGGCGGTGGATTTTAAAATCTTAGGCGTGTTTGGATTTGTAGAGATGATTTTATTTGTGTTACTTTTGGTAATAGGTTATGTATATGCATGGAGAAAAGGAGCATTGCAATGGCAGAGCATAAAGTAGATTATTTTAAAAATGCAGGCTTACCTATTGCACTTACAAGTGTAGATAAGCTTATTAATTGGGGGAGGAGCAATTCTTTATGGGCAATGACTTATGGATTAGCCTGTTGTGCGATTGAGATGATGGCAACGGGTGCTTCAAGATATGATTTTGATAGATTTGGAACAATTTTTAGAGCAAGTCCTAGACAAAGTGATGTGATGATTATTGCAGGGACTGTTACTAAAAAACATGCAGAATTTGTAAGAAGATTGTATGATCAAATGCCAGAACCTAAGTGGGTGATTTCTATGGGGAGTTGTGCAAATACGGGTGGAATGTTTAATACTTATGCGACTGTGCAAGGAGTAGATAGAATAATACCTGTAGATATTTATTTGCCTGGTTGTTCGCCAAGACCTGAAACCTTGCAATATGCTCTTATGGTTTTACAGCAAAAAATAAGAAAACAAAAGGCTTTTAGGGGAGTAGCCCCTAAGCGTCTTGTTTAGAAAGGGTTGATTTTGAGAGAACAAAAAATAAAAAGTAATGTGCAAAAGCAGGTTTATTATAAAGATAGATTTTATGTTGCTCCACAAATCCCTAAGCTAAGTTTTCAAGAAGATGAAAAATATGTTAAAGTTATCCAAGCCTTAGAATGTAAATTTAGTCTTGATGAGGCTTATTTGCAAAGAGGAACTTTAGTGGTGTGGGTAGATAAAGATAAAGTTGTAGAAATACTCTTAGAATTAAAAAAAATGGGTTATGATGTGCTTAGCGAGATGAGTGCTATAGACTATTTAGAAAAAAGAGGTGGATTTGAGATTTTTTACCAGCTTTTAAATATGGAGGATAAAAAACGCTTAAGGGTTAAAACCTTTTTGAAAAAAGGAGAGGAGCTACATACAGTAAGCCATATTTTTAAGAGTGCAAATTGGAGCGAGAGAGAAATGTATGATATGTTTGGTATCTTGCCTTTAAATCATCCTTATCCTAAGCGTATTTTAATGCCAGATGATTGGGTGGGACACCCTCTTTTAAAAAGCTATCCATTGCATGGAGATGAGCAAGCTAGATGGTATGAGGTGGATAAGATTTTTGGTCAAGAATACCGTGAAGTAATTGGAGAAGAGCAAAGAGATAGTGCAAGAATTGATCGTTATGATAGCCAAAGATTTTCTCATCTTGGTTATGAAGTGGGTTATGGAGAAAGCGTAATAGAGGGAGAAGAGAAAGAAAAACCTATTATGTATCAAGAAGAAGATGGAGTGCTTTTTGTCAAAAAGCTAGATACTTCTATAACAAAACAATTAGACAAAAGGAAATAAAATGCAACAGCCTAATAAATTAATGCCTTACTATGAGAATGTTGCATTTGATAGAATTAGCGATAGTATGATGGTGGTAAATTTTGGGCCACAACATCCAAGTGCACATGGTCAGCTAAGGCTTATTTTGGAATTAGAGGGAGAGAAGGTTATTAAAGCAACTCCTGATGTTGGTTATTTACATCGTGGAATGGAGAAAATGGCAGAAAATATGATTTATAATGAATTTTTGCCAACCACAGATAGAATGGATTATATTGCGGCAAGTTCTAATAATTATGCTTTTGCTTTGAGTGTGGAAAAGCTTTTGGGTATAGAAGTTCCAAGGCGTGCAAAAATAATTAGAACTATGCTTTTAGAGTTAAATCGCATTATTTCTCATCTTTTTTGGCTTGCTACACACGCACTTGATGTGGGTGCTATGAGTATTTTTCTTTATTGTTTTAGAGAAAGAGAGTTTGCTATTGATTTAATAGAAGATTATTGTGGGGCTAGACTTACGCATTCTAGCATTAGAATAGGAGGTGTGCCACTTCCTTTACCACAAGATTGGTGTGAGAAATTAAAGCATTTTTTAGATTCATTACCAGAGCAAATTGCTTTGTATGAGGGCATATTGAGTGAAAATCGTATTTGGAGAATGCGTTTAGAAAATGTAGGCATTGTAGATAAAGAAATGGCAAAAAGCTGGGGATTAAGCGGAGTGTTCTTAAGAGGTAGTGGAGTAGAGTGGGATATAAGAAAAGAAGAGCCTTATGAACTTTATGATGAGCTAAGCTTTGATGTGCCAACGGCTACTAGCTGTGATAGCTATGGGCGTTATTTATTATATATGGAAGAAATGCGACAGAGCATAAGGATACTCTATCAATTAATTGATAAATACAAGCAAACAGATGATACTCTTTTAATGTGTGAGGATACGCGGTATTTTTCAGCACCAAAAGAACAAATCATGACGCAAAATTATTCTTTAATGCAACATTTTGTGTTGGTAACTCAAGGAATGCGTCCTCCTGTGGGTGAAGTGTATGTTCCAACCGAATCTCCAAAAGGTGAACTTGGATTTTTTATTAAATCAGAAGGTGAGCCTTATCCTTATAGAGTTAAGATGCGAACCCCTAGCTTTTTTCATACGGGAGTTTTACAAGATTTATTGCCAGGGCATTATTTGGCAGATGTGGTTACAATTATTGGGAATACAAATATTGTTTTTGGGGAGATTGATCGATGAAAAGATTTGATTTAAGACATCTAAAAAATGACTTTTTAGGACGCTTAGAAGAGTTAATTACCCAAGAATTGCAAGTAAATGAAGTAGGAATTTTTTTATTGAGTGTAGAAGATTTTGAAAATGTGCAAAAAAGTGCAGATATAGTAAAAAAAACACAAAATGAGCTTTTAAACTCTTTGCGTTTTAATGAAGTAGATTGGACAATTGTGGTAAAAAGGGTAAAGCAATGAGCAAAGAGAAATTTTTGCAAACTTTTTTAGAAAGTGGTGGAGAGTTTTTAAATACTTCTTGTTTTTTAAAAGAGTTAAAAAAGAGCGATAGTTTGCTTTTGATGGGAGATTTTATAGAGAATTTTTATCAGCTTTTAAAAGATAAAGAATATAAAAAGGCAAGTTTATTCCATCCTTTATTTTTAAATCCCTATTCAAAAATAGAACATTGCCTGTATGAGTGTGAGTGCGAAGAGGCACTTTTGTTACTTTTGGCACATTTTTTGGTTAAAAATGGAAACACATTAGATGTAGATGTGGGTTACCTCTCTTCAGAAAGTAATTTAGCAGAAGAAGATTTAGAGGCTATTATTAATGAATTTAACGCAGGAGAAAATCAATATCTTGTAGTGGGTAAAGATTTTTATAATGTTAAAAATTCTTCTAGCCTTGCTAGAATTTTGGGTTTTATTGCAAGGAATTCTAAAATTAAAATTGTGCTTTTAGAAATGCCAGAAATTACAGATAAACCACAGATTAAAAAAGAAAGCATAGAATGTGATATTGAAGTTTCTAGTATGGATGGACTTGTTGTGTATGCACAAGAAAATACTAAGCTAGAAATGCCACTTTTGGAAGCTTCAGGGCAATTTAAAATTGTGAGTAAAATGCAAGAGGGCAAAAAATATTCCATTAAATTATCTAATTTAGAAGATGCTTTGGAGGTTGAATTTAGAGAAAATCCACAGATTAAAGGTATGGTAGCTATTCTATGGCTACCAAAAAATGATAAAAAAATATGTTATTGTAAAATAGAGAGGTAGCAAGTATAATGGGACAAGTAACACTAAACATTGATGGGCAAGAAATAGTCGCAAATGAGGGCGAGAGTATTTTGAATGCTGCTAGAGCAAATGGAGTTTTTATTCCTGCAATTTGTTATCTTAGCTGTGCTTCTCCTACTCTAGCTTGTAAGATGTGTATGGTAGAAGCTGATGGGAAAAGGGTATATGCTTGTAATGCTAAAGTTAAAGAGGGAATGAGTGTTTTGGTGAATACTCAAGAGATTTTAGAAGAACGCAAAGCAATTATGCAAGCTTATGATGTCAATCATCCGCTTCAATGTGGTGTATGTGATAAAAGCGGGGAATGTGAATTGCAAAATTACACGCATTATGTGGGTGTAAATCAGCAAGAATATGCAATGAAAGATGAGTATAGAAGTTTTGATACTTGGGGGCAAACTTCTTATGATCCAAATTTATGTATTTTATGTGAGCGTTGCGTAACTCTTTGTAAGGATAAGATAGGAAAATCCTATATTAAAGCGCTTAAAAGAGATGGAGAAATGCCTCCTAAAGAATATAAAGAAAGTATGCCAAAAGATGCTTTTAGTGTATGGACTAAATTTAAAAAATCCATTATCGGTTTAAGTGGAGAAGGAGAATGTCAAGATTGTGGGGAGTGTGCTAGTGTGTGTCCTGTAGGTGCATTGGGGGTTAGTCATTTCCAATATACCTCTAATGCGTGGGAGCTAAATAAGATACCTAGTAGCTGTATCCATTGTGCTAATGCATGTCCGCTAAATTATGAAGTGAAATATGAAGGAATTGGGGGAGAAAATCAAAAGATTTATAGAGTAAGTAGTGATTGGAATTTTGCTACACTTTGTCCTGCTGGGAGATTTGCTTATGAATTTAATCATCAAGGACACATAAAAGATAAGATGTCTTTTAATGGTGCTCTTGCAGCTTTAAAAGAGGCAAAAAGTATAAGATTTTTGGGGAATATTACCAATGAAGAAGCACTTATTTTACAAAAACTAAAAGAAAAGTATGGATATTTGCTAGTGTGTGATGAAGTGTTTAGCTTTCAACAATTTTTACAGCAATTTAAGGGAGTAAGTGGGAGCTTAGGGAGTGCTACTCAAGAAGAAATAAGAAAAAGTGATTTTATAATGTGCTTTGGGGGTGCATTAAGCTATGATATGCCTGTAATTACCCATAGTATCAATAATGCTCTTAAGATGAATAAGGGTTCAACTTTAGCATATTTCCATACACAAATAGATGTGGTGGCTAATAAGTTTGTTAAAAGCACAAATTTAATTAGTAGTATTTATAAACCACAAAGCGAAGAAGCCTTTGCACTGCTTTTGGCGAGTTTATGCGTAGAAGAAGAAAAAATGCCAATAAGCTTAAAAGAAGAAATTAAACGCTATGAGATTGTTCTTAAAAAGACAGTGCAAGAAGAAATTAAAGAAAAAATTAAAGTGCAAAAACTTGATGAAAATGGAGAACCGCTTTTAGACGATAAGGGAGTAATCGTCTATGAAGAAAAAGAAGAGATTAAAAAGACTGATAAGGAAATTGAAGTTTTAAGTAGTAAAATCTTAGAGTATTGTCAAATAGAAGAAGAGATTTTTAAGGTGAAGGAAATTCTTAAAAGCTCTAAAAATCCTGTTTTGGTAGTAGGTTTTGATTTGTATAGAGCAAAAAATGCAAAAAATATAGCAACTATTTTAGGAATGATTGAGCTTTTAAGCAATATTAAAATCTTGCTTTTGCCTCCTAGCACAAATGCTCTTGGAATTTCTTTGATTTGTGAATTAAGCAAAGAAGCACAAGGTTATTGTATAGGTTATAACACAAAAGGCGATTATAAAATGGGTTATGAGAGTGATAACTCTTTGATATTGCCTTATTTAAACGAACAAGAAGGGACTTTTGTAAGTGCGGATAAGCGTGTTGTGCCTATCAATCCTGCTTTTAAATATAAAGGGTATGAGCTTAATGATCTTGCAAAAGAGCTAGGTTTGGATTTTGAGAACACAATAGAATATACAAGAATTTTGCCTATAAAATCTGGCTTTAAAGAAGTGGAATATGATAGCTTAGAACATGGATTTTTAAATGATGGTAGTGAGATTAGAGGCTATCTTTTGCATAATGAATTTGAGAAATTAGAAGCTAATATAGAAAGAGTAGAATTAGGTGCTTTAGAGGATTTTAATCTTTACTCTAGAAATCCTCTCTCGCATTTTTCAAATCTCACTTTGCAAAGCAGTATTTTGAAAGCAAAAAATGGTTTGCAAGTTTCTAAAAGTATGGCAGAAAAGCTAAATTTAAAAGAAGATGATAATGTGGAAGTGGAATTTACAAATCTTCAAAGCATTGTAACTAAAGTTGTAATTGATGATGGAATGGAAGGTGAATTTTTAGCTTTAGGAATGTGTGAGTTTGATGAATTTAAATATTTTCCACAATCCCGCTATGCTAAAGCTACAATAAAGGTAAAATCATGATGGCTTATATAATAGAAACTTTAATTAAAATATTATTGGTAGTGCTTGTTTTTTCCGCACTTGCTGGATTTGCAACTTATGTAGAAAGAAAGCTTTTAGCTTTTTTTCAAAGAAGATTAGGGCCAAATTTGGTGGGTCCTTTTGGTATCTTGCAAATTTTAGCTGATGGAATTAAGCTTTTTACAAAAGAAGATATTGTGCCAAGTTCAGCAAATCGCCTTATTTTTAGAATTGCACCTGTAATTACTGCAGCATGTGCTTTTATAGCAATGGCTCCTGTGCCATTTTTCCCTCCTTTTGAAGTTTTTGGACGCACAATTAATCCTATTATTTCAGATATTAATGTGGGGATTTTATTTGTGCTTGGAGTAGGGGCTGCTAGTATTTATGGCCCACTTTTAGCAGGCATGAGTGCAAATAGCAAATGGTCTTTATTGGGAGCTGCTAGAGCTGCTGTGCAACTGCTTAGTTTTGAAGTGGTTTCAGGGCTTTCGCTTTTAGCACCTATTATGCTTGTAGGTTCGCTTTCGTTAATAGAAATCAATAATTATCAAAGTGGTGGAATTGAAAATTGGCTTATTTTCTCTCAACCTTTAGCATTTGTTTTGTTTTTGTTTGCAGGTTATGCGGAACTTAATAGAACGCCTTTTGATTTATTAGAGCATGAAGCAGAAATTGTTGCAGGATATGCTACAGAGTATGCAGGAATGCGTTGGGGTATGTTTTTTATAGGGGAGTATGCAAGTATGATTTTGCTTTCCTTTATTGTATCTTTGATTTTCCTTGGTGGATTTAATCCATTGTGGTTTATCCCAGGAGGCTTAGCCATTGTTTTAAAAGTAATGTTTTTAATCTTTCTTTTTATGTGGGCTAGGGCTGCTTTCCCTCATGTAAGGCCAGATCAGCTTATGGGACTTTGTTGGCGTGTGCTATTTCCTTTGGCACTTTTGAATGTGCTTGTAAGCGGTTTTGTGATTTTAGGAGGTGCGTGATGATAGAATACAAAAAAATTTATGAAGATAAACAACCTATTACTAATACAGAACGCTTTGTGAGATTTTGGAATAGGGCATTAAAGGGAGAATTATTTGTAGGGCTTTGGCTTGTGTTTAAGGAGATGTGTAAAGCACAAATCCATACCGTAAAATATCCTTTAGAAAAACTTCCTTTAAGCCCAAGATATAGAGCAGTGCATGAGTTAAAACGCTTATTAGAAAGTGGTAATGAGCGTTGTATTGGCTGTGGGCTATGTGAGAAAATTTGCGTATCTAATTGCATTAGAATGGAAACGCTTTATGGAGAGGATAAACGCAAGAGGGTTGTAGAATATAGTATTAATTTTGGGCGTTGCATTTATTGTGGGTTGTGTGCTGAAGTATGTCCAGAACTAGCTATCGTGCATGGAAAAAGATATGAGAATGCAAGCGAACAAAGGGCTTCTTTTGCTCTAAAAGCAGATATGCTAACTCCTATTGATAAAGTATTGCAAAAACAAGATGAAGAGTTTAATGGCGTAGGCTGTGTAAGTGAAAATGCTGATATGCTAATCAAAGCAACCCCTTTAAAATATTTAGAAGAGAAAAAGGAGGAAGAAAATGCTTGAGGCAATTGCATTTTATACCTTTTGTGGCTTAAGTCTTGGTATGTTTTTGGTAGTTGTTACTACTAATAATATTCTTTATGCTTTGAGTGCTTTAGCAGCAGGTATGATTTTTATTTCTGCATTTTTCTTTTTATTAAATGCAGAGTTTTTAGGAGTAGCACAGATTATTATTTATACAGGTGCTGTTGTGGCTTTATATGCTTTTGCTATGATGTTTTTTGATACTCAAAAACTAGAATCACAAAGAGTGAAAAATCCTAAACTTGTCTTTTTATTAAGTGGTGGTATTGCTTTGCTTTTATTGGTGATTTTTTTAGCACCTGTTATGAGTTTAAATATGCAAGATTTGCAAGTAGCCTCTAAAATGATGGAGGGAGTTGGTAATACTGAACAAATTGGTTATGTAATTTTTGTAAAATTTTTAATTCCTTTTGAAATTGCTGCAATTATGTTGCTTGTGGCTATGATTGCTGGAATTGTTTTAGCAGGTAAGGGGATGAAACATTCTCTTACAGAAGAAGAGCAAGGAGAGAAGATATGATTGGAATCTATCATTATTTGATTTTATCAGGTTTAATGTTTGCAATAGGACTTTATGGGATGTTAAGGCGTAAAAATCTCCTTATGCTTTTTTTCTCTACAGAGATTTTATTGAATTCTGTAAATGTGGGCTTGGTAGCTGTAGGTAATTATTGGAATGACTTGGGAGGGCAGATTTTTGCTCTTTTTGTCTTGGCAGTGGCAGCAAGTGAAGTAGCAGTAGGTGTAGGGCTATTAATTGCTTGGTATAAAAAGCATCATAGTCTAAATTTAGACGATTTGCAGATTATGAAAGGCTAAGTATGGAAACAATAATTTATTTAGCACTTTTTGCACCTTTGGTTGGGAGTTTGTTTGGAATTCCTTTTGCAAGTAAGCGTAAGTTCCAGTTTGTAGGGGTTTTTGCCACTTTGATGCTTGGAGTTTCCTTTGTAGCTTCTTCTTTGCTTTTGGTTAATGTTTATCAAGGGGGGGCTTTAAGTGTTACATTAATGGAATGGATTAATGTAGGAACTCTTTATATTCCTTTTGGGTTTTTAGTAGATAGTGTGAGTACAGTTATGATGGTAGTGGTTACTTTAGTTTCACTATGTGTGCATATTTATGCTATTGGTTATATGAGCCATGATAAAAGCTTTAATAGATTTTTTGTTTATTTGAGTGCTTTTGTTTTTTCTATGCTTATTTTGGTAATGAGCGATAATTTTGCTGGATTGTTTATAGGTTGGGAAGGTGTAGGGCTTTGTTCTTGGATGTTGATTGGCTTTTGGTATGATAGGGATAGTGCCTCATTTGCCGCAAATGAAGCTTTTATTATCAATCGTATTGCAGATCTTGGAATGTTGCTTGGAATCTTTTTAATTTATTGGACCTTTGGAAGTTTGCAATATGGAGAAGTTTTAACAAAAATTTATGAAGCACCAAAAGAGTTACTTATAGCAATTGGAGTATTATTGTTTGTGGGTGCTATGGGTAAGAGTGCGCAATTTCCTTTGCATACTTGGTTAGCAGATGCGATGGAGGGACCTACTCCAGTATCTGCACTTATCCATGCTGCTACTATGGTAACAGCTGGAGTTTATTTGGTGATTAGAGCAAATCCGCTTTATTCTTTAATTCCTGAAGTGGGCTTTGCTATTGCAAGTTTAGGTGCGTTTGTAGCGGTATTTGCAGCAAGTATGGCATTGGTAAATAGGGATTTAAAACGCATAATTGCTTATTCTACGCTTTCACAGCTTGGATATATGTTTGTAGCAGCAGGACTAGAAGCTTATTGGATAGCACTTTTCCATCTTGCAATCCACGCATTTTTCAAATCCTTATTATTCTTAGGTGCTGGAAATGTAATGCATGCTATGAATGATAAGCTAGATATTAGCAAAATGGGTGGGCTTTATAAGAGCATGAAATGGAGTGCGATTTTAATGATTTTAGCTTCCATTGCATTAGCTGGAATTTATCCATTTTCAGGCTTTTTCTCAAAAGATAAAATTTTAGAAGTAGCATATGATAGTGAGGCTTATATCTTATGGGGTATGTTATTGTTGGGTGCCTTTTTAACAGCATTTTATAGTTTTAGACTTATTATGCTTGTATTCTTTGGTAAAGCCAAACATGAAGAGCATCCTCATGAGGCTTATCCTTTTATGATTTATGCGATGCTTCCTCTTGGATTTTTAGCGGTTTTTGGCGGTTTTATAGAACCATTGTTCCACCATTTTGTATTGCAAACCCTGCCACAATATGAAGCTAAGCTTGCTAAAAATGTGCTTTATATTTTAATTGGAGTTACTTTGGTGGTAGCATTAAGTGGGATTTTATTTGCTGTGTTTAAATATAGAAGGGGTGGATTTTCATCTAAATGGGAAAATACTTTTATTTATAAAATTCTTTTTAATCAATATTATATACCACTTTTATATGATAAGCTTTTTATTCAAAATTATAAAAGACTATCCAAAATTGCTTGGTTGCAAGTGGATAAAAAAATCATTGATACGATTGTAGATAGCATTGCTAAGATATGTGAGGGAAGTGGTGAAAAATTACGCTTTGTGCAAAGTGGAAATCTTTCTAGTATGCTTTGGATTATGGCTTTTGGATTATTCCTTTTATTATTATTTGCAGTATTTTGGAGATAACCTATGGATTTGTTAAATTTAATTATATTTTTTCCTTTTTTAGCTGCCATTTTAGGTTTAATGATTAAAGAAAATCTGAAAGCCTATGCAGTTGTTGTTGCATTAGTAGAATTTATTTTTACTTTATTTTTGTGGTATAGCTATTCTTTAGAAGAGGGAGGCTTTCAATTTATTAGTCAAATTCCCATAGCATTTAATGGAATTAGTTATTTAGTGGGAATTGATGGAGTTTCATTATTTTTGGTTTTGTTAAGTTCTTTTATTATGCTAATAGGTTTTATTTATCTTAATGAAACAAAAGATACAAAAAAGCTTATCATCTCTTTGCTTTTTTTAGAAGGGATTATGATAGGGGTATTTTGTGCGCTTGATATGATTTTATTTTATATCTTTTGGGAATTAAGCTTAGTGCCTATGCTCTATATTATTGGTGCATGGGGTAGTGGAAGTAGGATTTATGCGGCAGTAAAATTCTTCTTATATACATTTTTGGGTTCTATTATTATGCTTGTTGGGATTTTGTATTGTGCGTATTTTTATGCAGAAACCACAGGCACATGGAGTTTCTCACTTTTAGATTGGTATGTAATAGAAGCAATGCCAAAAAATATTCAAATGTGGCTTTTTGTGGCATTTTTCTGTGGATTAGCTGTAAAAGTGCCACTTTTCCCATTCCATACTTGGTTGCCTTATGCACATGGACAAGCTCCCACAATCGGTTCTATTATTTTAGCAGCTGTGTTGCTTAAAATGGGGACTTATGGATTTTTAAGATTTTCTATTCCACTCTTTCCAGATGCTTCAGTAGCTTTTGTGTATCCTATTGCTATTTTATCTTTGATTATGATTATTTATGGTGCCATTGTGGCTTTTGCGCAAGAGGATATTAAACAGGTAATCGCATATAGTTCTATTTCACATATGGGTGTGATTATGATAGGACTTTTCTCTTTTGTAGAAGAGGGAATGAGTGGTTCTGTATTTTTTATGTTAAGCCATGGGATTATTAGTGGTGCATTGTTTATGATGGTGGGTATGATTTATGAGCGTCGCCATACAAAATTGCTTAGTGAGTTTGGTGGAATTGCTAAAACCATGCCAAATTATGCGGCAATTTTTGGTTTTATGATGATGGCTTCTATTGGACTTCCTTTAACTATGGGCTTTGTTGGGGAGTTTTTATCTTTGCTTGGATTTTTTGCAGTTTCTAAGACGATGACTTTGCTTGCAGGATTAAGTATTATTGTGGGTGCTATTTATATGCTAAATCTTTATCGTAAAATGTTTTTTGGTAAAGTGAATAATGAAGCAAATTTATCCTTAAAAGATTTGAATTTAAGAGAGTGGAGCGCACTTTTGCCATTGGTAGTGATTGTTGTATGGCTAGGTGTATATCCAAAGCCAGTATTAACCCCTATAAATGTAGGAGTAAAAGAAGTGATTAGTCTTGTAGATTCACGCATTAGTGGGCAATCCGCAAAAAAATTTATAGAGCAGACAAAGACGAATCTTAAAGAGATATGGGGGGCAAATTAATGTTAGCAACACCAACTTTTTCATTAACAGAAATGAATTTTGTAAGTATTGTGCCCATGCTTATTTTGCTTGTGGGTGCACTGATTGAATTAATTGTGGGAATGTGCTTAAAAAATGCGAACAAGCAACTTTATGTTGCATTATCTTTGATATTTTTAGGAATGTCTTGTGGTTCTTTATTTTTTTTAGAAAATGTTACGGGTGTGAGTGCATTTTATGGAATGATACTTATTGATTCTTTTGCGTTTTTAGGGTTATTGATTATTTTGCTTGCAGCTTTATTATTTTTACCTCTTACGCTTACTTCTAAAAGGTTTCATGATTTTTCCTATTATGAATTTTATTCCCTCTTTTTGTTTATGTGTGCGGGATTTGCCTTTATGGTTTCTAGCACACATTTAGTGGTAATCTTTTTAGGATTAGAAACGGCATCTTTGGCACTTTATACCTTAATAGCAATGCATAATCGCAGAACTTCTTTTGAATCTTCTATTAAATATTTTGTTATGGGGGCTTTGAGTGCTGCTTCTTTTGCATTTGGTGTGATGTTGCTTTACTTTGCAAGCGGGCATTTAGAAATCGGTGCAATTTGGGAGGTATTAAATCTTAATGAAGGAAAAAATCAAATATTGCTTTTTGCTTCTTTGGCATTTTTTGTTGTGTCCTTAGGGTTTAAGTTATCCTTGGTGCCTTTTCATACTTGGACGCCAGATGTTTATGAGGGTTCTAATGCATTTTTAGCGGGATTTATGTCTATTGTGCCTAAGATCGCAGGTTTTATAGTAGCACTTAGAATTTTTACTCTTTTCTTGCCAAATGAGGGGGTGCAATATCTTTTTTATGCACTTGTAGTTATTACAATTACTTATCCAAACTTGGTGGCGCTTGTGCAAACTGATGTTAAAAGAATGTTGGCATATAGTTCAATCTCGCATGCAGGTTTTGTATTTAGTGCTATTTTGATAGGTGAAAATGCTTATAGTGCACTTTTTGTTTATTGGTTTTTATTTTTATTTGCAAATCTTGGTGCGTTTTCTATGCTATGGGTATCTCGCACAAAAGAGCATGTATGGGATAAACGCTATGATCATCCTTATGAAAAATTTTCAGGTCTCATTAAAACCTCTCCTATTATTGCAGTGATTATGGGTATTTTCATGCTTTCTTTAGCAGGTATTCCTCCTTTTTCTGTCTTTTTTGGAAAGTTAGAAATTATGAGTGCTGCTATTTCTAATGGTTTTATTTTCTTGGCTTGTGTGATGGCTGTAAATAGTGCTATTGCAGTTTATTATTATCTAAAGCTAATTGTTTATATGTTTTTAAAAGAGCCTGTTGTAGAAAATGGAGAGCTTTATACGCAAAATGCTACATTGCCTTTGAGGATTATTATGGCTATTGCTGCTGTTTTATCTACCTTTGCTATTTTTTATTTTGATGTTTTGATGAAAATTATTCACACAGCACTTTATTATTTGTAATTTTAGCCTAAAAGTCTTTTTGGGGAAGGAGGCTTTTAGGATTTTTAGATATATTAATGAGGGCTTTAGGGGATAAAAACTTGACAAGGGGAGTATTTTAGAATAAAATTACACCATTACTTTTTTAAACTGCAAAATTTTAAGAAACTGCTAGGAAGCTTTTGTGAGAGCAGAAGTTCTACAAGTTTTACAATTTCATTTTACTTAAAAATATAATCTTCTTAGGCTTTGCAGAAATCACCAAAGGGACAAGATGGGCGAAAACAAAGAGTATAAAAAAGACTATAATAAAATGAGGACGCATACACCTGTAGAGGGGCATACGATTGAAGAATTGCGATCTTTGCCAATTAATAAGCTTGCAGATATTGCTAAATCTTTAGGGATTGAAAATCCGCAAGAATTTTTGCGTCAAGAGTTAATCTTTGAGATTTTAAAAACGCAAGTAAGCAAAGGTGGCTTTATACTTTTTACAGGAATTTTAGAAATTACTCAAGAGGGCTATGGCTTTTTACGCGCAATTGATGAGAATTTTTCAGGAACGCAAAATGATGCATATGTAAGCAATACGCAAATCCGTCGTTTTGCATTAAGAAATGGGGATATTGTTACAGGGCAAGTGCGATCTCCTAAAGATCAAGAACGCTATTATGCACTTTTAAAGGTAGAGGCTATTAATTACCAATCTCCAGAAGAGATGAAAAATAGACCCCTTTTTGATAACTTAACTCCACTTTTTCCCACAGAGCAAATTAAGCTTGAATACAATAGTTTTAAAATCACAGGAAGAATGTTAGATTTATTCTCTCCAATTGGTAAAGGACAAAGAGCGCTTATTGTAGCTCCTCCTAGAACAGGTAAAACAGAGCTTATGAAAGAATTAGCCTATGGAATTACACATAACCATCCAGAGATTGATTTAATAGTATTGTTAATTGATGAGCGTCCAGAAGAAGTTACAGATATGGAAAGAAGTGTAAAAGGGGAGGTTTATAGTTCTACTTTTGATATGCCTGCAATCAATCATACGCGTGTAGCAGAACTTGTAGTGGAAAAAGCAAAAAGAATGGTTGAAATGGGGAAAGATGTCGTGATTTTGCTAGATTCTATTACGCGTCTTGCAAGGGCTTATAATACTGCTACTCCAAGTAGTGGCAAAGTGTTAAGTGGAGGTGTAGATGCTAATGCACTCCATAAGCCTAAAAGATTTTTTGGTGCTGCTAGAAATATTGAAAAGGGTGGTTCGCTTACTATTATTGCTACAGCTCTTATTGAAACAGGTTCAAGAATGGATGAAGTTATTTTTGAAGAGTTTAAGGGCACAGGTAATAGCGAAATTGTTTTAGCAAGAAATATTGCTGAGAGAAGAATTTATCCTGCTATGGATATTTTAAAAAGTGGGACAAGAAAAGAAGAATTATTGCTTGGTAATGATAGATTGCAAAAAGTTTGGGTATTACGCAATGCGATTCATCAAATGAATAATGAAATTGAAGCTTTAACTTTCTTATATTCTCAAATGCAAAAATCCAAAGATAACGAAGAATTTTTAAATATGATGAATGATAGTGCAAAGGACTAAAATGACTCCAAACAGGATTGGTGTCTTTGATAGTGGAGTAGGGGGACTTAGTGTTTTAAAAAATTTGCTAGAAACCAATAAATTTCAAGAAATTATTTATTATGGAGATACTGCAAGGGTTCCTTATGGCACAAGGAGCAAAGAAGTAATTATTAATTATTCTCTAGAGGCACTTAGTTTCTTTGAAAAATTTGATTTAGATTTGTTGGTTGTTGCTTGTAATACAGTTAGTGCTTATGGATTAGAAGCTATGCAAAAAAGTGCAAAATATCCAGTTGTGGGTGTGATAGAACCAGGAGTTTTAGCATTGCAAAATAAAATTACTAATTTAGAAGATAAAATTCTTATTTTAGGCACAAAAGCGACAATTTCTAGCAATCTTTATCAAGAACTTTTAGTTAAAAAAGGCTATAAGAATTTAGAGGCAAAGGCTACAAGCTTGTTTGTTCCTCTTGTAGAAGAGGGGGTATTTAGTGGGAATCTTTTAAAAGAGTGTATGGAATATTATTTTAAGGATTTAAAAACACCTGAAGCTATAATTTTGGGTTGCACGCATTTTCCACTTATTAGGGAAGCTATTTCAAATTATTTTAATAACGAACCACTTTTAATCCATTCTGGCGAAGCGATTGTGGAGTATTTGGAGAGATTTTACACTTTAGCAAAAAAGGAGCAAGAAACAAAGGTGCGATTTTTTGCAAGTGATAGCGTGGAAAATCTCGAAAAAACCGCTAAATTATGGTTAGGGAATTAAGACGCTTTTAGCTTATTGATTATTTTGCATAGATTGCATAAAGGGTTTTGCTCTACCATTAAACATTATTTGGAAATATTATTCTCCTTAAATTCAATACTTTTTGCTACATCACTTTTAATTTTTCTCCTATAATTAATTCTGCTTGTTCTCTTGTCATTTTCTATCCTTTATTATGGTATTTGTTTGATAAAACCTAACCTTAAAACATTTACACAAAGCTAATCCTATTTTGTTTAATCATTCTAGCACGATTGATAAGAGTATAAAGGGCTATATATTCATTGTTAAGCATTTCTTTAAAAGTTTTACTGTATCTATCCCCATCAAACTCAATACTTTTCCATTCTATAATCTCTGCTTTAGCATTAGTGATAAAAGAAATATATTTGTCTCTTTGTTTATCGTGTTTAATACCTGCTCGCATTGGTTTAAGTGCTTCATCATACCAAATCACTTCTAGATTTTCTTCTTTGATGGTTTTTAGTGCTACTTCTTTTGTTAGATATTCTTTAATGTCTTTGATATCATGATATTTATGCCAATAATTTTCTTGTAACATTTTATCAATGGCTTCTTTTTCACTATCAAAAGAATACTTAAATTCAACACCTCCCCTTTCTCCAATATAAACAGCTTCGTATTTATTATTGTTAGGATTAAACCAAATTGTAAAATGATATTCTCCTGCTGTATAATCATAATCACGCCAAGTTACATAAAATAACTTTTCTTCTTTTATAATCAATTCTGCTTGTTCTCTTGTCATTTTTTATCCTTTAGAAAAATATAAACCCACTAAGATTAAATCAAATCATAAGGAAAGTATTTGTATTGTTTAAATTCTTCTTTATCTAAATTCATTAGCTTTACAATTGCTGCACCTTCAAGATCCCAAGTATCTAGAGGATCTCTTAATCTTGTATGTTTTTTCATATATTGATGTAAAAACTCAATATCTTGAGTAGCTACAAATTCTTTAATAAGCTCGTGTTCTTTACAATTACATTTGCGTTCTAAATTTAAATTCTTACCCTTAGAACCCATAAAATGTAAAAACCAATCTCTATTAAAAATATCTTTTTTCTTTCTCTCATCTTCTTCTATTAATTCTAATACACAAGCACTATCCATATCTAGTAATACTCTAACACAAAGTTCAATAGCATTTCCTCTATAATCGCTAGTATCAAATCCTCCTAATTCTAAACGATTTTTTTGTCTTAATAGCATAAGTGCTTCTAAATCTTTTTTAACTAGATTTATATCATCACCACGAGAGTATTTATCCATAGCAATACATTTTTTTCCATCTGTTATAGAAAAAAAATAATTTTCCCTTCTTGCATCCCCTAGTGGAAGTTCTAAGAGTCTTTTTTCATCTTCTTTAATTTCTTCTTCCCACTCTATTATATGTTTCGTAAAATACGCTTCATCTCTCTTAGTATCTCTTAGCATTTTTATCCTTTCTTTAGTATATATTTTATTCCCATTTAAGCTCTAAATCAAAGCCTAAATCTTTAATCAAAGTTTCAAAATATCTTAAGCCTTTGTTTTCTCTTAGCCAAGCAAAAATCGCCTCCTCATCCTCTAAATCACCTGTATAGCCAAACTCATCAGCCCATTTATAAGCATCATACCACCAATTACCATGCGTATCTTCTAGCACAACTTTAGCATACTCTACCGCCTCATCACTTGGCTTTAAATCCCGCATAGCATAGAGAATCTTAAAGGCTTGTTCATTTTCTTTTAGTAGCTCTTCTTCACTAAATTCTTCATTACCTAGCGTGATACCGCCTAGCACTTGCGAGAGTGCTAACCCATAATAATACGCACCTTCCTCACAAATAATAGGTTCTGTAGCATACTCGCTTAGCTCTTGCCTTTCATCAATTCTGCCATTTATATTTGCGCCTTGCTCTATTGCTTTTGTAAAAAGCTCAAAATCACTAGTCATAATTGCCTTAAAAAGCAAATCATCTGCATTATTTATATTGAATGGTTCTCTTAATATTTTTTGTTTTGGAAGATTATGCAAAGTGCGTGTGCGATTAAACAGAGCATAAAGTGCAACAACTTCCTCATCAAACACCAAAGTTTTATACTCTATGATTTGTGCCTTAGAATCTGTTATAAAGCTTACATAGGTATTATTTTCACGCTTAATACCTGCACACACAGGCCTTAATGGCTCATCATACCAAATGAATGGGTATTGCAAATCCTGCAATAACTTTTTTAGATTCTTTTCATCCATTCCCTTTTTTTTAGCAACCTTATAAAGATCAATATAATTTTGTGTAAGCAAATATTGTAATGCCTCATCTTCTCTCTCAAAGTCTTTTTCATGCTCTATGCTTGCACGCTCACCTGTTCTAAAAACCTCATATTTTTGCACATTCTTATCCCACCAAATTCCTAGCATATATTCGCCTAAACCCTCTTTTTTCCTCTTATACCAAGAGACTGAAAAAAGCTCCTCTTGCTTTATGATTTGCCTTGCTAATTCTTGTGTGATTTTTGGAGTTTGTAAATCTAGCTCTTTTTGCAATCTAAAAAACTTATAATTTTTATTGTTCAGTAAATGGCCAAAAGTCAAAGGGCTAAAGGTGGCATTGCTTTTAGATTCTAAAAACTCATAGAGAAATTTTGGAAACTTAGATTCATCATACCCACTAGAATTTATTAATATAGCCAGTGTAGAATCTTCTTGCTTGGTGTAAATATTACAAAAATCTTGCCCATCTTCTATGAAAATCTTATCATTAAAAGGGCTTTCTTCTAGCTCTTTAATCTCTGCAATCTCGCTATTTTCCTCACAATAGCCTAAATATATTTGACTATATTTGCTCAAATCAAAGAAATTTTTATTTTCCAAAAAGTCTTCGCAAAATGCTTTTTCATCGCCGATAAAATACTGATAATGTGCTTTGCCTATAAAATCTTGCCCTTTGTAAGAGCAAGCATAAAGCCAAAATGCGCCATCAATTTTTTGTGTGTCATAGTCGCCAATGATGACTTGGTAAGGTGTTTTATTATACTTTTTATCTTGCTCTTCCAAGATATCTATAAGAAATTCAAGCGCTTCATCGCTTTTTATGCGAATAATTGCCACATCATCTCTGTGAGTCTGATAAAACTTAAAGCCGACTATATTATAAGGCATATCACTGATTTTTTCTCCTTCAATTACACCTATACCTTTACCGATAATACGCGACTCACCAACTTCGCCTAAAAATTCGTTTGTTATTTTTGTGGTTTTTGCAAAAATGAGTTGAGAAATATTGCACCGCTCTAAAAAGTCTAAAAATGCTCTTTTGGCTTCATTGCAATTTTTGGCGTTACTAAAATCTCTTAAATTGATTTTTAGCTCAGTTTCTGTGGATTCTATGTTAAAGGTTGTGTTATCTACACTAGATTTTGAGAGATAAACTGATGAGCTAAGCCCCAAAAACTCCAAAATTGGCTCTATATCTGTATGTAGATTCCCCATTTTTAAATTTTGCATGATTTCATCGATACGCCCCTCTATTCTTTCTTTTTTACCTAAACTCTCATAAGCTAAAAAGTTGAATTTATCATCAATAAACGCATAGATAAAAAGCTCTGGCCTATAATCTTCACACTCTTGAAATTTTGTATAAGAAGGATACTGGTTCTCTAAATACATCGCTCTTTGCTCTACATTTTGCAATTTTTTTAAGATTCCTAGAACCTGCCTTAATAATTGATAAGCATTGCTTGAATTTAAAAAATCTTTTGCATTTTGCAAGGCTTTTAGATTATTCAGAGCGATTTTCTCGCCATTTTTTGTAGTGTAAGTTGTGTGTTTAAAAGATCGAAAGTTTTCATTATAGAGATCTGCTAGGTGAAAATACATAGATTTATAGATGTTTTTGGCATTTTCAAGATGTTTAATATAGGATTTTTTTATCTTAACTCCTGTGTATAAGAGCAAAAGGAAATGCTCCCAAGTTAGCTCAAAAGGCACACCCAAAAGATCATATAATGCCGTGCAATTTTTGGTGCTAAAGACTTTAGTTTGATGAAAAAGCGAATGGATAAAGATATTTTCAAAAATGCGCTCATCTATTTCATCATCAAAAAGCGCTTGAAACTCTTTAGATACTAAAAGGGCTTGTTGTTGCTCTTTACTTAAAAGATCTGCAGCAATCTCATAAAACCCGCAAAGATTTTTAATAATAGAATTGAAGAGTTTATCAAGTGCGTTTAGATGAATCTGTGAAATTTGTGTATCGCCTCTAAAATTAAAAATCTTTTGTATCGCCTCTTTTTCATAGTCTTTTAAGCTATCAACTAGGCGCGTTGGCTTTGCAGATTCTATAGACTCTGAATCTTTTAGATGTGCGAAGAATATTAGGGGTTTGCCACTAGAATCTGCATTGTTAGAATTTGTGTTGTTAGATTCTATGTGTTGTGAATCTTTAAAGTGAGATTGAAAGCCAGATTGTAGGCTAAGTGCGATATTTTTAGATTTTGTATTTTTAGGGGTTTTATCTTCATATTCTTGTATGAAAATTTCCATAGCTTTCTTGTAGGCGTTTTTGGGGTTTGGAGCTGTGGGCTGTGGTTGTTTAAAATCTAATTCTTCAATTTGCCATGTTGCAAACTCTAATTCTTTGGTTTGTGATTTTTCAAGCTCGCCATTTACCTCACTTATCGCACTTTCAAGCAGTTTTTGCGCGATTTCTTCTAGCTCTTGTTGGCTAAGATTGGAATCTAGCTGCTTGTAATCTATAAGCTTAGGATATTCCCCGCCAAGCTTAATAGCAAACATTTCTACATGCTCTTCATCGCTCCATTCTTGATCTATTTCCTCTTTAATTTGTGTGAGCCCATTAACGCGTTGGTAGTTTTGATACACACAAGTTTGCAAGATTAGATTAAGGTCTCCAAGCATTTTATGGCGTGGCAGGGCATAGAGATAGGCTTCTTTATCTTGGATTTGCTCTTTTTCAATGCGCTGATAGCTTAAAGAAGTGTAGGTTGTCGTTGATTGCAAAGCAAGATTTGCAAGTGTATTATCTACCTTTGCTCCTGCTGTTACAAGATTAAGCAGATAGGTTTTAGCCTGATTTAGCAGAGATTTTTCTTTTTGCGTTTCTTTTTGTATTTTTTGGGGCGTGATTTGCTCTGTGAGTGGGTGAAAGGCAATCACGCTGATATTATCTTTTGTAGCGTATTCGTGCATTGTAAGCGCTTTTACCACCCTTAGAAGCTCAGTATCCATGTAGTTTTGATACTCTTTTAAATCTTTAGCACTCAGGCGTTCAAACTGCGCAAGATTTAAATTGCAAACTTTTCTAAAGGCTTTTTGTTGCAAGAGCGATGCGCGCATTCTTAGGGCTTTATCTTTAGGGCGTAGCTTGCCCATTTTCTCTAGCTCCTCTTGTGTGCGTTCATATTGCTCACTCATCTGTCTGGAGAGTGCTTGAAAATCTTCTAAGTTTATCCCCATTTTCGCCCAAGTCTCTTGGAGCGCATTCAAAGAATTAAAAGAATTAAAAGCTAAAGGGGAAGATTCTGTGCTATCTTCTCTTAAATCCTCTTCATCGCTTTCATTATATTCTATTTCCTCATCTTCTTCCTCTAGTTCCTCATTTTCCTCATCATCAAAGTCATAATAATCCTCATCATCTTCGTAGTCCTCTTCTTCCTCATCTTCCTCTAAACTTAGTTCACCATTTAAAAATTGTGTATAGAGTTTGCAAAAATCTTCTAAAAGAGTCTTTATAAGTAAATCATACCCATGATAAGTAACAATCGTAGTTGCGCCTTCTTTATAGCACCAAAAGCACTCCACACCGCTTAATCTTACAAATAAAAGCAACTCGCTATTTAGTATCTCCTCTATCTCTTCTTCTTGCATATCATTGGGGATTTTTTGATACTCTTCTCTCTCCTCTAACTTTATGCTAAAGTAGCTTTTTTGCATAATTTCCATAAAGGTATTGAAAAAATCTTCATTTGTGTTTTGTATTTCAAAATAGCAATATTTGCCTTTTTTGTATTGTGTGAAGTGCATAAAACTCCTTAAATGTGATACAAATCATTTATTTAAACTTTTTAAGAGGTTTTAGAGCTTAGATATTAATCTAGCTTTTCAAAACCTCTTTAAGCTTTTAAAGTTTAGATTCTATGGATTTAATAAGCTTTTCTATCGCCTTTTTCTGTGCTTCATTTTCTGCCTTATTTAGCTTTGCCTTTGTGGCTTCTAGTATCTTGTCATCCACCTTTGCGCCACTTTCTATTAAAAGCTCACACATTGCTGTGTTTTGCGGGAGATTTATCGCAATGGTTTCTATCAACAGCTTTTGATCAAAGCAGTTGATATAGTCTAGTTCCGCACCATTTTTGATTAAAACTTTAGCAGATTCTATATGCCCCATTTTAGCCGCTAGAAAAAGTGGCGTATTCCCAAAGTCTGATCGATCTATCTCATAATCTTGGCTTAAAAGATAATTGATAATTTTTGCACGATTAAAAAACGCTACTGCGATTAGAATTGGCGTATCTAGCCTTAATTCTGGTAAGTAAATATCAAAATCTTCATCAATTAAATCCTCTTTGCACGCTTTTTTGATGATTTCAAGCGCACTCTCTTCATCTTCATTTTGTAAAACTACAAACAAAATTTCTGCAATCTCTTTTTCTAAAGCGCCCTCAAAAGTTTCTTTATAGTTTTTTAAAATCTCTTTGTTTGAAAGAGAGGCGATATTTTTATTAGCTCTTAATGATTTTAGCTTTTCCATAATGGCATATTCTAAAGAAATTGCCTTTTGGATACGCGCTTCAAGCTTTTTAAACTTCTCTGGATTATCGCGCTCCATTTTAAAGCTATACATAGAATCATAAATCGCATCTGCCTCTTCTTCTAAGTCCTTTATCCACGCCTTTTTGCAAGCACTTTTGAGGTTTTTCGCATCATATTCTAAAATCTCTAGCAAATCCTCACTAAAGCTAAGCGTTTTTTCATTTACCTTTTTATCTTTTTTCCAAAGTTTATATTGGGTTTTTAAGATATTTAGAATCTCATCTTTGAGATTTTTTGACTTTTTATCTAGATTCTTAAAGGCTTCTTTAATGTCTGTAATCTCACCCTTTGGGGTAAAGCTCACATCCTTTCTTTTTTCCTCATACATTTTCACTTGCTCTTCATAAGGCAGGCTTGTATCAATCTCATAATCTTTTACTAGCTCCTCCCAAGTCTTAGCCTCTAAGTTTTTTAAAAACTTTTTATTTGGAGCATTATTAAAAGCATTATCTAGCGGAGTTTTAGGCTCTTTGTATTTTTTATAATCATGCTCATAATCTAGCCCACAATAGGCAGCATTGATATCCGCACCATATTTTATAAGCACTTTTAGTGCTGCTCCTACAGGCTTTTTATCAGCAAATGCTGCATGGATTAAAGGGGTAGCACCTATATCGTCCCAAGAATACTTCTCCTCGCCTTTAATGCTTTTGATGTTAGGATTTGCCCCATGCTTTAGGGCTAGCTCTAAAAAGTCAGCTTTATTAAACATCGCCCAAGAATGCAAAGGCGTCTCACCATTACCTTTGTCATAGACTTCAAAACTTGCACCTTTGCTTAAAAAATACTCAATCACTACATCGCTTGTGCCCTTATTCTCAATATAGGCGGTGAGTGCATTATTTCCTGTGGAAAACGGACTATAATAATCCGCCCTAAGCCCCAAGCTTTCAAGATATTCCATCACTTCAAAGCTTTGTGTCTTCTCATACGCTAGCCCCGCATGAGCCAACGCAGATACCGGAGCATACGCGATTTGGGTTTTTTTAGAATTATGCGCTTGAGTGATAGGGAAAGTCTCTACTGCCTTTTTAATTTTCTTCAAATTCCCAGTTTTGATGACTTTCATAAAATCCTCAATCGCATCAAACATCTTATCACCTATGGTTTCTAATTCTTCTAGTATCATGATTTTCCTTTTTGGTTAAAAATAATTCAGGAATTATACAAAAAAACGATTTACAAGGCTATTTGCTTGGGTTTTCAAAAACTCTTTTTACCTTTGCAACTTTATTTTGCTTAATTAATCTATAAAGCTCTAGTTCTATATTAATTCTGTTATCTTCTTGTGTGTTTTGCAGTGTTTTGATGTGTGCATTGCTATCCTTTTTATTTGGCAAAAATAAAATCAAATTTTAACATAAAAGTTAAAGATTGTTACAAAGGTAATTGTGGTGGCAAATCTGGTATTCTAGTGTGGCGTTTTTCTTGCAGTCTTTAATGAGTATATACTCCTATTTGTTCTGTATTTAGTCGCATTTCTTCCTAAAATTTAATTGTAGTTTTAGTATTTTAGAGATTTGTTGGTTAAAGTTTAGTAATTCTTATTTATTAATTTTTGTAAAAAATGATAGCTTATAATTTGGAGTATTTTATTTCTTGGGGGTAATTTCTAAAACTTTTCTAAAAACTTATTTAATTTTATAATAAATTATAAATTATAAATAATATTTTTTTAAGATATGACTTGATTTTTTTTTTTTTTTTGTAGGATTAGGTATTACTTTTAAAAACAAGGAGTAAATGTGGTAAGCAAAATTAAATTTTGTTGTGGTTCTTTAAGTGTTGCAGTTTTGTTATTGTTTAGTGGGTGTATGGATGGTGAGGCTCCAGAAGTAACTACAGAGGGGATATATTCTAAAATTGCAGATGATATGATGAGGGCTTTTGGAAGTTCTAAGAGAGTGCCTATTAGAACAATGGTAAATATTAAGCCAGTTGATGGAGATTTACAAATTGATAACATAGTGGTAAATAGAGGAAATTGTAAGCCAGTGCGTTCAATGTATTATGATGATGTGAATGTGGATGTGCTAAAACAATTATTAGATAAGAAAATGTTAATTCAAGGCAGTCCAAAGAAAATAGAAGAATTAAAAATGAGAGCACAAAAAGAAATGGAAAATGATAGAGAGGAAAAACAAGAGGAAATAAGGTATCAATTGGAACTGGAGAAAAATTTAGAAGAAGCTATTGCCAAAAAAATATCAGAAAAAGAAAAGAAATTACAAGAAACTTATCAAGAAGCATTAAAAAAATGCAAATATGATTACACTCAAGGATTGCAAAGATTTACAATGAGAGATATTAGTCAAGAGTATATAGATAAAACTTGTGAAAAAGAAGGACAAGAAAGCAAGATGAATTTTTTAAGTTCTTATGAGAGAGAATTATCCAATATGCAATTACAATTAGAAGGTGCTAAAAGATACCAAGAAAGCTTGAAAAATATATTAGTAGATTACAATAAAACTACGCAAAAAACACTGCAAATTCAAATAGATTCAGAACTTAACTATTATTATGCGCCAGATGTAGAGGAAGTTATTGTTTATTTTGAAGGTAAAAATTATTATAGAAAGGGGTCGGAGGATATTATTTTGGGGTTAGATAAAAAATACCACGCTTTATTGCAAAGCAAATTTCCAATTAAAATAAAATTTGGGGATACTTATAAAATTTCATATAATTGTCCAGATGTTGTAGAGGTGCTTCTAAAGACAGATAAAGGAGAATTTACATATTCTTTTTAAGAAATAAAGAAAGAATTTGACTAGATGTAATATTGCAAGATAAGATTTGATTATCTTGCATACATATCAAAACTTTTAATCTCTCTAATCTCTCTAATCTCTCTAATCTCTCTAATCTCTCTAATCTCTCTAATCTCTCTAATCTCTCTAATCTCTCTAATCTCTCTAATCTCTCTAATCTCTCTAATCTCTCTAATC
>NZ_NBIU01000018.1 GCF_003245365.1 Helicobacter valdiviensis
AAAACCCGCTTAACTTATGCTTAAAACTATTAAAATTAGTCTTTGGAAGATAAAGCGGGTAAGGAGGCTAAATAATATTTAGTTTAGCTTTTACTTCTTATCTTTTAAAAAGGAATTTTAAGACTTTAAACCCTTTATAATAAAAGGGTTACAAAGTTTAAAATCTTTTCTTTCTTTAATCTTGTTTTAAAACAAAATCTTCTTATTTAATACAAGTGTAAATAATATTAATATTAATATTAATATTAATATTAATAGTTTTAGTCTTGTTGGTTTTTAGATTGCTTCGCTACGCTCGCAATGACAGAAAAAGGGGAACTTACAATAATAAACAGGGTTGTATGAATTTGTGATAATATGGTGGAAATATCACTGTGAATGAAACGAAGTGGAGTGTGGTAGTCTAAAGGGTTTGCATTGTAGAGTAAAACTCTATTGAAATACTTTAAAGCTCTTGGTTGCTCTTTTAGATTGCCAAGCAAATATTGTATATTTTCTCGCAATGACGGGGTAACAATATCAGATTGCTTTGCTACGCTCGCAATGACAGGGAGAGACTTATAATAACAAAAAAGAAAGCTATTGCAGTGATAGGGTGGGGACTTACAAAAGAAGTTTAAGTATTTAGAATAGTAATAAGGTAGAGTTTGCTTGATTGATATAAAAAGACAAATTAAACTTTTAAAAATGATAGGTTTCTTGTAATGATGAAAGTTTATGGTATGAATATAAGGAGGATTTTAGATTGCTTCGTTGCTTTGTTTTTTACAATGACATTCCACCTTGTCATTGCAAAGCCTTTAAGCTGAAGCAGTCTAAAAGATAATCAAGAGTTCAAATTAAATCCTCATATAAACCTTTCCATTGTGGAATTATATTGTTTATTAGCTCTTGTTCTTTATATGATTTCTTGCTTTTAATTGTTTTTTCTTTGTATTGCGTTTTGAACTCCATCATAAATTTCATAATATCCTAGTTTGTTAATTTTATATTTATTGGTAAAACTTTCTATCAATTTGTTTTTGTATTTATAAATTCTTTTATTAAATTATTTGTTATGTCTATATATAGAGTTTCATTAGAATTATTAAAGAAAATATAGACATAATATTGTTTATTAATTTTAGCTTTTTTGGAAGTTATAGCATAGATTTTGGTTGCTCTTTTAGATTGCCACACAAATATTGCATATTTGTTTGCAATGACGGAGGAGGGGAAACTTTTGCAATGATTTTAGATTGCTTCGTCGGCTATGCCTCCTCGCAATGACATTAATTGTGACTTATGGTTATTCTTTTTAGATTGCCACGGCAATTACATCGCCTTGCAATGACATTAGATTGGGACTCTTAATTGCTTTTAGATTGCTTTTTTATGTTGGCAATGACAGGGTGGAGCGTAATAACATTTTATTTTGTCATATTGAGTGAAGCAAAATATCTCTTCTTTAAAAATCTTCTTTTGGGGATTTTCTTTATAGATTCTTCGCTACGCTCAGAATGACAAAAGGGACACCTTTAGAATGATAAATTTACTATAAACAAAACAAAATGAAGTGTGGTAGTCTAAAGGGTTTGCATTGTAGGGTAAAACTCTATTGAAATACTTTAAAACTCTTGATTGCTCTTTTAGATTGCTTTGGTAACAAGTTGTCTTGCAATGACAAAAAGGGGTAAAGCTTCATAAGGGTAAAAAAGAATGGTAATGGTTTATTTATATAATTTTATAGTTATTTTTGAATGATTTTAGGGTTATTTAGAAAGAATGTAAAATTAAGAAAAGAATAAAATTAGTTTAAAGCTTGTAGGGTTAAAGTTCTTAAGCTGGATTATTGAGATAGTTTTAAGATATGTTTTTTGGTTGGATAAAAGCATAATTAAAGTTAGAAAGTTTAGATTAGTGAAGCTTTAGATTTTTAGTGATTTTGGTGTTAGATAGATAAGTATAAAAAATGAGAAAATAAATTTAGTTGAAAGCTTGTAGGGCTTAAAGCCCTTAAGCTAGACTACTGGAGTAGTCTCAAGATATTTTGTTGTGTTGCATTAGATTGGCTTAATGCGTAGCTACCTGCTTGAGCTAGAATGTTTAGGTTAGTGAAGTTTGCTGATTCTTGAGCGAAATCTACTTCTCTAATTCCAGATTCTGCTGATTTTACATTCACTTGAGTGATTGTAATATTGTTGATAGTAGATTGCATTTGTTGTTGCACAGAACCTAAGTCTGATCTAATTGCGTCTAATTGTTTGATGGCAGATTCAGCGATATTCATCATTAGCATTGCTCCATCTAAAGTTGTTACACCTGATCCTAGAGATTGTCCAGCTGTTCCGCTATTAACGGCATTAGCTCCAATTGCAGATCTTATATCAGCACTAAAGCCATCTTTTGAATCTCTTAGGCTAGTTGTATTCTGTGCTACTTTATTTAAATCTGCAGTAGCTCCTAAACCACTAAATTTAATATCATTAGCACCTAGTTGGGTTAAAACAAGAGTTCCTACAAATGTACTACCTGCTGTGCCTCCAGCAGTTACAATCCCAGCACCACCTGCTGACATACCACCACCTGTTACTTGAATAGCTCTACCATCTGTTGAAGTAAGGACTAATCTACCATCTTCAGAAAGTGAAGCCTCTACGCCAGTTTCTTCTTTCTTGGAGTTGATAGCTTGAATCAATCTACCATCAGAGTCAGCTTGTTTTACTCCAGTAACATCACCAATTTTAATTCCATTAATGGTTAAGCTTGTGATATCTCCTGCTTGAATCTCGGCAGTACCTGTTCTACCAACTTTGGCTTCTGCACGGATACCACCTAGTGCATCAGAGTTTTTATTGATAACTTCTGCTAAAGCACCTAAACCAGTTCCAGCCGAAGTAGAGATTACAACGCTCTCTAGTGTCACATCTTGTCCACCTTTAGCTCCAATAAATTTCATAGCTTGAGTTCCCATGCCACTAAACCTTAAGGCTTCACTTCTAACATGTCCGATTTTATCAGAGCTTGTAGCACCGATACTTGCTCTAATGGTTTGGTTAGAGTATGCACCTACTTGGAATTCCTTATTAGTAAAACCACCTGCAAGAAGGTTTAAGCCATTATAAGATGTAGTTCCAGCAATGTTATCTAAAGACTCAATAAGTCTGTTAATATCTGCTTGGATAGCTAATCTTGTTTTTTCTGTTTGTCCATCTTGAGCTGCTTGCGTAGCTTTAGTCTTAATAGTATCTAGGATTTTGATTTGCTCATCCATAGCTTTGTCAGCGATTTGGATAATTCCCATACCATCATTACCATTTCTAATAGCTTGTCCTAAAGCATTTGCTTGAGATCTTAAGCTATCGGCAATCGCCATACCAGATGCGTCGTCTTTAGCTGAGTTAATTCTCAAACCTGAACTTAACTTTTGCAATGAACTTGCAAGAGATGTTTGTGTAAATGTGCTTTGAGCGTGTGAATTTAACGCATTAACATTAGTATTGACTTGGAATGCCATTTTAAACTCCTTTTTGTTATAGCTTTTGCCTTCCTTGGCGTAGCTTTGAAATTAAGATAAACCTCAATGGAAAGCTAGTTATATAACCAACTTCCTTTTTGGTTATGACATTATATCGGAAATAAATTAAAAAAGTTTAGCAAAAATAGCAAAAATTTTTTAAAATTGATAGAAAATATAGTTTTTTGAAATTTGGTGCTATTGTTTAAGAGGAGAGAATGGCATTTTGTAACAAAAGGGGTTTGGCAAATAAGATAAATAAAAAGAAAAGTATTGGAAAAAATAAGTCTTATAGAATGAGACTAGGTTTAAAAAGATGTTTGGAGTGGGCTTGTTGTGTTTAATAGAAACTAAAATTAAAAGCATTAATAAATTTCTATTAAATCAAATTCTTTTAGGAGGGTTGGGCTTTTATCTAGGGGTTCTAAAAAGTCATTTCCAGCTTGATATATAGGTAGCAAAAAGGCTTTTTTGTCTGTATTGCTATTTTCTTTATAATTGGTTGTTTTTTTGGAATTAGCGTATAGGTTTTCTTTGGGAGCTTTTTTGGAAATTGCAATTTGTTCTAAAGTGGATTTTGGCAAGTAGGCTTCAAGCTCTTTGACTTTTTGGGCTATGCTTTTGTAATAGTTTTCTGCTTGAGTGTTTGCATAATCGTTCTTTTGCCAGCTGTAGCCTTTGTTGTAAGATTTTATGATTTTTTTCCAATCTCCTTTATGTTCTTTATGCCAAAATTTTAAATCGCTAATAGCGATTTTTTGTGCAAAAGTATCATCGCTTACTAGCATAGCACCCACTAAATTTTGCGTAAAACCGTTTTGTTTTAGATTTTTATAGCGTTTGATAACCCCTGGAATATAAGCATGATAAATCCCAGCACTTGGATCTTGGAAATTCATCTTATAAACTCCTGCACAAGATTCTTGCCAAGCAATCGCTGCTAGGGTGTAGCCAAATCCATGTTCTGCACCTGCTAAATAGGATTTTAGGAGGACTTCTTTTTGTTCTGGGCTAAAATCTTTTAATGGAACGCAAGAATTTTTAAATTCTACTTTGGGAAGCCCATAAACAAGACTTAAAAGTAATGTAAAAATTATGATAAACTTTGGCATAAATACTCCTTTATTTAGCTTAGTTTAGTGAGTTTTATTATTTTATGTATTTTAGATACAGCAAAAGTTGTTCCAAATATATTTTTAAGCCAAGGGGGAGGGGGAAGATTTTTAAAGCAAGGGGTGAATATGTAGGGTTAATGCTTTCATTTGGGTAAATTATGTTTTCCAATAAAAGCTAGTATTTCCCACAGTTTTAATACTTACTTTTTTTGAAGCTATGAGTTCTTTTAGGGTTTTTTGTGTTTGTAAATCCCAAAGCAATTCTACATCTTCTAAGCTCATGGGACGCAAATTAAGCGTTTTTAGAATTTCTTCTTGGCTTAGATGGATATTATTGTGTGTGGAATTTTCTTTATTATCTTTGCGTTCTGGAATGAAAGTTGGGATATTAAAGCGTTCAAAAATTAGCTTAAATTGTTTGAAATCTTCAGGGCTTGGAGAGGTTACCTTGTAGGCTGGTGGTCTATCAATAGGGGAAATATCTAGCCTTTTAAGAGGGAGTGGGGCTAGAAATTGTGCCATTTTGTGAATTTCTTCTATGCTATCATTAACATTTTTAACAAATAAAATTTCTGCATAAAGCTCTCCTTTAAAATCCCCTGCAAAAGTGTAAATACCTTTTAGGATTTTATTTAAATCTAATTCTTTGTGGGGTCTATCAATTTTTTTAAAAACATCTTGTGAGATAGCATCTAGGGAAAATTTAACTTTATCAAACAATAAACAAGCCCTAGCAATGCAAGGATCATAAAGTGTAGAACCATTAGTAAGTAAAAGGGTTTGTAAATCCCCTTTAATATCTTCTAACTTTAGCATAAGTTCATATAAATGAGGGTAGAGAGTGGGTTCTCCATTTGCTGTTATGGTAATGGAGTTTAGCCCTTTAAAGCGTTGGAGGCTTCTTTGTATTTCATCTAAAATGAGTTTGGGTTCTAAGATTTCTTGCATTTGTTTGTCTGCTTTTTTGCCCTCTAGTTCGCAATAGAGGCAATCATAATTGCATTGTTTAATTTTAGGAGATAAATCAACTCCCAAAGAAGTTCCAAAGCGTCTTGATTGCACGGGTCCAAAGATAATATTCATTTATTCTCCTTTATAATTTTTGATTTTATCTAGCCAATCTTTAAGCGTTTTTTCAAAGCCTTTAGGAAGCCATTTTACAAATTTTAAGGGTTTGTGGAGATAATCTTGTTCCACAAAACCGCCAAAATCGTGCGGATAAAGATAGTCTTTGTGGAATTGTTTGATGTTGTTTGGGATAGGTTCATTAGGATTTTTCTTAACATAATCTAGTGCGGAATTGATAGCTTGATAGCAAGTGTTTGATTTTGGTGAGGCACAAAGATAGATGACGCATTGGGAGAGAATAATTCTAGCTTCAGGATAACCGATTTTAGAAACGGCAAGCATTGTAGAAGTGGCAAGATTTAGTGCGTTTGGGTTTGCATTGCCTATATCTTCGCTTGCTAAAATCACCAATCTTCTTGCGATAAATTCAGGATTTTCACCTCCTTCAATCAATCTTGCTAGATAATAAACTCCTGCATTCTCATCACTTCCTCTAATGCTTTTAATCATCGCAGAAGTAAGATTATAATGCGTATCAAGCTCGCTTACCCCATAGTTTAAAGAAGTGCTTCTAAAAGATTTTAAAAATTCTAAAGTAATGGGCTGTTTAGTGGCTAGGACACAATCTAATAAATTTAGCATAGCTCTTGCATCTCCACCGCTTGAGCTAATCAGATAATCTTTAGCTTCATTTGAGAGTTCATAATCTTTTAAAAGCTCTTCTAGTTCTTCTTTTTTTAAGGGGTAAAATTCAAAAACAAGAGAGCGGGAGCGGATTGCTTGGGTGAGTGCAAAAAAGGGATTTTCAGTAGAAGCACCCATAATTAAAGCTTGATGGTTTTCCATAATGGGTAAGAGTAATTCTTGTTGGGCTTTATTTAGTCTATGCACTTCATCAATAAAAATTAAAGGTTTTTGTAGTGTATTTTGGTGATTTTTTAAAATGCTTTTTAAATCTTCACTTTTAAAATTTGTAGCGTTTAAGGAGTAAAAGGGGAGGGCTAATTCTTGAGCTATTAAAAGTGCAGCAGTAGTTTTTCCACTTCCTGGAGGTCCAAAAAAGAAGCTGTGAGGGATTTTACCACTTTTTATAAGTTGCATAAAAGGAGCATTTTTTGAAAAAAGATGGGTTTGTCCTAAAAAATGTTCAAAACTTTTAGGTCTTTTGTTGTATGCTAAGTCTTTCATTTTATTTTTCTTTGAAGGATTTTTATGGCACGGTTTGCACCTATTATATTAGCTTTGTTTGCGGCGGGTTTTGTTTTGTTTATGATGTTTGGTTTGAATAATCCCATTTTTTAATTCTCCTTAAATTCTTTTAGAATTTTTAAAACTTCTTTTGGAGTGGAGGCGGTTTGTAAAAGCTCTAAATCTGCTAGATTAATCAAGCCTTCTTTTAAGAGCCGTTTTTTAAACCATCTTAGCATACCTTTCCAAAATTTTTTATCGTATAAAATAATTGGGATTTTTTTGTGTTTGCCTGTGGAGATTTGCACCAAAACTTCACTAAGCTCATCTAGTGTTCCAAAGCCTCCTTTGGCGACAATAAAAGCCGTAGAATTGTAATTAAAAACTAATTTTCTACTAAAAAAATGCTCAAACTTTAAAGGAATTTCTACATAAGGGTTCATTTCTTGTTCAAAGGGGAGTTGGATATTTAAACCAATAGAAACTTGATTTTTGTTGTTTTGAAGCTTTTTGGCTTTCAATAGGCCTTTGTTTGCAGCCTCCATAATTCCTGGTCCTCCACCGCTCATAATGCTATAGCCCTTTTTGCCTAATTTTTTAGCGAGTTTGCAGATTTTTTGATAATCTTTGCTGTCTTGTTTAATTCTAGCACTTCCAAAAATGGTAATTACATTATTAAAATCACTTAAAACTTTAAAGCTTTTTTCTATTTCTTCATAAGCTTTTAAAAATTCTTTATTCATTTTTGTCCTTTAGGCTTGTAAGATATTGATAAATCGCTTCAATTTCGCTTTGTGTGAGGTAGTATTTTGGCATAATTTTTTTACCTTGTTTTAGGGCGGTAGAAAATTCCCTAAAAGAGAGATTGTTGATTTTTGGCGCACTTAGTTTTTTGTTTTTAAGTTTATGTTTGTAGCTGGCTATCTCTCTTCCTTCTCCATTTTTTCCATGGCATTCTATACAGCCTATTCCTCTTGGATTTTCATAAAGCATTTTTCCATATTCTATGGGGGTAATAAAGCTTTCTTCGCTCAATGCAAGAAGAGGTAAAAAAAATAATAATATTCTTAGCAAAACATCTTTCCTTAAACTAGATAGAAAAATTTTTTTATTATAATAACAAAATAACTTTTTAAAGGTGATAAATGCAAAAATTAGATGGTAAATCTTTAGCGTTAAAAATTGAAGAAGACATTAAAGCAGAAATTAGTAAATTAAATCAAGAGTATAAAATTACCCCTGGTCTTGCTGTGATTTTAGTTGGTAATGATCCAGCCTCACAAAGCTATGTGAATATGAAAGCAAAGGCTTGCAAAAGAACAGGGATTTATTCTACTACCCATGAAATGCCAGAAAGCATTACACAAGAATCCTTGCTTCAAACCATTTCTATGCTTAATCAAAATCCAAATATTGATGGAATATTAGTGCAACTTCCATTGCCTAAGCATATTGATGCTACTTGTGTGCTAGAAGCTATTTCGCCTACCAAAGATGTAGATGGATTCCACCCTTTTAATATGGGGAGGATTTATGCGGGGTTAGAGGGGTTTATCCCTGCTACTCCTATGGGGGTAATTACACTTTTAAAGCATTATGAAATCCCTTTAAAGGGGCAAAATGTCGTGATTGTAGGAGCAAGTAATATCGTAGGCAAGCCTCTTGCATCACTTTTTTTAAATGAGAATGCTACAACAACTTTATGTCATATTTATACAAAAGATTTAAAAGAGCATACTAAAAAAGCAGATATTTTGTGTGTAGGAGTGGGTAAGCCAAATCTAATCACAAAAGATATGGTAAAAGAGGGGGCTATCGTGGTGGATATCGGGATTAATCGTTTGGAGAATGGAAGCATTGTGGGAGATGTGGATTATGAAAATGTAGCACCACTTAGCAGTTATATTACACCCGTTCCTGGTGGTGTAGGACCTATGACAATTGCTTCTTTATTGCAAAATACTCTAAAAGCTGCAAAAATGCGTGCAAAAAATAAGGAAAATTTATGAAAAAGGTTTTTCAAAAATTTATTAATTTTGCAAATAGCTGGGTAGGTGCGATTGTTTTAGTGCTTTTATTTATCTTTTTTGTTGCTCAATCTTTTATTATTCCTAGTGGGAGTATGCTAAATACAATGCTAATAGGTGATGCACTTTTTGTAAAAAAATATGTTTATGGAGTGCCTACGCCTACAATTCCTTGGATTAATTTAAAAATATTGCCCGATTTTAATAATAATGGGCATTTGATTGAGGGGGATAAACCAAAACGCGGAGATATTGTGATTTTTAATAATCCAAAAGCCCCTAATATCCATTATGTTAAAAGAAATGTTGCCATAGGTGGCGATGAATTGCTTTACACTAAAGAGGGTTTATGGATTTCTTATAGTGAGGAAAATCCTTATAGTAAGGTGTCTAATAGAAGTATAAGTTATGAGGGAAAAGAATTTTATTTTGATCCTTATTCTTTTAAGCATAAAGGAGTGCATTATGAGAATGTTGCCTTAGATGCTTTTAGACTATTAAGTGATTTTTCAAATGGAGGTGGAGAAATTGCAATGGAAAAAGTGAGGCTAGATAATGGTGAGCTTGCTTTTTATCATAAAGTAAAAGAGGGAAATTTTTTTATGATGGGGGATAATCGTAATAATTCTGAAGATTCTCGTTTTTGGGGGGAAGTGGAGTATCGCTATATTATTGGTAAGCCTTGGTTTATATTTTTAAGTTGGGATAAAGATTTTAATATTAGATGGTATAGAATAGGCAAGAGTTATGAGGCATTAGAAGAGATGGAAGCTAAATAGGGCTTAAGGAAAAGATTTAATGAATGAAACTATGGTAAATATGGGCTGGGCTGTAGTAGTAGGAGTTTTTAAATTTTTACCTTTATTGATTGCTATTATTGGGCATGAGATTATGCATGGCAGGGTGGCATATTATTATGGAGATACTACTGCCAAAGATGCGGGAAGATTAAGTATTAATCCGCTTGTGCATATTGATTGGGTAGGCTCTATTATTTTACCTGCATTTTTATTTTTTGTGAATGCACCTTTTTTGTTTGGTTGGGCAAAGCCTGTGCCTGTTAGAATGGATATAGTGATTAGAAATGGTGGTTATTTTGGAGCTTTAGGGGTTTCATTGGCGGGGATTTTGTATAATTTAGCTCTTGTGCTTATAGGAGCTGTTTTACTGTATTTGCTAAATGGTGTAGGATTTTCTAGTGAAATTGTTGCTAAAAGTATTTGGGTTTTTATCTATGGATTAATACTTTATAATCTAGTTTTAGCCTTTTTTAATCTTTTGCCTATTCCGCCTCTTGATGGCTCACAAGCTTTAAGCTATCTTGGATTAATGTTTAAAAACGATTTTTTTGCAAGAATTTTTAGTAAAATTCATCCTGCTTATGGTATGATTATCCTTATTATTTTTTTAAGCACGCCTTTATCAAATTATTTTTTTATGTTGGTTAGTTTGCCTTTAGATTGGATTTTGAGAGGATTAGAATGAAATTTTATATCGCAAGTGATCATGCAGGGTTTGTTTTAAAAGATCCTGCTAAGAAAATTTTAGAAAATTTGGGGGCTAGTGTTGTTGATTTAGGCCCTAAAGATGCTAACCGAGTGGATTATCCTGATTTTGCTAATTTACTTTGCCAGAGGGTGTTAGAAGATGAAGGGAGCTTTGGGGTTTTGATTTGTGGAAGTGGAATTGGAATGAGTATTGCTGCAAATCGTTTTAAGGGAATCCGTGCTGCATTATGCGTGGAGCCTTATAGTGCTATGATGTGTAGGGCGCATAATGATGCAAATGTTTTGTGCCTTGGAGCTAGGATTATAGGAGAGGGTATGTTAGAAGTGATTTTGCAGAATTTTACCCAAACTAAGTTTGAGGGTGGAAGACATGCATGTAGAATAGGAAAACTTCAATAAGGAGTTAGATAAATGGCGCAATTTACACAATGGTTGTTTCTTACGGCTTTTATATTGTTTGTTCTTTTTATGGTTGTGAAGACATTTTTTTATAAAAGTGTGGCACAAAAAGAGGAGAAAAATAGTGCGGTGATGAAGCTTACACTACAAGAAGCAGAGATTTTAATCCGCAAACATCAATTACAGCTCCAAAGGGCTTTAGGAAATATTGATATATTAACTGATGAAATCACTTCTTTAAGAAATGAAGTAAAAGCACTTAAACAAAGAAACTCGCAATATAGGGTAGAAACTGAAAAATATAAAAGCAAAATTAAAGATTTAGAACAAAAAATTGAAGCTTTACTTTAAGATAAAAGGATATTTATGGAACTTAGCAATGAGGAAAAAGAGTTTTTACTGCAATCTATTAGAAAGGTTTATGATTTTCCAAAACCTGGGATTGTTTTTAGGGATATTACCACACTTTTAAATAATAAAGAGGCATTTAACCTGTTAATGCAACATTTGAAAAACCGCTATGCAAGTTATGAATTAGATTGTGTGGCGGGGATTGAGAGCCGTGGATTTATCTTTGGTGCGGTTTTAGCAAATCTTTTAAATATTGGTTTTGTCCCTATTAGAAAGAAAGGCAAATTGCCATATACTACAATTTCGGAAAAATATTCTTTAGAGTATGGATTTAGCGAGATTGAAATCCATATTGATGCCTTTGATAACTCTAAAAAAATACAAAGAGTGTTATTGATTGATGATTTGATTGCTACGGGAGGAACGGCAATAGCAGGGGCAAATTTAATAAAAAAAGCAGGTGCAGAATGTATAGAAGCTTGTTTTATTGTGAATTTAGAGGATTTAGGCGGACTTAAAGCGGTCAAAGAAATCACTAAAACTTACACAATCTTAGATGTGTAGGTTTTATGCTGATTTTATGATATAATTCTCTTTCTTGCGTCCATAGCTCAATTGGATAGAGCATCAGACTTCGGATCTGAGGGTTGGGGGTTCGACTCCCTCTGGGCGTGCCATTTTAGCTTTCAAATAGTATTGAAATAATTAAAAAACAAAATTTAAGTAAAATTCAAAAGTTTTTCATTTTATAGTTTTAAGAATGAAAGCTTTAAGGTGAGATTGTAAGTTTATGATAGAATATTATAGTTTAAAACTAAATCTCATTCTTGCAGAGCTAGATGCTAAATTGATACTTGGTTTATCGCGTTTTATTAAGAAATTGGTAATCACATGGTGAGATAAAAATAATAATGAGGACAAGAATGATTAAAAAAATTTTTTATAGCTATTCACATAAAGACGATAAATTTGTGAGTCAATTACGGACACATATAAAATTACTTATACAGCAATATCAAATAAAAGAGTTTATTGATAATCAAATTGAGTGTGGCGAAAACTTAGACGAAAAGATTATAACAAATCTTGAAGAGTCTGATTTGGTTATAGTGCTATTAAGTCCTGATTATTTAGCTTCAGGATATTGTCAAAAAGAAATGAATATAGCCATGGAAGCTAATAAAGCTGTCCCTATAGTTGCAAGGACTTGTGATTGGAAAACAACACCGCTAGGAAATATAAAGGCACTACCTAAGGATGGAAAGCCAATAGCAGAGCACGAAAGTTTCGATATGGCTTACCAATACATAACAGACGAATTGCGTAAAAAAATAAAAGATTCATTGTGCACAATTAAATGCAACGAAGAATTTAGTCAAAAACTTCAAAAAATTGATTTTTTACATCCGAATAAATCTATAATAACTCTTGATGATACTTTTGTCCACCCCAATATAAGATCAAATGAAGGCAAAAGAAATGATACTATTGAAGAAATCTTAAAGAATGATAAATATAGGGAGGTTTTGTTCTACAGCCCCTCTTATTCTGGAAAGACTACTGTATTGAAATATATTTATACATATTTACTACGACAGAATGTATTTCCACTTTATATACAAGGCATAAGCATTACTAAGACAAAATATTTTAGCGATGAAATAAAAAAAATTTTTCATGAACAGTATGACGGGAGTTTTGAAACTTGGCAACAATCCAACGCAATATACATTTTGGTTGATGATTATCATCATTCTATATCCAACAATTTTTATAACTATCTTAGAGATACTTATAAAAATATCAGGATTATAATTACTATTGAAGAGGAAGAATATGTTTCTTTTTTTAGAGATTTTGCATGTTTTAGTGCTTTTGAAAAATTTAAGATAGAGCCATTTGACAGGAAGTTACAAGAAGAAATTATAAAAAAATGGTTATTACTTAAAGACAATAATGTACAATCAGATTTTTATAATAAAGTAGATATTATCGAGAAACAAATTAATGAAATTGTATCATCTCAAAATATATTGCAGCGGTATCCTTCAAATATTTTACTCATTTTACAGGCCATTGATGGTAAAAGCAATGATATGCAAATTACAAGTTATGGTCACTGCTATTATGCATTAATTTTAAATTATCTTGTTAAGAATGGAATTACACAAGAAAATGGTATGGATGCTAGCATGAATTTTTTATCTGAATTATCGTATGATATTTTTTCTTGTAAAGAAAAATATACTGAAGAACACTATAAAAGATTTAAGAGAGAATATAAAAATAATTTTATCATTAACGATTGGGTTTTAAATAGATTAGAGTCTGCAGATTATCCAATTTTGCGCTTTAATCGAGATAATGGTAAGGTAAAATTTGAGCAAGAGTTTATATATTATTATTTTTTAGGGAAAATCTTATCTGAAAAAATATCTAATGATGATATAGAGTTCTTCTGTGAAAATATACATCAAAAAATACATATGTATATTATTGTGTTTATAATACATCATTCTAAGAATATGGAGCTTATCGAAGAAATTATTTTGAGATGTATGTTGGTCTTAGATAAAGTAAAAGAGGCAAGTTATCTATCTGATGAAACGCATAATTTTATAACAAATTTAGATATACCAAAAATAATACTAAATGCCAAAAGTATTGAAGAAAATAGAATTACAGAGAGAGAAATGTTAGAAAATGCCAATATGGATAGCATAGAAGAAAACAATAATAATGAAATTTATAAAGGGATGAAGTTATCAGAAGTGTTGAGCCAAATATTAAAAAATAGATCCGGTTCTTTTAATACATTAAAAGTTAAAGAGATATTGGATTCGATAATTGGAATGCGGTTAAGAATCAATAAGCTTATTTTTGAGATCTGTGAAGATAGGGGGTTTGAGAGTTTTTTAACCAACAGTTTAAAAGAGTTTTTAAAACATAATAGTAAAAAAAATATATCAGATGAGAAAGCAAAAAAGTTTGTTGAAAGGCTTATACGCGTTATAAGTTTTGGTGGGAGTTTTGGAATAGTCAATGATATATCATTTTTAGTATATACAGACAATATTATAGATAATTTAGAACAACTAATAGAAACAAAACAGAAGCCATCGCGAGAAATTGTTATATTTTTAACAAGTATAAAGTCTGGGTTTAAAGAAAAGCATTTTAATCAACTAGGCAATTTGAAAGAAAAATATGAAAAAGAGCAATGTTTTTTTGCGAATAAAATTTTATCTTACTCTATACAGCATTATTTGAACACACATTCTATAGAGAAGCAGCTTGAATTAAAGATCTGCAAGTTACTTGAGTTGCCAATACACAATAGACAAGCTGACAAATTATTATCTCTATTAAAATGAGATTATTGTAGTGCTGAATAAGAAATGTAAATTAAGATAATAATTATCAAAGAGATAAAGAGCTTTCGTTGACTATTTAGCTTCATGGGAGCTTTTTAAACCATCTATTTGTTGAAAAAATAGCTCTATATCTGTAAGTTGTTCTTGCACTCCTTCTATGCAAATAGATTTTTGCTCTTCTAATAGGGTTATATTTTCTTCTGTCAAATTAAAATGATTTGCAACAATCTTTTTTAAATCTGCCTCATTCATAAAAATACCTTTTACTCACAGAGTTTAATTTTCATAAGATGAAAATTCTTTTTGGGTTTACCTAGTAGTTTTCCCCAGCCTAGTTTTGCAGTGCTTTGATCTCCTAGTATAAAATGTAGTTTTTGGCTATAGTTTATTTTTATGTATAAATCTATGCAAAATTCATTGTTTGTAAGAAATGCAATGCTATTTTTTAAATCTATATGTTTTTGTTTTTTAGGGAGATATTCTATGGCTTCTTGGTATTCAATATTGTGGATAAGAATTGCTATTTTGTTTTGATGGGAGAGGAACTTTTTACCAAGAATGAAGTTGTTCCCTATGATATGGTTTTTAATGCCTAATTTGTTTTGTTGTGATTTTGCAATTAATATTCTATGGGGGATATTTTCCAAGATTGAAAGTCTATTGTGAAGATTAAAATTGCTTTGTAAAACTTTTTCTATATAATATTTGGGACGCCTAAGGCTTAGTAGAAGAGGGGAGAATGGCAGATATTTTTTGGCTATGCTTGTATCTGTAAGTCCAAGCATAGAAAAAAGAATTTTTGAGATAGTGTCTTTAAAGTCCTCTTGAAAGGATCTTGGATAGCCCTTTAAGTTATTTGTTTCAAAGAAAATCCATAAAATAAAATGGTTAAAAAAATCAAAAAATAATGTCCAGCCCTCGTTATTGTCTTCATTGCGTGATAGTTTGTCAAGCATATAGGAGGGCAAATGGGAATTAATGCCATGTAAGCCCATAAAATTAACAATTATTTGGACTAAAAATTCTTTTTGGTGGGGATTGATTTTTATTTCTTCAATTTCTTTGTTGGGGTGTTTTAGTTTTTTATTGCTTCTTAAAAAAATATCCTTTTTATCGTATTCTTTTAGAAGTTTTTTTAAAAGTTTGTAAAAAGAATAGTTTGTATTCATAGAATAGGTTTTTTGCCAAAGGAAGTTGGGTAATAAAGAGTTTCTTTGGAATCTAAACATTTGATTTTTAACTCACAAAAAGAATTAATACTGGCAAAGGAGGCAAGAAAATTAGAAATTACAAGCCCTAGCTTATAAACCTCTCCTAGAGAATAGAATTTAGAATCTTTAAGATATATAGTTGTAAGTGTTCCTTTTTTGGTTATGAATTCATCTACTAAATAAGTGCTATTACCTTGTATATCTACAATAGCTTCTTTTAAGAGCTGATAGACTTCCATATTTTCCTTATCATCTAAAAAACTATAACTTTCAAGCACACTAAAAAAGGAGGTTTTATTAAGCATAGTCTGGTAGTTAAAAGATAGCATAGACACAAGCTTCCACAAGAGGTTTCCATCTGTATTGTATTTTCTCATAGGGCTTGGATTTTTAATATTTTTTGTAACTACATCTTTGAAGTCACAAATTTGAATATCTCCTAATTTTAAGGAAAGGGGAAGATTTTTATTACAGCATAATGTTTCTATGGTTATGGTTTCTGCTTGATTGTTGGTGGAAAAAAATGAGATTTCTTTAAAGGTTTCCCCTTTTGAATTTGTTTGATTGGAAATAGAATAAAATTCGTTTTTATTTTCATTTAAAAACTCAAAACGCTCAAAATTATCATAGCTTTTTAGCATTCTTCTGCCTGTGTCGCTATTGTGTGCTTTGACTTGTAATACATTGACTATCTCATAAGCTTCAGGTTGGTTTCTATCGATAAAAATTCTATGTCCATTTTGATTGTGGTGGTTTATTATGGGTTCTGCACTTTTTGGAAAGATATTAATAATAGGTGTTACACCAAGAGAAAACAATTCTTTTCTTAAAATACAATTTTTTGGTAAGTGCTTATCAAATTTAAATTCTATGCTGAAATTTCTGCCTAAACATTCTTTTAAAACTTCTAAACCGTTAATGGATATAAAATTAAATTTTTCTGGGAGAAAAAAATACTCCCTCAAAAGCGCGAAAGCTTCAAATCCTAGTTCGTTATAAGAAAGTGTGCTTTCATTAGGTAAAAGTCCTAGAGGCTTAATATTATAAATGCTTAGCTTGAATTCTTCATTGGTATCTAATGAAATGATTTTTAATTCTCTTAAGTAAAGGTGGATGTATAAAAGTAAGGTGCTTGAAGTATAAACATCTTCTCCTAAGTAAATATTTAATTGTGTAAGGTCAAGCTCACTAATATTAAAATCTTTATTTGTGTGGATTTTTAAATTTAAATTTAAGGTTTGGTATTGTTTTTTGCTGCTAAGAAATACATTTTCAATCTCCAAAGGATATAAAAATACATCATAGACAGTCTTAAAGATACATTCGCATTTATTGACAGGAAGCGATTTTATATAGCTTCCTTTGGGTATTAAGATGTGTTTTTCCTTGCTATTTTCATCTATTTGGAATTCTTGCATAGATAAAGAAGGTAAAGCATTTGTGTAATTTGGTGAAATAATATTAATCAGTGATTGGGCGATATAGGGAATATTTTGATCGAGTTCTTGATGAATTTTTGCAGTTAAGATAGCTAAGTTTTCAATCATTCTTTCCACATCGGGATCTTTACTATTGTGTGATAAAAAGGGGGCTAATTTCGGGTATTTTTGAATAAAGAGTTCCCTTGTTTCATAAAGGTAAGTGAGTTCTTTTTGGAAATAAAAAATATCATCTTTATTCATTAAATAACCTCACAATATCTATTGCTTTTAAAAATAATCTCTAAATTAAATTCTTGAAATTTATCATTATGCAAAAAGCATTGTAACATAAAATTAAGATGCCAAGGGCTTAATGTATTGTCAAAACTTATAGAAGCTATTTGAATGCGTGGTTCGTATTTCTCAATAATGGAGGCAATTTCTTTAGCCATTGTATTGCATAAGTCACTAGAGTTTAGATTAAGCTCTGCTAAGCTAGAAATATTAATATCCTTTAAAGTAAGGCAATCGTCTAGCTTAGCATTTAATAAAAGACAAATATTGTCTTTTATATCTTTATAAATATTTTCATAATAAGGAACACTTTGATATTGGTTATCAAGTGAGAATATAACCTTATCTAATAAAGACATTATTCTTTATCAAGCTTACCAACAAGTGAAAGTTCAAAGTTACCACCCATATATTTAAAATGAGGGCGGACACTAAGCCCAATTTTATACCAACCAGCCTCGCCTGGAATACTTTCTACTTCAACTTTAGCACCTCTAAAAGGTCTTCTGCTTCTTACTTCAGCAGGCGGGTTTTCTTGATCAGAAATATATTGTCTAACCCATGTATTTAGCCCATTTTCAACATCACTTCTTTCTTTCCAGCTACCAATTTCTTCTCTTTGCAATACCTTAAGATAATGTGCAAGTCTTGAGATTAAAAACAAATAGGGCAATTGTGTGCCTAAGCGGTAATTTAGCTCTGCTTCTTTTCCTTCAGGAGTATTTGGGAATATTTTTGGCTTTAGTGCGGAATTAGCAGAGAAGAAAGCAGCATTGTTTGTATCTCTTCTAAGTGTTAGTGTGATGAAGCCTTCTTCTGCAAGCTCATATTCTCTTCTGTCGCTAATTAAAACTTCTGTTGGGATTTTTGATTGCATAGTTCCAAAACTTTCATAAAGATAAGTTGGCAAATCTTTTACGGTTCCACCACTTTTTGGCCCTATAATATTGCCACACCATCTATAATTAGCAAAGCTTTCTGTAAGTCTAGTAGCAAAAGCAAAGGCAGAATTGCCCCATAATAGATGATTGTGTGAAGCATGAACATCTTCTTTGTAGTTAAAAGATTTAATAGGATTTTCAATAGGATCATAAGGGCTTCTTGTTAAAAATCTTGTTACCATTAATCCAGCATATTTAGCATCTTCGTTCTCTCTAAAAGTTCTCCATCTTGTATATTGAGGACCTTCTAGCATACCTTTTAAATCTTGAATTCCAGCAAGTTCTGAATAATCTTCTAAACCAAAAAATTTAGGACTACAAGAGGTTAAAAAAGGAGCATGACTCATAGCGGCAATACTTGACATTTTGTTTAAAAAAGTTATATCAGGGCTTGCAGCTGTGATTTGATAATCCCCAATAATAGCTCCAACAGGTTCTCCCCCAAATTGTCCATATTCTGCAGAATAAATATTTTTATAAATTGTGCTTTGTGTTATATCAGGATTATTTTCAAAATCTTCTAAAATTTCTTCTTTAGTTACATTTAAAAGATTAATTTTAATGTTTTCATTGAAATCTGTGCGACTTACTAAAAAATGTAAGCCCCTCCAAGTTGATTCTAGTTTTTGTAAATTTTCATTGTGTAAAATTTCATCCATTTGCTTAGAGATTACATCGTCTATGTGGGCTATCATTTCATCTAAGGCAAATTTATTAATCTTATCTTCTACATTATCGCTTTTTACAATTTGTGAGATAAATTCAGCCACACCACGCTTAGCAATGCTATAGCTTTCATCGCTGGTAGCATATTTGCTCTTCTCCATAATGCTTTCAATAATGGGGGTATTTATGGTTTTTTCTTTTGACATGCTTTATTCTCCCTCTTCTTGTTTGATTTCTAAAAGTAGTTTTTCTCTAGTTTCTTTGTTTTGGAGTGCCTCTAAAACTGCTTTTCTAAAATTTGGGATATTTCCCATTGGGCCTTTTAATGCCATAAGGGCTTCTCGTAGCTGTAAAAGTTTTTTAAGCTCTGGAACTTGTTTGGCAATATTATCAGGAGAAAAATCTTTGATGCTAGAGATTTTGAGATTCACTTCTAGTTCTTCTGCATCATTGCTTAGAGTATTTTTGACAGTGAAGTTGGTATTGATATTTAGTTTTTCCATTACTTGATTAAAGTTAAGTTTATTGATATTTAATACCTCTCGTTCTTCAAGGGGTTGTTCGCTAACACCGCTAGTAAGATTGGATAAAACCATAAGTTTTAAAGGTAGCTCTATTTCACTAACCTGTCCATTTGTTCTTGCTTTATAGGTTATGTTGATACGCTCTTTTGGAGATTTGGAACCATCTGACATTTGTTAAACCCTCTCTTTATAAAGTAAAGTAAATTTTGGCAGTATAAACTAAAAATTATTAATTTTTCCTTGAATAAATAAATAATATTCCTCTAAGTAATCTTTTAGAAATGTATTTTCAAGCTTTTCTTTTAAAAGTAAATAGAGAATATTAGCATTTTGTTTCATTTCTTTTTCTTCAAAAATTTGAGCCATTTCAATGAGTGAATGAATATTTGAAAACAAAGTGTTATTAGAATTTTCTTTATTAATTTTCAAAAAGGCTTCTTCAAAGTTCTTGGGGGTTGTGTGGGGTTTTTGTTCTGGAGAATCTTGTTGTAAATTTAAATTATCATATTTTGTGAAGTAATGATATGTAGAAATACTACACAATAAATCTCCATTTTCAAATTTTAATTTTGTGATTTCAGGAAATTTATTTAGAAAGTTGCTTACAAAAATTTTAAATATTTTATAGATATTTTCTCTTTTTTGCTTATTTAAAAGTTCACAAAAGAGTTGTAATCCTTCAAACCAAAATGGGTTTAAGATTAAATTTGTTATGAAATTTTGGATTTGCTCAAAATCACTAGAAGTCTCTTTGGGATTTTGCAATAAATTAATAAGTGTGTTATTAGGATATCTTATTTGTGTAATATTATCTTGATGAGAGGGGAGTTTTTTAATCCTTCCCCACATTGCTTCAAAAAAGAATGTATAAGCATTAAGATTGTTTAAATCATTTTCTAATAAAGTAAGGCTAAGATTTGAATAAAGTTCTCTATATTTTCTATCATCTAAAGTGGTTAGATTATTAAAATCAAGAGAATTGATAGAAATGCTTGTGCTTTTATTGTGTGTTGTGTGTTGTTGGGATAATGTTTGTGTTGGAGTTTGTGGTGTCTTTAGGGGTGTAAAATTATAATCAATAATATTGGATAGTTCTGTAAGTGATTGATTGATTGTTTCTGAAGTGTTGGGTAAAATAAGCAGTTCCAAACGATTGGCTTCTAGAGTAAAAGTTGAAATAATATTCTTAAGTTTTATTTTTAAATTATTCAAATTTTTATTTTCAAGTGGATGTGGATTATTTTGTAAAAAATCTTTTAAGAAAATTAATAAATTTGATATCTCATCAAAACAATGGGTTTTATTAAGATTGAGACAGGCTAAAATGAAATAATGACAAGCTTTTGTATCTAATGCGGTGTTTTTTAAAATATCAAGAGAATTGTTATAAACAATATCCCAATTGATTTTTTCATGATTTAAAGTTTTATACTTTGACATTTCATCTTCTAAAAGGTTAAATTCTTCTAGGTTGGATAAATCTTGGAATAGATTGTTGGAAAAAAGCACCATTAATTCTCCATAAATTTTAAACTTTAGTATTTATTAAAAATTAAAAAAAAATTATGATATACTATACATAAAATAAGACTTAAAACAATGTTTTTAATCTCTAAAGTAAGGGGTAGTTTGTGAAATATATAAATATATTGCTTTTGGTAATTGCTTGTTTGTTTGTCGCTTGTTCTAGTAAGGTTGATGTTCAAATTAGTAATCAAGAAAATTCAAATTTGAATAATAGGCTTGATGATGTGCCTTTGACCCTTATTGTTTATCAATTAAAAGATATTAAAAAGTTTGAAAAAGCAAGTGATATTGATTTATTTACAAGGGAAGATGGAGTTTTAGGGAAGGATAAAATAGATTCTATTAAAATGCAAATTGCTCCAAAAGATAATCTAATAGCGGTAAATATTGAAGATGAAGAAGTTCCTTATATTGGTATTTTGGTATTGTTTGCAAATAGTGGCAAAAAGATAACAAAAATATGGGCTAAAACAAGTGAAGCTACTGGATTTTGGTTGGGTTCTAAGAAGTTAGAATTCAAAATCACAAAAGATGGAATTAGCAAAAATTAAATTAAAGTTATTTTCAAGGTAGAGAGTATGGCAGATAAATTAAAAGTTGCTTGGCATGATGGCTTAAATGTGAGTTCTATTCATTTTGAACAGCAAGAGAGATTTCTTCAAAGGGTGATTGAGAGTAAAACTACAGAGCTTTTTGGTAATTTGTATGGTATTAGCTCAATGGAGTTTTCTAAAGAGATGTTAATGCAAGGTAAAATTGCATTGACTAATATTGCAGGAATAGCACAAGATGGAAGTGTTTTTGAAGCTCCTAATCAAGATCTTTTGCCAGAACCTTTGGAGATAAATTATGAAACTTTAGCAAACTCTATTATTACATTAAAAATTCCTTTGGGAGCTACAACTATTGCGGATATTGCCTTGAGAAATAATTTACCCAATACCAAATATATTGCTTTAAGAAGTTTAATGGCTTCAAGAAATTATGATGATGAAAATAATGAAACTTTAAGAATGGTTAATGAAGAAGAAGAAAATGGCGATATCGCATTTACTCAAGAAAAGATAAGTTTAACTCTTGCAAGTTTGCGGTTGAGATTAGGGATTTTAAATAGTGCTACGCCTGATGAGCTTGAAATACCTATTGCTAGAATTAAAAGCATTGATGCAAACAAGAAAATAGCTTTAGATGAAGAATTTATCCCTACATGTTTAAATATAGCTAAGGTTCCTGTGATTAAATCTTTTTTAGAAGAAAGTATTTATTCTATTAAACAGCATAAGAATATTTTGACAGATATTTTTAAAGGAATTGATCAAACTAAAAATACATTGGATTTTAGCACCTATATTTCGCTAAATCTTATGAAGAAATGGTATTTAATATTTTCTCATTTGATTAATAAGGATAAAATGCATCCTGAGTATTTGTATGAAAAGTTTATAGAATTCCAAGGGGAACTTGGGGCTTTTGGCGATGAGGATACATTTTTAGATTTCATTAAATACAATCATAGTAATCTTAATGAGACTTTTTTGCCATTAATGAATAATATTAGAGTATTATTTTCTAGAATTACTTCTCCAAAATACACGATGGCTAAACTTATTAACTCTCAAAATGGTTTTTATGATTTCTTGTTTGATAATCCTAGTATTTTAGAAGAAGGAGAGATTTACTTGGCTGTTAATGCAGATGTAAATCATGAATATTTATTGCAAAATTTTAAAACGCAAAGTAAAGTGCATACGCAAAGCAGAATTAAAGAGATAGTTGCAACACAGCTTAAGGGCTTAAATTTAGAGCAAATTTCAAACATACCTAGTGCTATCCCTTACTTAAGTGGATATGTTTATTATAGATTTGACAAACGAGATGATGTGTTTATGAGTTTTAAAGGAGAAAGCACAATAAGTATCTACATTACCAATAATATTAAAAATCCAGATATTAAAATATGGGCGGTATTTTAATGGAAGAAAAAGAAATAGAGATACAAAAACAAAATGATACTCAACCAAGTTTGTTGTTGCAAAGTGGTTTTAATGGGCTTTTGAATAATAAAGTTTTAGATTTTAGTTTAGAGCTTCTTTTATTGTCTTATAGACTTTCTAGGATTGATATTGTAGAAACAAGTAAGATAGAAGCAATTAAAGAGAAGATGATTAATGATGTTTTGTCTATTAGTTCTAAGCTTAGCACTTATAAGGAATATGAGGATAGAGATATAGTAAAGTGGCGTTATTGTTTGTGTGTGTTTTTGGATGAAATTATTATGAAAAATGAGTTGTTTATGAATAGTTCATGGGCAAATAGCACATTAACTGTGAGACTTTTTGATGAAACATTAGGAGGGGACAATTTTTATGATATTGCACTATCTTGGTTGAGTAATCCTGCTAAAAATAGAGATTTTTTAGAATTTATTTATGCTTGCCTGATATTAGGATATAAGGGAAAATATTCAGAGAGCAAAGATGTTAAAGAAAGAATATCTTTGTTATGTGAGAATATTGCATCTGCAATTACTCCTCTTTTAAATACTGATGAAAATATTGCTTTTTCTAAAGCTTATCATCTTGATTTTGGAGAGACATTTTGGAATAAAATTAAGAGAATGTATTTAAAAAGAATGTTTGTTGTTTTGCCAATTTTAATAATATTGGGAGTTTTTGCTTATTTGATATTGGATTTAGAAACAAACAATATAAGAGTGCAAAAGAAAATTGATCAATTCATTGAAGATTTTAGAGGAGATATTCCAAAGATGTAATAATATCTAACGAATTTATTGTGGAATGAAATTATTATTTTGATAAGACAAAAGTATAATAATCTAATGTGTCTAGGATTGCTTTTTTTAGAGCGTTTTTAAATCTTTTTAAAAGTATTTAAAATATCTTATAATAAAATAGTGATTTACGGGAGTAAATTTACAAATTTTTCTAATTTAAAAGCAAAGCTAAAATTAAAGATTTAGATGGCATATCAAGCAGACAATTACCTATTTGTAGTCTTAAGTATTTTTTATTTTAGTGGTTATGGTGCGTATCATTTGAGATTATATAGGTTTGTAAATGAAAATTGTTGATACAATAAATTAATTGATATCTTTGAGCTTGAAGAAACCGCTTATGCTTTTTGGGGTTTAATAAAGATAAAATTTCTACTAAGTTAAAAATTTTATAAATATAATTTATATTTATAACAATATTCTTTGCAGTTATTTTTTAGTATCGTTGTTGAAAGGTGTGTATTTGTTTTTTTATGATTAATTCTATAGTATTTCATTAAAAACAAGTTGTATATTTTATTAAATCAGTGCATAGAAAATATAAAAGAGTTTTTAAATAAGGCTTGAAAGTGGTTGATTTTTTATCAAAGCCTTTTTAGAATTGGAACTTATTATGAAAACCAAAAATACGAGTTATTTTATGGAATTTTTTAAGGTTTTTAAAGTTTTGTTTATAAATTAATGTGGTTTTATGATAAAATAATTGACTTTCCCCTATAATCCTATAAAAAGGAAAAAATATGGCAACTTTACAAGGTTTTATTATAACATTAATTATTATTGCGGTTGTTTCTTTGATTGTGATGATTTTAACAATCGTTTCTGTGGTTAAAAGCGGTGATAAATTAACTTCTTTTGAAAAAAAGATACTTATTTTTGTAGCATTTATATTGTGTGCAGGTGCGTTGGGTCTTTATATTGTTTCTAATATGGAGCTTTTTAGGGCACTTTTTTAAACCTTATGGTGTCGCCATTTGCACTTTCTAAAAATCCTCCAATAAACAAAGGCGCGCAAAAAAGTTTCTAAACTAATACAAATATAAATATAAATAACAGGATATTGAAGTTTTGCGATAAAATAACAAGGAATTACTCTTAAACCCCAAATCATAATGGCATTGGTAATGAGGGTGATTTTTGTAATCCCAGCTCCTCTTAAAGCGCCATCAAGAATAAAAATAAAAGCAAGTGGAATTTGAGAAAGCCCAAGAGGAATAAGATAACTTGCACTTGCTAGTGCAATTTGTGAATCTTTATTAAAAATGCTAGAAATAGGATAGGCAAAAGAACTCATTAAAATTCCCATAATTCCCATGAAGAATCCACCTAAAAGCAAGGTGTTTTGAATACTATATTTGGCCTCTAGAGGTTTTTTAGCGCCTAGATTTTGCCCCATAAGAGCCATAGCAGCAATCATAAATCCAAAACCAGGCATAAAAGCAAAACCTTCAATGCGTGTAGCAATTTGGTAGCCTGCAAGATCTGTAGAACCATAAAGAGCTACAAACTTTGTCATAAGCAAAATGGAAATTAAAGTAAAAAAACGCTCACAACCCGAAGGAAGACCAACAATAAAAGCTCTTTTAATATAATCAAAATTGATTTGATTTCCTATAGAAATAGGAGATTTTTTTAAAAATAAAAGGCACATAAAGAGTGCTAAAGTTTCTAGAAAATTTACAATAAGGGTGGAGAGGGCAGCACCTACTAAGCCAAGTTGTGGGAAAAATAAAAAGCCAAAAATGAAACTGTATTTTAAGCCTACATTTAAAAAAGTAATAAAAATTTTTATAATAAAAGGAATTTTAGTGTAGGCTGCAGCAGAAAATGCAGAAATGCTTACTTGTTTAATAAGTAAAAGAGGTATGCTAAAAAGAATAATGCTTAAATAAATATCGCCCAATTCTTTAGCTTCTTTAGAGATGCCAATCCAAGTAAAAAAAGTATCATAAAACAAAAAGGCTAAAAGAGTGGTGGGAATTGCAATTAACAAAGAAGCAAAACTTAAGCTAGAAACTACGATACTTGCTTGTTTTTTGTCTCCAAAACCTATAAATCTTGCTACAAGTGCGCTATTGCCTACAAAGACAATTGTTGTGATTGCAAAAATTAACATCATATAATTAAGGCTAACACCTACTGCTACTACAAATGCTTCTCCAAGCTTTCCAATTAGCAATAAATCAATGGAAATATTAATCACATCTAAAAGGGAATTTAAGCCAGAAGGGGTAGCAATATTTAAGATTTTTTTAGATCTTTTAAGAGAGAAAAATCTCATTTTATTTCTTTTTGGCAACTAATTGTGCGATTTTGGAATGCGTTTTTTCTTGAACTTCTTGTTCATTATAAAATAAAATTTCAAGATTACAAAAGGCATCTAATAATTCATTGGGTTGTAAAAAATAATGCGGATTTGAAGAGGGATTGCTTAATAAAGGATTGTAGAGAAAAGTTTCAAAAATTAATATCCCATCTTGTTTTAACCCCTCATAAATACCCCTAAAAAGATTTCTTTGTAAAAAATAGCTATTACAAATGAGGTGATAAGAGTTTTTAGAAATTTTAAAATCATCTAAATCTTTACAGAAAGTGTGGATATTGGGTTCTTTCTCTAAGTTTTTTAAAGCAATGATTGAAATATCTATGCTATCTACAATAAAGCCATAATCACGCATAAAAAGAGAGTTTCTCCCTAGACCACAAGCAATGTCTAAAGCTTTACCAATATGAGCTTTTTGGATAAAAATCTTCAAAAGCTCTAAAGGGGGATTTAGTGTGCTAGATTGAGTGTATTTTTCATCCCATTTTATTTTATCGCTAATCATCAAAACGCTTTAGAAGACTTTCATAGCATTCAATGCGTCTATCACGCAAGAAAGGCCATATTCTTCTTACTTCCTCGCTTCTTTGCTTGTCCCAAGTGAAATATAAAATTTCATCTTCTTGGATGCTAGCTTGTGCTAAAAGTTCTCCTTGTGCTCCAAAAGCAAAGCTAGAACCCCAAAAATCAATACCTTTTAAAACTTTAGATTTATCTTCTTCAAAACCAGTGCGATTGATAGCGACGACAGGAATTCCATTGGCAACTGCATGACCTCTTTGCACGGCAATCCAAGCCTCTCTTTGTCTTTGTTTTTCATCTTCTGGATCTTCTTTGAACCAACCAATAGCAGTAGGATAAATCAAAATCTCTGCACCTCTTAATGCCATAAGTCTAGCAGCTTCAGGATACCATTGATCCCAACATACTAGAACACCAAGTTTGCCAAGGCTTGTAGAGATTGGATGAAAACCTAAATCTCCAGGGGTGAAATAAAATTTTTCATAAAAGCCTGGATCGTCTGGAATATGCATTTTTCTATAAGTTCCTGCAACGCTCCCATCTCTTTCAAATACTACAGAGGTATTGTGGTATAAACCACTTGTGCGTCGCTCAAACAAAGAAGTAACAAGCACAATTTGGCATTCTTTGGCAATTTGACTAAAAAACTCACAATCTTTTTTAAAATCCAACGCATAATCAAAAAAATCTACATTTTCGCTTTGACAAAAATATTCGCTGGCGTGAAGTTCTTGCAAGCAAATAAGTTTTGCTTTTTTAGAGGCTTCTTTGATTAGAGAGCGTGTATATTCTAGCGTATCTTTTTTGTTGCCTTTAAAAGAGTGCTGTAAAAGTGCTACTTCTATTGTCATTTTTAATAATCCTCTCCTTCATAATCTCCATCATTGTTTTCGTAGTCGTCTTCATCATAAAGATATTTATCGCTATCTTCATAATCTTTATCAAATCCATCAAATTCTTCATCTTCAAATTCTTCCATATCTTCTTCATAAGCTTTTGTAAAAATCATTTATTCTCCTTTAAAATATGTGAAATTGCCTCACTTGCTAGCCTTAAGCCAAAACTTCCTGTAACTGCACTAAAGCTACCAAGTTCTTTGCATTTTGGAATCTCTGGGCTAAAAATCACCTTAAAATCACCTCTAAAATTTTGTTTTTTTAAACCTTCACGGAATTTTCTTGCAAATTTATCTCCATAGCTTTTCCAAATGTTTGCACATCTAATTTCACCTGGATCTAGCTTTTTGGCACTTCCAGTTGATGAGAGCAAAAGAGGTGCATTTTTTATTTTTGGCTTATTTGCTATTTTTAAAGCTAAGGAAATTTTGGTAGGAATATCATCAATAGCATCTAAAACCACATCATAAGAGCTAAAATCAAATTCTTCAATATCTTGTGGGCTAAAGCGTTTAGCAATATAATTGATGTTGGGATACATTTTGGCTAGAACTTCTACCTTTTTTTCTCCTAAGCCTTCAAAAGAACCAATTTGGCGGTTTTGGTTTGTAATATCAAAACAATCTCCATCTACAATGCAAATTTTACCCACCCCACTACGATAAAGACAATCTAGTGCAAAGCTTCCTACTCCACCTACGCCAAAAAGCAAAACACTTGCATTTTGTAACTTTGTAAATCCTTCTTCCTTGAAGAGTAAAAGTGTTCTTGCAAAGCGTGTGCTCATTTTTCTATCCATTCTTGTAAAGGTTTTATGCGTTCTCTTGCTGTAAAATCAAGAGTAATGGGAGTAATTGAAACATAGTTTTGAATGATGGCTGTAAAATCTGAAGTTTCTTGCGTTGCTCTCTCATCCCAAGCTAGTGGATGCAAACCTAGCCAATAATATTCCTCGCCTCGTGGGTTTCTGTGTAAGTGTGCATCGTTTCCATACATTCTAATGCCAAGCTCTGTGATTTTATAGCCTTTACATTCTTGTTTGCTTATTTGTGGAATATTGATATTTAAAAATTCCCTTTTTTGCAAGGGAAAATCACCCTCTAAAATTTTTTTGGCAATTTTATAAATTGTATCTTTAGCGAGTTCATAATCAAAGCCAAAATCTATTTTATCTTTTAAAACTTGTGAAATGGCAATAGAGGGAATATCGTGTAAAACTCCTTCCATAGCACCACTTGCCGTTCCAGAGTAGCTAACATCTTCCCCCATATTAGAACCAATATTAATCCCACTTACAATTAAATCAGGAAGTGAATTTTCTTCATAAAGAGCATGCAAGGAGAGATAGATACAATCTGTGGGTGTTCCATCTTCTAATTTATAAAAATCATCATCAATTTTAATAAATCTTAAAGGGCGTGTGAGCGTCATACCATGTCCGCAAGCTGATTTTTCACTTGCGGGAGCTACTATGGTAACATGTCCTAGTGGGCTTAGAGCTTCTTTTAAAGCTAAAAGTCCGCTAGATTGGTAGCCATCATCGTTTGTGATTAGGATTCTTTTCATAAATATACCTTTTTAAATAAAATATTTTTGTAAAAGAGTTTCTAAAATATCTTTAGTTTCTTTGTTGAAGAAATTAAGCTGGTTTTTGATTTGTTCTTGATGATTTTGCAATTCTACTCTTGCACCTTTTAAGCCAAGTAGATTAACATAGCTATTTTTAAGTTTATCATTTTGAGTATCTTTACCAGCTTCTATACTGCTTTGTGTGGCATCAATAATATCATCACGGATTTGAAAAAATAAGCCAAGCTTTAATCCAAGCTCATAAAGTAAGGTAAGATCTTGCTTATTAAAGCTACATATAATTCCACCCATCTGTAAAGAAGTTGCAATAAGTTTTGCGGTTTTGTTTAGATGAATGATTTGAAGTTTTTCAATGGGTAAAGTGTGATTTTCAAAATGGCAATCTAGTGCTTGTCCTAAAACCATACCAAAAACTCCTCCATTATAACTTAAGGATTTTATAAGTTTTGTTTTGATTTTGGGTTTAAATTTTGAGGTAGAGAGCAAGTAAAAGCTGTGTGTATTTAGTGCATCTCCTATTAAAATGGCTCCTGCTTCATCATATTTTGTGTGTAGGGTTTTGGCACCTCTTCTTAGATTGGCATTATCCATACTTGGAAGATCATCATGGATTAGAGAATAGGTGTGTAAAACTTCTAGAGCTAGAGCGGGCACAAAAGATTTTTTAAGAAGCTTAGGAGCATTTGCATAAACAATGCTTAAAAGCAACTTTGGACGAAATCTTTTGCCTCCATTTAACACCATTTCCCACAAAGCTTGTTCGTAGTAGGGGTGAAAAGAGGGGATTTTGGGTGCATTTTCAATGAGGTAATTTTCAAAATTTTCAAAGACTTTTTGAAGTTTCATTAGTTTTCCTCATTTACAAGAATAAAAAATTGAAAATCATTTCTTGAGATTAACCATTTTTGTGGTTTTGAGGCAAACTCCCCTAGAAGATGGATAATATTATCCATTCCATTGGGGACTTCTTTTTGATTGATTCTTAAAACTTTATCACCTACTTTTAAGCGTTCAAAACCATTTTGTGCAAAATTGGAAACTGAAGTGATAGTAAAATCTGGTGTGATACTAATTCCAATACGCCCTAAAAAATCTTCTTTTAAGAGCATACCTCCGCGTCTTTTATCCACTAAAGCCATAATTTCTAAAGTTGCTCCTTCTCTTTTGATTTTAATAGGAACTTGTGAGCCTTGTTTTAAATCAAAAACTACTCTATCAAAACTTTGGGTATTTGGGATAGCTTCATTATTGATGGTAAGAATAATATCACCATATTGGAAAGGATTTTTTGGAAAAAAAGGATCAATCACGCTCACCTCTACAAAATCCTCTTGATTTTGTTTAACTCTAATGCCAATATCGCCATAATAAATTTCTTTAGAGTTTAAAAAACGCTCCAAATATTTTTTGTCAATAAATTTCCCTTCTCCTATGCCAATCCCATAAACATTATCACAAATTGTGCTAATAAGACTATTTTTGAAAGTGGGGACATTTAAAGTAGCATAAGAACGCGGACTTTGCATAAAACTTTGGAATTTTCCGCTTACATTATCTTTAGGGGTTATGCTTGCCATTTCTTCTTCTAAAACTGCATTGCTAATAGGAAGTAATTTGATAGGCTTAAGATTGCTTTTGGATTCTAAAAGATACATTCCTAAAAAAGGATCATGTTTTAAAATTTTATAGCCTTTTGGGGTTTCATTTGGAGAATACATAAAAAGCTTAGACTTTATGGGAATGGTTTTATTTAAGTCCTTTTCATAAAGGGGGGCAATAGCAATTCCATAGCTCTTATTAATAGGTTCTAAAGAATCTTTAGCTTTTAAGGAACAAGCACTAAAATCATAGCCAAATACAAATAATGAAGTAGCAAGGGAAGATAAAAGAATTTTTTTTAACATTTAAAGTCCTTTTAGGGGAAAATCACCAAAATTACCAAGGTTGCCTAACATATCCATAGCCATTCCTTTGCGATTGCTCTCTACGCTTTTATAAACATCATTGATTGCACTCATAAGCAAAATTTGCATAGATTCTTTATCTTCTAAAAGACTATCATCAATGCTAATATCAATGATTTCTCCTTCTCCATTAGCGCTCACACTAATAAGTCCTCCACCACTCTTAGCTGTGATTATTTTTTGTTTGTTTTCCTCTTGTGCTTCTTTAAGTTTTTCTTGTAAGTTGCCTAGCGTTTTTGCCAAATCTTGTGTGTTAAACATTTTTTAAGTCCTTTTTGATATGGATAATCTCATTATTCTCATCTACTAAAACAACAGTGGGAGAATAGCTTTCTAGTTCTTCTTTAGAGTATTGTGCATAAGCAATTACGATAATTTTATCACCCACTTGCACCTTTCTTGCAGCAGCACCATTTAAACACATATCACCTTTTTTGCCTTCTATTACATATGTAGAAAAGCGTTCTCCATTGTTGATATTTACAATATCTACTTGCTGCCCTTCATAAAGTTTTGCAGCTTCTAGCAACTCTTTATCAATAGTGATAGAACCTACATAATTTAAATTTGCATCGCTTACAGATGCTCTGTGAATCTTGCTATAAAGCATATTGAATTTCAAAAGATTGCCTTTTTGTGAATTTTTAGAATTTTAGCATATCTTATCCTAAAAAGCTTTAAAAATTAAAATCTCCATATTTATAGTAAGCAGCACATGCTCCTTCACTGCTTACCATACAGCTTCCAAGAGGGTTTTGTGGATTGCAAGCTTTTTTGAAAAGTTTGCAATCATAGGGTTTTTTAGCACCTTTTAATATCTCGCCACAAATACAAAGCTTATGATCATCTTTTGGCGTATCTTCTAGGACATCTTTATAGATTTTTAGTGCATCAAAAGAGGCAAATTCATCTTTTAATTTTAAAGAAGAGTGTGGAATCTCTCCTAAACCTCTCCAAGTAAAGCTATCTTCTAATGTAAAATAGCGTTCTACTAATTCTTGTGCTTTTAGATTGCCTTCTTGGGTTACGCTTCTTGCATATTGGATTTCTACTTTTGGTGTATTAGAGATTACTTGCTGTAAAATAGAAATTAAGCTTTCTCCTACATCTACAGGCTCAAATCCGCATACAACTACAGGAATTTTGTATTTTTCTACAAAGGGCGTATAGATTTTAGCACCACTAATCACACTTACATGTGAAGGAGCTAAAAGAGCGTTGATTTTATTATCTTTAGAACTTAAAACTGCATGCAGAGGTGGTGGAACAAGCACATGATTAATTGCAAAAAAGAAGTTTTTTAAATTCAATTTAATTACGCTTTCTAATAAGGCAGCACTCATAGGAGTGGTGGTTTCAAATCCTATTGCAAAATAAACAATTTTTTTGTTTGGGTTGTTTTGTGCGATTTTTAGCGCATCTAATGGGGAATATACAAAAGAGATATTTAAACCTTCTGCGCGTGCTTTTTGTAAAGAACCATGGCTTCCTGGAACTTTTATCATATCTCCTAAAGTTACCAAAATCACATCTTTTTGTTCTGCTATTTTTCTAGCATAGTCTATTCTACTTTTTGGCATAATACAAACTGGACAGCCTGGTCCATGCACAAATTCAATATTATTGGGCAAGAGTTGTGGAAGTGCGTATTTCATAATTGTATGCGTGTGTCCCCCACAAACTTCCATAATTTTTAGAGGATAGGGGAGTTTAGCAGAGAGTTTGCAAATAGCTTTAAAGAGTTCTTGGATTTTAGAACTATCTCTATAAATATCAATATAAGGATTCATTGTCTTTCTTTATGTTAAATTTACGATTGAGGAATTTTAACAAAAAAAGCTAAAAAGGCTTTAAATCACAAGAGGTTCTATGCAAAAAACGCAAATAAAATTTTTATTTTTAATGATGTTGGTGTATTTTTTAAGCATAGCGGTGCGGTTTATCTATCTTTATAATATGCAAGAGGAGGTAAGCACTTTTGCTAAAGATAGCTTTATTTTAAATAATCATGATGGATATTTTTATGCGGAGGGAGCTAGAGATTTATTAGAAGGGGTGAAAAATACAAGTCAGTCTCCAACACATGAGATTTTATCTCATCTAAGTGCAATTTTAACTTTGTTTTTGCCCTTTAATTTAGAGCAGATTATTTTCTTTATGAGTGGTATTTTTGGAAGTTTAGTAGTATTTTTTCTTATGCTATTAAGTAAGAACTTAGGTGTGCTTAGTAGTATAGTTTGTGGGATTTTTGGTGCAATGACTACTAGCTATTATAACCGCACGATTTTTGGCTATTATGATACAGATATGTTGATTTTGCCTCTTGCATTAGCTATCTTTACTTTAATTTATTTTGCTTTTGAAACTTCTAGCAAAATCAATCTTTTAAGTAATTTATTGTTAATTTGTTTTGCTTTGGAATATTATCCTTCTTTGCGTTATGTTTTAATAGGATATTTTTTGGTTTTTACCCTTTGTCTTGTGTTTTATAAAAGAGTCTATTTGGTGTTTTATGCGTTTTTTATGGGAATAGTTTTGCTATTAAGTATTTTTAAGCCACCTTTTTATTGGATATTTTTACTTATTGCTATATTTTTAGGGCTTGTTTTGAAAGAAGAAATTTTTAAAAAAAGAGAATGGATTTTTTATGCGTTTGCTTTATTTTTTATAATGTTTGTAGGTTTAAAGCTTGGAGGAAATATCTTAGATAATGCCTATATAAGCAAAGTGGATAATGTTGGCGGGGAATTAAAATATTATAATGCAATCAATACAATTTATGAAGTCTCTAAGATTAGTTTTAATGAATTTGTATATCGGGTTAGTGGAGGATATTTTGCATTTTTGTGTGGAATTTTAGGGATTATTTGGTTGCTTTTGAAAGATTTTCGTTTTGTAATGAGTTTGCCTTTGTTAATCTTGGGAGTTTTTGCGTTGATAGGGGGAATGCGTTATACCTTTTATGCTGTGCCTATTTTTGCACTAGGTGTGGGGGCATTTTTGAGTTTTATTTTAGAAAAAATCAAAGATTTAAAGATAAGGTTTCTTATTTTTATTCCTCTTGCATTTTTACTATTAATAAATAGTTTTCAGCATATTATTAACTATTCTTATCCTTTTGCTTTTATGCAAAGGGAGATTGATGTGCTTAAAAATATTCCATATACTAAAGGAGATTATGCGGTTGCTTGGTGGGATTATGGTTATCCTATTCGTTATTTTAGTAAATTAGAAACCTTTGTGGATGGGGGCAAAAATACTGGCAAAGATAACTATCCTATTAGCTTTATTTTTCTTAGTGAAGATGAGGAAGTGAGTGCTAAAATTTCAAAAATGCTACTTAATGGTGTAGATTTTAACCGCTTTTTAGAAGAAAATAAACTCTATACATACAATCAAGTCATAAAAGCTTTGAAAACACAAAAAATAACTTCACAAAATACAAGAAAATTATATCTTATCGTGCCTTTAAGAATGTTAGAAATTATTCAGGTAATTAGGCGTTTTAGTTATATTGATTTAAAAAGTGGCAAGTTAGAAAAAGATAGCTTCTTTCTTCTTAGCACTCCTAAGATTCAAAAAGAGAATTGGTTGGCTTTAAATAACGATATTTTTTTACAAGAAAAAAGCGGTAAGGTAAAAATTAAAAGTTTGGGAATAGAAGTTTTTTTAGAAAAAATCTTCTACCAAAAAGATAAAAGAGAATTGCAAATTTCTAAAGACAGCAAACTTTCAGCGATATTCTTAGAAGATGGCAGAATTGTTTTATGCGATAGTAGATATTTAGAAAGTTTTTATTTTAGAGCGATGTTTTATGAAAATCTTAATGAAGAATACTTTAAACTTACGCTAAAGAATGACAAAATTAAAGTTTATCAATTAAGTTTTTAAGGAGTATTATGCAATTAACGCATTTAGATAACAATAATAATCCCACTATGGTAGATGTATCTCATAAGCAAATTACACAAAGAGAAGCATTAGCAAGAGGAAAAATCACAATGAATAAGGAAGCCTTTTTGGCAATCATTAATAATGCAGTTAAAAAAGGTCCAGTTTTGCAAACAGCAATTATAGCTGCAATTATGGGTTCTAAAAAGACTTCTGAGCTCATTCCTATGTGCCATCCTTTGTTTTTAAGTTCTGTAAAATGCAATGTAATAGAATGCGAGAGCGAAAATTCCTTTATTTTGGAAGTGAGAGTCAAAACAAATTCCCAAACAGGTGTGGAAATGGAAGCACTTATGGGTGTAAATATTGGCTTATTGACAATCTATGATATGGTAAAAGCCATAGATAAAAGTATGGAAATTAGTGAGGTTTATTTGGTGCAAAAAAGTGGCGGAAAAAGTGGAGATTATTTAAAAAAATAAAAATTTAACTTTGAAAGTTAAATAGAGCTCTAGAAGATAAAGAGAGCAAGAATTTGTAGTTTTTAAAGTGGATTTAACAAATTCTAGGTAAAAGTTCTCCACTTGGATAGTCCAAGAAGCGTTTAGCTCCATAAGCAGTTTGCAAAACAACTTTGTTTGGAAGTTCTTTGGTGGTAGCTCCTATGATTTTTGCATTTTTGCCTAAAGTGTGGCTTTGGAGGAGTTTGAGGGCTATTTGTGCATCTTCTTTGTGGATACATAAAACACACATTCCTTCATTAGCTAGATTATAAGCTTCAAATCCTAAAAGTTCGCAAATACCTCTTGTTTGCTGGTTAATAGGCAGATTTTCTTCATAAATACTAATGCCTATTTTAGAGCTATTAGCCCATTCGTTAAGCACGCTTGCTATACCTCCTCTAGTAGCATCACGCAAAGCATAAATTCTTAAATTTTTTTGGAAAAGAGGTTCTAGCATAGGATATAAAAGTGCGCAATCGCTTTGTAAATTGCTTTTTAAATTAATTTCTTCGCGTTTAGAATAAATCACTGCTCCATGGTTTCCAATTTCTCCACTTACCAAAATGCAGGCTTCTTGTGGAATGTTTTTAGCACTAAGATTAAGGGAAGGATAGGCAAATTCTCCTATGGCAGTTGTTGTGATAAAAATTTTATCCAATGTGCCTTTGGGAAGCACTTTTGTATCTGCTGAAATAAGTTTAGCACCACTTTGTTTTAAAGTGTCAGAAAAAGAGATGATAATTTTTTCTAAATCTTGTGTGTTAAGCCCCTCTTCAAGCATAAAAGAAGCACTGATATATTTTGCCTTTGCTCCCATCATTGCTACATCATTGGCACTTCCGCAAATGCTTAATTTTCCTATATCGCCACCTGGGAAGAAGAGAGGAGAGATAGTATAACCATCTGTGCTAATGGCACATTTTCCTTTGTTTATTTCTCCAATGCCTGCATCTTCGCCATCGCTAATTACACAGCCTTCTAAATGTTTATAAAAAAGCTCTGAAATTAACATCTGCGATTCTATGCCTCCATTGCCATGTGCGAGTTCTATTTGTTTTGCGAACATATTTTAGCCTTCAATAAAGATTGGTTTTAATTTTTAGGTGTAGCTGTAAGCCGAGTTCTGTTAAAAGTGGTTATTTATCTTGTTTTTAATTTACATTAAAAATCTAGCAAAGGGCTAAAATTTGAGATTTTACCATGCCCTTTTTGCTGCGGATTGGGCTTGCAATGCGAGTTGTATTGCTACATCTCCGGTGGGCTCTTACTCCACCCTTTCACCCTTACCAAAATTGGCGGTTTGCTTTCTGTTGCGCTTTCCCTTAGATTACTCTAGCCATTCTTTAAATGGAATCCTATCTCAATGCAGCTCGGACTTTCCTCTTTTAAAAAGCAACCACTCACTACACCTAGTTAAAGATTTTAACAAAAAAGCAATAAAATTTAGCTTTTTATCAAAAATAAAAATTGTATTATTTAAGCTAAAAAAGAGTAAAGTAAAATAAAAGGAATTATATGGGAATTTTATTTAAGCAAAGTAGCACAATTTTGACTTTTTCTCTCTTGTTGTATTCTCAAAATATAGAAATGAATAATGTTAATGAAGCCTATAGTGAGGGAAATCCACTAGGGGATTCTAGAAAGTGGTTTTCTATAAAAGAGGGGCAAACTTATAGGGGAAATACTGTAACAATCAATGCAGATTTTAATGGGGGCGTAGCTATTGGAGGGTATTTAGATTATGCAAGTGTGCTAGACAATACTTTAATAGTTAATGGGAAAGTGGATTTAGCTATTGGGGGATTAGGAAAGAATGGAGCTACAGTCAATAGAAATAAAGTAGAGATTAATGGAAGTGCTAAAAATGCAGTAGGTGGATATGGGGAAGAATATGTGCGTAATAACGAAGTAATAGTGTCTAGGGGATCAAGTGTAGAAGAAAATGTGATTGGGGGATATTCTAAAAATTCAAATGCTACATATAATGATGTAGAGATTAAAGGAGAGGCTAAAAATGTCTATGCAGGAGTTGGGTTAGAAGTAGAAGGGAATGGAGCTATCATAAGTGGTAAAGTAGAAAATCTTTATGGAGGTTTTAGTATAAATGGGGAGGCTCTTAATCAATTTGTTTTGATTGAAAGTAGTGGGGAAGTAAAAGAAGAGGCATATTCTGGATATGCTAAATTAGATTCTATTGGGAATTATTTAGAAATTTCAGGCAAAGTAAAAAAGGGTGTGGGCGGATATTCTAAAGAAGCAAATGCTAAGGAAAATAGCGTGCATTTAATAGGGGAGGCTACAAGCTTAATAGGTGGAGAGGGGTTAAATGCTTTTAGCAATTTTGTAACCATTGATGGAATAACACAAAATGCTTATAGTGGAATAGGTAAAGAAGAGGCTCATGGCAATTTTTTAAATCTGCAAAGTGGTAAAATTTTAGGGGAAGCAATAGGGGGTATGGGAAAAGAGGCCAAAGGAAATCAGGTGTTTTTAAGTAGGGGGACAGAGGCACAAAATGTTATTGCAGGTAAAGGTGAGGAGATTGCACAATATAATGAAGTGATTTTAAAAGGAGAAGTAAAAGGAGATGTAATAGGGGGTAGTGCAAAAGAGGCAAATTATAATTTAGTATCTCTCTATGATAATGCAAAAGTGGGGGGTATAGTGTATGGAGGATATGATGCTAAAAATAATAAAGGAATAGATTTACATAATTCTATTTTTGCGAGCGGGAGTGCTAGCGTAGGAGGATTAGAAGGGTTTGATAAGCTATATTTGAATGCCTCTAAACAAAATATCAAAAAAGAGGGAATACCAAGCAGTGAAAATACCTTTATTTTAAAGATTAATGGTAATTTAGATCTTAGCGGTAGAGAATTAATAGTTTCTTCTTTAGGGGTAAATAGTAAGGAGGATATAGCATTAATCTATGCAGAAAATGGGATAAAAGTTGATAAAAATACCCTTATACATGGGAATAAAACTTTTATTTTTGAAACTTGGAAACCCAAAGACAATCAAGAGTTTGAGCATGAGTTGATTAAAGAAGATTTTATCATAACGCAAAGTTTGCAACAAGAGGCTAAAAGTTTTCCTAAAAGTTTTTCAAATAGTTTAATGTTCTTAAGAAATGGAGGGGAAGTAATTTTAAATAATATGCAAGAGTATAGCAAAATCTTAGAGGAAAATGGAGGGATTTTAGCACATATTCAAGGCGGAAAAAATAAAATTGATGGTAGTGAATTTTATGGGACTTATACAAATTTTGGCAAGATTTTTAGTTTGGGAGCAGAAAGCATAGGAGGTTTGTTTTTTGAAAGTGGCTTTGGGCATTTTGATAATCATATAGCGGCCTCTAGAGGACACACAAAAGAACTATATGTAGGAGTAGGGGGCGGAATAAGGCATCAGTTTGAGAATGGCATTTATACGCAAGGTTATGCAAGAGGGGGAGTGATTGAGAGTAAATTTGATAGCTATTATATGCACACAAATGATAGAGTTGCTTTTAAGGAAAGTAATCTTTATGCGGGTTTAGGAATGGCTGTTGGGTATTTGCAAGAAATAAAAGAAGGAATTAGAGCGGATTTTAATTTTTATTCAAGGGCAGATACTATAGAGGGTTTTAGTAGAGAGCTTCAGCATCAAAATAATGATTATTTGGAAGTTAAAAACTCTATGATGTATTCTTTGGGATTTGGAAGTGCTTTAGAATATTTTAAAGAGGATTTTGGTGTAAGTGTGGGAATTGCTTATGAGAGAATATTTAGTGGAGGCATAGAAAGTTCCATTAATGGTTTTGAACTTGAGACTTACAAAAAGAATTTTGATGTCATTAATCCATATCTAGCCTTATGGATAAAACCAAACTATAAAACTCCTCTTAATTTATATATAAGAGGGGACGGATATTTCTGGGATAAAAGGGGAGTGAGCGGAAGCGTTGGGATAAGTTATGGATTTTAAAAGAAAGATGAGGTTGTTTGCTTTTTATATAAAATCAAGTATATAAGCCTTGCAATAAATAATAAAAATATTATTTTTTACTTAAAACTAAATATATTTAATATAAAATTTTATCATTTAAAAAATTAATAATATCAATAAAGGTATTTTTGGGGTTTTTTATGATGAAATTTATACTCCTAATGTGCGGGGGGGGGGGGCATTCTAGCTCTTTATTAACTCTTCTTTATTACTTTAGATACTTTAGAGAGTCTTTCTCTATCATTGCAAAGCTCTTTAAAGTTAAAGCAATCTATTATTCTTTTTTTATCATAAGAAGCTTTAGCAATCAAACAATCTATAAAAGAACAATCTATAACTTTAACTTAAATGATTTCTTTAAACTTTCACAACTTACTAATATAACTCTTATAATAACATTCTTATATCTCTATAAACCACCATACAATCTTTTAATATTTATCTCTTTAATAAAAACAAATAACTCTACTCTTAAATCTAAACCTTTTAATCAAT
>NZ_NBIU01000019.1 GCF_003245365.1 Helicobacter valdiviensis
CCTAAAGCCTTACTGCCACTACTAGAATTTATTAACCTATCTTTACCACTTTATTTTAAATAACTATATTTAAAAACCTCTAACCTCTTAAAATTTCATAAAAGCTAAAGCTATATGCACTAACTAATAGAAATATTAGCCTATCTTTATATTTTTATTTTAAATCAACTAAATCTCTTAAAAGCTTTCAAGTCTTTTATTCTATATCATAACTACTAAAATTTATTTAATTTCTTAGATAACTTACTTTTGAAAATCTTTTAAAGCTTTTATTCTATTCTTAACTACTAGGATTTTAATACATTGTCATTACGAGAACTTTTAGGCTCGTGGCAATCTAAGTATTTACCTTTATAGATTATTCTTTTTTTAGACTGCCACGCAGTGTTCCACTGCTCGCAGTGACAAAGTTAGAATATCATGATAGGTATTTATCTGTCATTGCGAGGAGCTTCAGCGACGAAGCAATCTAAAAAACAATCAAGAAGTTTAAGTGATTTCATTAGATTGCCACGACTTACTAGCGTAAGTCTTGCAGTGACGCTCTTATGTTTTTAAATTGCTACGAGCCTAAAGCTCTTTGTAGTAACACCCTTATATTTCTTTGGATTACCATAGCCCTAAAAGGCTTCAAGTGATGTAGTGGTAGGTCGCATTTCAAATTTATTGGAATAAAAATTTTGCAAAAGCTTATCTTGATGAGAAATAAAAATATAAGTAATATCATTATTACTTTGAAAAGTCTTGAGATATTTTATAATTTTTAATGCAACAGGTAAATCAAGCGGTGCGAAAACCTCATCTAAAATCAAAAGTTTTGGTTTTAATATTAAAGCTCGGATTAAACCTAATCTTTGGCATTGTCCTCCACTTAAATTTTGAGGTTTTAAAGCAAGAATTTCTTCTTTTAGCTCAAACATCTCCAAAAGTGTAAGTATCTCTTTAAAATCTGGCTTTAAATGAAAATTTTTATACACATCTAAAAGGAGGGTTTTAGCATTTTTATAGGGATTTAAGGCAAGTTTTTGATCTTGAAAGATGTATTGTATCTTTTTTCTTAACATTCTTTGTGTATTGAAATTTAGCCCTAAAATATTTTGGTTTTCAAAAAGAATTTGTCCTTCTTTGGGTGTTTCTAGCATACATAATATCCTAGCTAATGTGCTTTTGCCACTTCCGCTTTCTCCATAAAGCAATAGATTTTCTCCTTGTTGTAAAGAAAAATTAATCCCCTTAAAAACAAAATTTTCTTCATTTTTTAAATACCAATGTTTTTTTTGTATGTAACTTTTACTTAAATTTTTAACTTCTAGCATTCTAACTCTTTATAGATTTGTAATAATTGCTTACCATAGGGGCTTTTTGGTTGTTTTTTAAAAGTTTCTATATTACTAAACTCCTTTATTCTCCCCTCTTCTAAAATCAAAATCTTATCACTCAAGTTGTAGGCTAGATTTAAATCATGGGTTACAAAAATGAGGTTTGTAAAATTATTTTTTAAATCTTTTAGAATGTGAATAATTTTTTGTTCATTCTTGCTATCTAGTGAGCTTGTAATTTCATCACAAAGAAGGTATTTTGCCTCACATAGCAAAGCAAGTGCGATTTGGATTCTTCTTGCCATTCCGCCACTTAGCTGGTAAATGAAAGAATGCCACAAAAGTTCAAAATTTTGCAATCCCAAACACTCAAAATAGTAAAAGGAACGCTCTTTAATCTCTTTTGTGTTTAAAGAAGTATGTTTTTTAGCCACGATATTAAAATAACTTCCTATATCTACAAGAGGATAAAAGCTCCCATAAACATCCTGAAAAAGAAGACAAACTTTCGCCCTTAAATTACTCAATTCTTTAGAATTTAAAGTTAGAGGATTTTGGGAGTGGATTTGCATTTTTTGTGCTTGGATTAAATAATTTTTATCAAAAAGATTGATTAAGGATTTTAATAATAGGCTTTTTCCAGAACCACTTTTTCCCATAATTACTAAGCTTTCTTTTTCTTCTAGTTTGAAGCTAATATTGCTTAAAAGCATTTGATTACAAAAAGAAAGGTTTAAATTTTCTACAATTATCATAGTTTGCTTCTTTTTTGCAAATCATTGCCTAAAGCCAAAAGGGGCAAGATTAGAAGCAGGATAAATCCCACAGGAAAAAGCAACATCCACCAAAAACCTAAAAATAAGCCTTTACTTGCTTCATTTAGCATATTTCCTAAACTTGCTTCACCCAGATTTACCCCTAAGCCAAAAAAGCTTAGTGTGGCTTCGTTTGCTATTGCATGGGCTATGTTAAAAACAAAAAGCACAAAAAGCAAATTCAAACACGCAGGGGCAATTTCGCTAAAAAGGGCTTTAAATCTAGTGCTACCCAAGATGAGTGCATTTTCATAAAATTCTAATTTTTGGTATTTACCTATTTCAATATCTAAAACTCTAGCAATGTAAGCAAAATGCCCCAATGCAATCACTAAAGTCATACTTAAAATCCCCCCATTTAAAAAGCTTTGAAAAAACATAATAATAAGCAATGAAGGTAAAGCTAGAAGCATATCAAGAACTCTTGCAAAAAACGCATAAGCAAAAAGGCGTGTCAAAAAGGCATACAAAAATGCAAAAATCACACTTAAAAATGAAGCACAAAAGCCAACCCACAAAGAAATTCTTAAAGAATAAAGAATTCTTGTCAAAACATCTCGCCCTAGCATATCTGTGCCAAATAAATGTTCTAAATTTGGAGCGATTTTTGCTTGAGATAAATTAACTAAATTAGGATTATAAGGACTTAAAATAGGAGCAAAGATTGCTAAAAAAACACATAAAGAGATAATAAATAAATAAATTTTTAGCATAAATTTTCCCTTATACATTGCTAAATCTAGGGTTTAGGATTTTGCAAACAATTTCTACAAGCAAATTAATAAACACCACAGCCAAAACACTAAAAATCACAATAGCCAACACAACAGGATAATCTTTAAAAAGAATGCTCTTGATTGCAAGATTTCCAATCCCTTCATAAGAAAACACACTTTCTACCACATAAATTCCCACAAGAAAACTCACAAAAGATGCACCAAAATAAGCCAAAATAGGACTTAAAGCATCTTTTAAAACAAAATGGCAATAAATTCGCATTTTGCCTAACCCTCTAGCAAAGGCTGCTTGGATAAAACTTTGGTTTAAACTATCTATAAAAGCAGTTCTACAAAATCTTACAAATACAGCCAAATGAGATAATACAAGTGCAAAAAGTAGTAAAATAAGATGTTCTAAACGGTTTAAAAAATCTTCTTCATAACCAATATCAGAAATTCCAGAAGTTGGGAGGATTTTAAAAAACACTCCAAAAAATAAAATCAACATTAAAGAAGTAGAAAACACAGGCAGTGCGAAAAAACCCATCGTAATAAAAGTAATGCTTTTATCCAATAGACTATCTTTATAAATTACACACAAAATCCCTAAGGCTAAAGAAAGCACAAAAAGGATTAAAAATGCTAAAGAGCCTAAAATAAATGTAAAAGGTAATTTTTCTTTTAAGATTTTGCTTACTCTCTCTCCGCTAATCAAAGAATAAGAAAAATCCCCTTGAATTGCTTTTATAGCCCATAATTTATACTGAACTAAAAGAGGTTTATCAAGATTTAAATTTTTTTCAATTTCTTCTTTTGCTTGTTTGCTAATCCCTTGTGGCACACTTGCAAAAACAACACTTCCTTTAGAATAATACACCAAACAAAAGCAAAGAAAACTTGCACTCATGGATAAAAAAAGCGCCCACAAAAGACGCTTTAAAATAAGCTCTAGCACTATTGTTTGCTCCACTCATATGCATTCCAAGTAAAGCCTACTCCATGATGCCCTACAATATGAGGTTTTACACCCTTAATATCTGCCTTATAAACTAAAGGATAATCAATATAGGCAATAAATACATAAGGGGGATCTTTATGCAACTCTTCAATAAAGTTTTTATAGTAGATTTTTCTTTTGTCTATATCTAGTGTATTTCTAGCTTCTATTAAAGCTTTATCTACATTAGCATTAGAATAATGTCCAAAATTCCAACCGCTATTGTTTTTAGCACTATCTTCACTCCCTGCAAAAACTCTAAATGTATGAAAATCTGGATCATAAGGGCTTCCCCAACCTACCAAAAAGCTATCAATTTGCGTATAATCAAAGCTCCCAGCAGGTAAAGCAATGGCTTTTGCTTTAATGCCTAGCTTTGCATATTCACTTTGAAGAATATTTACAAGTGCTACACGCAAAGGATCTTCGCTCATTGCATACATTTCAAAGCTAAGTTCTTTGCCATTTTTTTCTAAAATTCCATTTTTATTTTTGCTAAACCCTGCTTCTTTTAAAAGAGTTTCAGCCTTTTTTATATCATAAGAATAAATAGAAAAATCTTTAGGATTTGCCCAAGATTTTTCTAAAGGATGGTTAGCCTCACTACCAAAAGAGTGGAGCAGTTTTGCGACGATTTCTTTTTTAGGTGTAGCATAGTTTAGTGCCATTCGCACATTTTTATCTTTTAAAAACTCATGGTTAAAATTAAACATTAACGCACGGTAATCAGCAGATGGTTCTTGAATGAGCTTGAAATTTTTGTCTTTTTTAAAGCTTTCTGCCATCTCAAAATCCACTAGAGCAACATCAATCGTGCCATTTTTAAGCTCTAATGCACTAATACTAGGATCTTTAATAAGCTTTAGTATAATCTTTTTGCTTTTTGGAGAGGCAAGATAATAAGATGTATTTGCAGCTAAAAGCATATATTGTCCCTTATTCCATTTTTGCATTTTAAAAGGACCTGTGCCTATGGGATTTTGGTTAAAAGTCGTGGTGTTTAAGTCTTCTTTTTCTAATAAATGCTTAGGTAAAATTCCTACACTAAGAGAGTCCAAAAAGGAAGGAAAAGGCTTTGAGAGTGTGATTTTTATATGGTAATCATCTATCACTTTTACTTCTTTTACTGCATCAAAATTTACTTTTGAGGGGGAGTTTAACTTTTCATCTTTTAGGGCTTGAATGCTAAATTCTACATCTTTTGCACTAAATTTTTTTCCATCATGCCATAATACATCTTCGCGTAAAGCAAATTCATAAACAAGTCCGTCCTTGCTAATTGTCCAAGATTTTGCTAAATCTGGAGTTATATTCATAGACTCATCAAAGCGAGTAAGTCCAGAGAAAATAAGTCCAATAGCACTATCATGATCTTCGCTAAAAAGTGGATTGACACGCACAGGCTCATTTTCTACTGCGATGATGATTGTATCTTTTGGCGTTTGTGCAAAAAGATGTAACACAAAAACATTCACTGCCCAAAAAAGTATTAAAAGTTTTTTAAACATACCTTGTCCTTAAATTTTGAAATTTATTTTATGTTAGTCCAATATTTTTTAACTTATGCTTAATTTTAATACTTCTTGAAATTTTTTATTACAAATACAGTATAAAATTACAAAAAGTATGTATTTTGCAAATAACTACACCAATAAAAAAGTAAAAAAGATATTAAATTTATTTTTAAAGTATTTTTGTTCTTATCTAACTTTGATTATTTGCATAAAGCAAGACAATAGGGATTTGACAAAAAGATATGCAAATAGGGCTAAACCGCTAAAAATTAATAGGTAAATTATGGTTTTATTTTTAATAGATTGCTAACTTGTATTTGTATAAGACTTATTTATGTGTGGATTGGAATTACTTTAACCTTTTAAATTACTACCTATAAAATTCCTTTGCAAATTTCTACAGCATTCAAACACGCTAAAACTTCCCGCAGCAGGATCTAATACAATATCTCCAATATTAGTGCAAGACTCTATTAATACACTTTGTAAGCCTTTTGGTTTTGCATGTGGATGGATTTTTATCTCATTTGGTGGAATTTTCTCACTCCATACATCGCGGATATTATGAAGCTTCCAAGTATCTTTTGCTTTAAGTGGCTTTTTTTGCAAGATAAGTAAATACTCACTTTGTCGCCTAGTGCGATAACCCATACCCATTTTACCTTTATCCCAAGTGATTAAATCCACAATTTGTAGATTTGTAGATTTTAACCACGCATTTATCCCCTCACATAAATGAAACTTATCTACCCATAGCATTAAATAAGCACTTTTTTTAAGAGTGCGATCAATTTCTTTGATAAAATTAATAATAACTTCTTCACTCATTTGGATAAGTTTTGTTCTGCCTTTTTGGCGTTCTCCCTCATTGCCATAATTGAGTTTTTCTAGCACGCCACGATACTGTGGATCAAAAAAGCATAATGCAATACTAAAATCTTCTATTTTTTTTAATAATTCCAAACCACAAATATCAAGGCGTTTGTTAAGCAAGTTTGCTTTATCAATCACTATCCAAATACCCTTTTAAATATTGCCTCTACATTTTTAGTATAATAGCTAAATTCAAAGCATTCTTTAATCGCCTCTTCACCGATAATGCCAACAAGCTCAGAATCTGCTAATAAATACTGCAAATATAAGCTTTCCCCTTTTTCATTTACAACCGCTTTGCCTTCTTGCAAATCCCCCCACACTTTCATTGCATTTCTTTGCACGATTTTGTAGGCATCTTCTCTTTTTACACCCTTTTTTGGAAGCTCTAGCAAGATTCTTTGAGAAAAGACAAGTCCGCCGGTAAGATTTAGATTTTTCATCATATTTTTGGGATATACAACAAGGTTTTTAATAAGATTTGTAAGGCGGGAGAGCATAAAATCACTTGTAATAAAGCTATCTGGCAAGATAAATCGCTCCACACTACTATGGCTAATATCCCTCTCATGCCAAAGTGCGACATTCTCCATTGCAGGAAGTGCATAAGATCTTATCATTCTGCAAAGCCCCGTGATATTTTCGCTTAATACAGGATTTCTTTTGTGTGGCATAGCAGAAGATCCTTTTTGTCCTTCACTAAAATATTCTTCGGCCTCATACACTTCTGTTCTTTGCATATGGCGGATTTGCACGGCAAATTTTTCACAACTGCTTGCCAGGAGTGCTAAATCACTCATAAGCCTAGCATAGCGATCTCTTTGAATGACTTGATTGCTAGCAGGAGCAGCTTTAAGCCCCAAGTCTTCACATACAAGCTCTTCAAGCTCTATGGGCGTATGGGCTAGATTTCCCATAGCACCGCTTAGCTGTCCTACAGAAATTACTTCCATTGTAGATTCCAAAGCTTTTTGGTGGCGTGAGATTTCATCATACCAAATAGCTAAAACTAGCCCAAAAGTAATAGGCTCTCCATGAATCCCATGGCTTCTTCCAACCATAAGTGTATTTTTATGCTCTATTGCGCGACTTTTAATCGCTTCTTTTAGCTCTTTAATATCTTGCAAGATAATTTTTAAAGAATCTCTCATCTGCAGTGCAACAGCAGTATCAATGCAATCGCTTGAAGTGATTCCATAATGAAACCATCTAGATTCCTCGCCTAAAGATTCTGAAACACTTGTAGTAAATGCGATTAAATCATGTTTTGTAACTGCTTCAATTTCATCAATTCTTGCAATATCAAATTTTGCATTTTTGCAGATTTTTTCACAATCATTATCTGGGATTAATCCTAGTTTGTTCCACCCTCTAACAAGAGCTTTTTCCACCTCTAGCCAAGCACTATACTTAGCATTCATATCCCATAGTTTTTTCATCTCTTCTTTGGCATATCTTTCAACCATTTTAAACCTTTAAAATAAATTATGCTAGAATAATCTTAACATAACACCACTTAAAGCTTGTAAAGATGTCTTATAAAGAAAAAGAATTTCTTATCGCAAAACCTACAAAAGCCTATCAATTTTTAATGGAGATTTTAGGGCTTAATATGGCAGAAGCACAAAAATATATCAATAAAGGAAAAGTGATTTATCAGGGCAAACCCTTACAAAATCATGAAAAAAATAAAATACTAGAAAAAAGTGTAAAGGTTTTGCTTTTTAGCGCAGATTGTATAGGGCTAAATCCTATTTTTACTAATGAAGATTTTGCAATTTTTAACAAACCTCCTAAGATGCTTATCCACCCAAAAGGCAGATTTGCACACCATAGCTTGATAGATGAGATAAAAGCGACTTTAGGTGAGAGGGCGACTTTGGTGCATAGGATTGATAAAGAAACAAGTGGTTTGGTTTTAGCTGCAAAAGATTATAAAAGAGCTAGTGAGCTTGGAGAGCTTTTTTTAAAAGGTGCTGTTTTTAAAAAATATCTTGCTTTAGCAAGAGGAAAGCTTGAGTATGGAGAATTTTGCTTCTCTCTTCCTCTAGCCACACAACAAAAAGGCACAGATTTAAGTGTGCGTTCTTTATATCTAGGGCAAAAAAGAGATTTAAATTTAAAATTTAAAGAAGCCAAAACACAATTTAAACCCCTAAAATTTTATAAAGATACTACACTTTTAGAAGTAATTCCCAAAACTGGGAGAACCCATCAAATAAGAGTGCATCTTTTTGCACTGGGTTTTCCTATTTTAGGAGATCCACTTTATGGATGCGAAGATGATAAAAGCAGAATTTATTTAGATAGAGAGTTTATACAAGAGGGCTATAAGCCTTTAAACAATGAAGAGAGGACAAGATACTTTGGTGCTTCTCGTTTAATGCTTCAAGCACAAGAATTAGCTTTTAGCTATAAAGGCAGAGACTATACTTTTAGTTTAAAAGAAGAATTTTAAAGGAAAAATATGACAAATATTTCTACAAAAAGCATTTATGGATTGGAAGCTTTATATTATTTGGCACTTCATAAACAAAAACTTCCCATTGGTTCAAGAACCATAGCAAAAGATTTGAAGATTTCTTGTGCTTATTTGGAGCAAATTTTGATGCTTTTAAAACAAGGTGGGATATTAGAGGGCTTTAAAGGACCTAAAGGTGGCTATAAATTTGCTAAAAATCTAAATGAAATCAAAGTAATTGAAGTGTTAGAGATATTAGAGCAAAAAAAGCTTAAACTAGGGAGTTCCAAAAACAGAGCTTTAGCAATTTTTTGGGAAGAAACCAACTCTAAAATAGAGAAAATCTTGGAATTAAATTTAGAAAACCTTCTTAAATATGAGGAAAAATTACAATCTGAAAGTATGTATTTTATATAAAATGAAGAAAAGTGGTGGCTTGAGGCGGAATCGAACCACCGACACGGAGATTTTCAGTCTCCTGCTCTACCGACTGAGCTATCAAGCCATTTAAAAAGGGAGATTATATTAATAATCTCTTTAATTTCTTCTTAAATCTAAGGCTTCCTTAGTAAAATTATTTGTGTTTTCTCTTGTGTTGCGTAATTTCCTTCTACTATATAGTTGTAAAATAAGGCAAGTTTTAAAAACTCTTCAAGATCTTGAATTTGTGAGCTTTCTATATAGAGCAACCCTCTATTATCCAAATGCTTATTAATGGTTGCAAAATCTTTTTTACTTTGAGTTATCCAAAGATCTCTACTAGGGGGTGCAATTTGTGCTAGATTATCCTTAGTAACTCCAAATAACCAAATTTTCAAAAAATTAGAAGAATAAAACTTCTGTGATTGTAAAAAAAGTGGATTATAATAAATAAGAGTTGTTTTTTTCTTGCCTAAACTCTCTTCAATCTGTGCCACATCCTCAATAAAATGAGGAATAAAAGAATGCAAAATCAAAAGTCTAATGGGATTTATGTTTTGATAGATATTTTTGTAATATTCTATCACCTGTTCTTTAACATCAAAATTACAAGGCTCTTTTTTAATAGAATAATTTTTCATTACATTTTCTAAAATCTCTCCCAAAATACTTTTAATCCAAAGATTAATTACATCTTTTGGAGCATCTTCTAAATACAGCTTTAAAGATAAAAACTCGCTATAAGTTTTTGGACTAAGATATTCAAGCAACACTGCATTGGGTGCAAAACTAACAAGTTCAACATTTTTCAATCTTTGTTTTAAGCCCGTGATACTAGGAAAAGAAAATCTTGATTGGTAATGGATTTTTACTAAAGGATTATTAGAATAAATTAATACAGAGCGTTCATTGGAAGCTAACTCATACGCAAAATCATCACAATTCATTTGATAAATTAGAGTTTTGGTATTTTCATAAGTGTTTTTAATAATGCAATCCTCTGCTAGTCGCATTTTTTGCACTTCTGTAATTTTTGTTGCTTCTTTTAACTGCGGAACACCCAAAAAATCCTCCTATATTTGAAAAATTTAAAAATATTTTAACATATTTACTTTATTTTTCAAAAATAAAAGAGATGAGAAAATCCAAAAATTACTCTTGCGTATCCAAATAGCGTTTATCAAATAAACTATTTAGATGCACATTACCTAAAGCCACCTTCAAAGAGGTAAAAAAGTCTGGATTTGCCTCTTCTAACTCTTTTAGCATTTGCTTAGTTTTTTCTCTAGCATGTGGGCGTTTATCATCGCTTTGCCACATAATAGGGCAATTACAATCAGGAGCAATGTAAATATTGTTTTTGGCAATAAAATCAATAATTTGCCTCTCTCGCACAAAAATCAAAGGGCGTATCACATACAAGCTATTTTCAGCCTTATAAATAGGAGGCATAGAACGCAAGGCTCCATTATAGGTAAGATTCATCATAAAGCTTTCTGCTGCATCATCTAAATGGTGCGCTAGAGCAATTTTGTTATATCCGCCCTCTAGCGCCTTTGTATAGAGAGCACCTCTACGCATACGCGAACAAAAACTACAATAAACACTTCCTTCTCTTTTATTCTCTTCTAAAATCTTATAAATATCAGTTCTATAAAGCTCATAGGGAATACCATTTTTCTCACAATATTCAAATATATATTCATACTCGCCACCACGCCCATAATCCACTGTTAAGGCTTTAAATTCAAAATTAAAAGGAGCATATTTTTTAAGCCTAGCTAAAAGTGTGGCTAGGAGTATAGAGTCTTTTCCGCCACTAAGCCCTAGTAATACTCTATCTCCCTCTTTAATCAAATCAAATTCCGCATTGGTTTTGCCAGTAATTTTTAAAATCTTTTTACTAATTTCCATTTTATTACTCTTTAAATTTATCGCTTAAATGTGTTTTTATAAAATTTATAATTTCTTGCTCTTCTAACAAATGCTTGTCGTATTTAATCACTGCTTTTCGCTCATTTTCATTAATATACCATTCTAAAATTCCTACAAGCTCTACAAGTGTTTCTAAATCTTCCCCACGCACACCCTCTTGCAAAGGCAAATAAAGATTTTTTTGGAAAGTAGGATTTGCTAAAAATGCAAAAAGCAAAATCCATAAAAACGAAGCAATCACTACAAACATACTAATAGAAAGCATTCCAAAAAAGTCATAAAAATGCCCTCCAATAAGTGCTCCTATAAAAGTCCCAAGATAACCAAAAGATGTAAAAATCCCTAATGCACTTCCTTTTTGATGTGCTTTACAATAACGACTAGCAAGACTTTGCATAATGGGTTCATGCACAGAAAATCCTATAAAAAATACAAGAATTCCCACAATAAAAGCCCATTGATTCTTGCTTAGCATTAAAAGATAAGCCACTACAAAAAATAGCACACCCACAATCATTACGCTTTTAAACTTTCCTTTTTTTTCTGCGATAATTGCAGCAGGTGCCATAGATAAAAGTCCTAAGATACTTGCAGGAATATAAACTTTATAAAGTTCTTCTTTTGGCATACCAAATTCTTTTACAAGTGCAATAGGAATAATTAAAAAAGCTAAAGTCATAAAGCCTTTTTGCAAAAAATTTGTGAAATTCATAATTTGTAGATTTTTATTTTTTAAAATCGTGCCATATTCATTTGTATTTGCATTAAAGCTATAAGTGATTTTTGGAGCTTCAGGAACTGCAACAAACAACACTACAATACCAAAAAGAGCTAGAGCAAAAGTAATCCAAAAAAGATTAGAAACTCCATAAATCCCGCCAATAATTGGACCAATAATCATAGCAAATACAAAAGAAAATGAAATGGTTGCCCCCATAAAAGCCATTGCTTTTGTGCGTTTTTCTTCATTAACTAAATCAGCAATCATTGCACTTACTACACCGCCAACTGCACCAGCACCTTGCAAAAATCTTCCCAAAATAAGCATATAAATATCATCGCTCATAGCACAAATTGCCGAACCAATAGCAAAAATAACAAGCCCTAAAGCTATCATACTCTTGCGTCCAAATTTATCACTTAAAAATCCAAAAGGCACTTGAAAGACAACTTGCGTGAGTGCATAGCCTCCCATAGCAATTCCAATTAAAATAGGAGTTGCCCCACTAAGTAAGAGTGAATATAAGGATAAAAGTGGCATTACCACAAATAATCCAAAAAATCTAGCGCCAAGTATCAAGCTAAGTGGCATTGTTTGTTTTATTAAATCATTTTTCACTACTTTAAATTCTCCATAATTTTGCTAAAATTACAAACAAAAGTGCAATTTTATCCCAATAAATTAAACAAGGCAATAATATGAGATTAATTTTAGCAAGTTCTAACTCCAACAAACTAAGAGAAATTAAAGAAATTTACCATAATTTTAAAGATACTTTTGAGATACTTTCTTGGGATAGCCTTATTACACCCTTTGAAATTGAAGAAAATGGAACAAGTTTTAAAGAAAATGCCCTTATCAAATCTAAAGCGGTTTTTTCAGCTTTACAAGAAGCAAATCTTTTAGAAAAAAATGATGTAGTTTTGAGTGATGATAGCGGGATTTGTGTGGATTTGCTAGGCGGAGCACCTGGAATTTATAGTGCAAGATATAGTGGTGGAGATGATAAAGATAATCTTAAGAAGCTTTTAGATGAGGTAGCCAAACTAGAAAATCAAACCTCTTTAGCACATTATTGTGCTAGCATTGGTATTAGTAGTTTTTATGGAGATTTTAATACTTATGGATTTATGTATGGGAGTGTCATTAGCACGCCTAAAGGAACAAATGGCTTTGGTTATGATCCTATGTTTATCCCAAAAGGCTACACAAAAACTTTAGCAGAGCTAAGCAGTGAAGAAAAAAACAGAATCTCTCATAGAAAAATTGCTCTAGAAAATGCTAGTTATCTTTTAAGAGCTTTAAGCCAAATACATATAAATGTTTAAAAATATTGCATGTATATAAAACTTATTTTGATACTTGTGTGGCTGTTTGCTTATCACTACAAGTGGGCAAAACAATATAATAACCTATTTTAATATTAACAGATAGTGTTTAGCCTCTTAGAAAGCTTTATGATAAAAAAATACTTATGGATTTAAAAGAGAACGCCACACAAATATTTCATATTTGCTCGCAATGACTATAGATAAATAATAAAATACTTTTATTGTTAAAGCTCTTTGCAATAACAAAAAATCTTATAGTGTATCTTTTAGATTTGCACCGCACTATGTTTGCAGATAACGCTTTGCTTGTATGCTTTGTTGTTTTATTCTTTATCAGAATATTATCATATTAAACGAAGCGAAATATCTCTCTTATTTAATTACAAATCTCATTATTTAGAGATATTTTTTATTTAGAGGTTCTTCAGCTAAAGCCTCAAAATGACAAAATAAAACCTTATAATGTTGTTTGCCACTGCAAGAATGTGAAAAATCCGTGGCAGTCTAAAAAAAGAGGTATCGCTACAAACAAAGCAAGATGTGGTAGTCTAAAGAAAATAACCTAAAAGGCAAAAATTAGGTTGCCACGAGTTCTACAAACTTTCATAATAACAAGAAATGCCTTTGAAAGATAAATCTAAGATTGCCACGCAAATATTTCATATTTGCTCGCAATGACAATTGTTTGCCATATTAATATTCTATTTTTAGAGTTTAGCTGTTTTATAGATTGCTTCGTTCGTTTCGCTCCTTGTAATGACACTCCATTCTGTCACCACAAGAGCCTTTAGGCTTGTGGCAGTCTAAATTAATACTTAAAATTATTAGTAATTCTTTTATAAATTTTACATTACTTTAATGACTAATTACCTTTCATAGTCTTTAAAAATTCTTTATAAAAAGTATCTAATTCATTAATTTCTTCTTGCATAGCATTATCCTCTTGGCAATTTTTTTGCAAAAGTTCTACACGCTTTAAAAGATAACTAAAAAGCTGGTAATGAATATCTGGGATTTTATTTAAATCATTGCTTCTACCCTTAATGATTGTCTTTGCTGGAATCCCAACTGCAGTAGAATTTGGAGGAACTGACTTAATCACTACAGAATTTGCACCAACCTTAGAATTTTCCCCCACGATAATATCTCCTAAAATCTTAGCTCCTGCACCAATAATCACATTATCTTCAATAGTAGGGTGGCGTTTCTTTTGTTCTAAACTCACCCCTCCTAAGCTTACACCTTGATAAATAGTAACCTCATTCCCCACTATCGCAGTCTCACCAATTACCACACCAATCCCATGATCTATAAACACTCTATGACCAATTTGTGCTGCTGGGTGAATATCCACATTAGTAATCCATTGCGTAAAGCCCATCAAAATCCTAGCTAAAACCTTAAAGCCTTTTTTATGCAATCTGTGTGCAATTCTATGATGCACAAGCGCAATAAGCCCTGGATAATTAAAAAAAAGCTCTATTTTAGACTTAATAGCTGGATCTTTATCCAAAATGGTTTGAAAGTCCTCTTTGATAGTGCCAAAAAGGCTTTGAGCATAAATCACACCATTTCTCCTTCACTCTTAAACACAGTTCTTAGATAACCATTCTCACTAAGCATAACATAAAGCTGTCCTAAAACTTCTTTTTTAGAATCTTCTGCAATCTTATCACTATCTTCTAGCTTTTGCTTTAAGCGTCTTTCTATCTCTTTGGTATCATAATCTAAATCATCAAGCACATCTAAAATCGTTTGTGCCTCTAGCATATTTACAATCTCATATCCCCCCTCTTCATCAAAAACTACACTAAGTTCTGTAGGGTGTGTAAAAAGATTGTGTCGCATTCCAAGCACCTCTTGATAAGCACCTACTAAAAAGAAGCCTAAAAAATATTCCTCTTTATTTACATCAATATCGTGCAAAAAGAGTGGAAAATTCTTATTAAACCCGATCTCTCCATCACTATCACAAGTTATATCCCATAAACTTGCACTACGCGTTGGGCGTTTATTTAGCCTATCTAATGGTATCACAGGAAAATTCTGCTCTAATCCCCAATAATCTGGCAAACTTTGGAAAAAGCTACAATTTAACAAATATCTCTCTTGCACTTGTTCTTGAATTCTAATAATATCTTTATGGTTTTTGTGTTTTAAAATCTTAATCACTTTTTTAATAATTAAATGCACTAAAACTTCTGTATTAGAGCGATCTTGCAAATCAATATAACCTAAATCAAAAAGCGTAAGAAGTGATTCCATATGCTCTAGGCTATCATGCAAATACTCTATAGCATAGCGTTCATTAATAGTATTATAAAGATCTAATAATTCTTCTACTAAAGGGGGATTTTTATCCTTTAAATGCAAGTTTTTTTCATCATATTCTTGTGAAAAGAGTTCTAAGACTGGCGCAATAAGAGTAGCATGGTTTGCTGAAACATACCGTCCTGATTCTATAAAAATATCTGGCTCTCTTTCTTTTTTGTTTTTAGCTATCTCTTTAAGCGTAAAAACAACATTTCCACTAAATTCTGCTAAAGTATAGTTTCTATTTTGGTGGTTTTCATGCTGGGTATATTCTACAGCCAACCCTCCTCCAATATTTACACTATTTAGATTTTTAGCACCCATTTTACGCAATTCTGCATAGATATTTCCTGCCTCCCTTAAAGCTTTTTTAAGAGGTGCAATATCACTAATTTGGCTACCAATATGGAAATGTATCATTGTAAATTGCGAAAGAAGTTTGTTCTTTTGTAAAAGATTAATAGCTTCTACCAACTCTGTTGCAGTCAAACCAAATTTAGAATTAATACCGCCACTTTTAGCCCATATTCCAACACCTGTGCTATGCAATCTAATCCTAAGTCCAATATTTGGATAAGGCTCCCCCATAGATTTTGCCACTTCTATAATGGTTTCAAGTTCATTTAATCCCTCGATGGTTAAGGTAATATCATGCCCCATTTTTGCCGCAATAAAACCTAAAGAAATCATTTCTTTATCTTTAAAGCCATTTACAGTGATTGGAGAATTTTCATTAGTATAAGCCATTGCCACAATAAGTTCTGACTTGCTTCCTGCTTCTAACCCATAACATCTATGCTCCATAAGTTCTACCAATGGAAGCACAAAATTAGGATAATGATTCACTTTAAGAGGAAAAACTGCTTTAAACTTTCCCTTATAATGGTGCTCTTTAATGGAATTTTCAAAGTTTTGAAAGATTTTTTCTACTTGCTTTTGGATTAAATGGGGAAATCTAATTAGCAAGGGACCTCTATAACCTTCTTCTCTCACTTTTTTAACAATATCAATAAGGGCAGGCTTACATTGATAATTGACTTTAACTTGTCCATCTTCAATGATAAAATCATCACCTGCCCAATAATTAATACCATAATCAACCATATTCTTACCTTATTATTTTTTAATAAAAAAATCATAGCATAAGTTATAAAAAATATGGATAAATCATGGGGCTTTTTGCCCCTATTATCATAAGCTAAAAACTATAAATTACAGTAACAATTGTCAAAACTCCTGTAATAAACACAAACGCATCTAATGCTAAATTGCGATACTTTTTAAGCCTTGAAACAATATAAAAAGAAATCACTGGCATTAAAAATAAAATTGCTGCAATAATAGGCCCTCCAAGCTTTTCAATAAAGTCCAACACACTTGGATTTAAATATGCAACAACAATCATAATCACATACATCACAATATTGCATAGCTTTTTAACTAAAGGCATATTAGGAGTTTTACCCATCAAAGTTGCACTTTTCCTAACAATCCCATAAGCACCTTCTCTAGCACCAAAATAATGTCCAAAAAAAGAACTAGTGATTGCTAAAAATGCAACCAAAGGACCCCCATAAGCAATGATAGGATTATTGATTTTATTAGCAAAATAAGAAAGAATAGGAATATTTTGTGCTCTTGCTTGAGCGAATTCATTCAAATCTAGTGCTAGCGTGCAAGAAATCACAAAAAACATTACAAAAAAGAGTAGCATTAAAGTTGTATTAAAAAGTATTTGATTAGTTTTTCTTAAAAATTTACCTTCATAATGTTTTTTTACACTCACTGAAAATGTAGAAATTGCTGGAGAATGGTTAAAAGCAAAAACAAGCACTGGAAGTGTAAGCCAAACAATCATTAAAAAATCTTTCATATCTGGCACATAAGTAATGCTATCAAGCTTCCAATAAGGAATTAAATATAAAGAAAATAAAAACAATACTGCACACAAAGGATATACAAGCCACTCGCACACTTTAATAATCACTTCTTCACTAAAATACATAACTCCCATAAAAATACTCACAAGCACAAAAGCAAGCAAAGCCCTAAAAGTAGGCACTAAAGAATATATATCCTTATTATCAATTTTTTGCACTTCATAAGCCACCCCCTTTAATCCTTCCCAAGAATCCATAAAAGGCAAAATTTGATTTAAAATAAAACTCTCAAATGTATTTGTAATCCCTACACAATATGCCAAACAAATGGGAAAAATCGCAAAGAAATACACAATAGAAATTAAGATTCCTATTTTTTTACCAAAATAATCTTCTGTTGCATGGGTAATGTCTTTATCCCTACCTCTAGCCTGTGCCACAAAGCGACTAAGTGCCCTATGACTTAAATACACCATAGGGAAAATAATAACACTCATCACAACTATAGGCCAAAAGCCACCAACTCCTGCTTTAATAGGCAAATATAAAATACCTGCTCCAACTGCTGTGCCAAATAAAGACAACATCCAACTTGTATCAAACCGTTTCCAATTCATTTTATTACCTCTTAAAATAATTCTTTAAATTTAGCTAATTATTTGCACATGTTTTAAAATTCTTAGCTAAAATAAAGGGGAAGCCTCCAAAAAGGAGACTTATTTAACCGCACCACTTCTTTGTGCTGGGTGCTGATAATCTGTCTTCTCACAACCACTTACCACAAAAAGTGCCAACACAATTCCAACCAATACAAATGCTTTTTTCATCTGTTCTCCTTAAAGTTTGATAATTTTCGCACCAAATCCACCCATCTGTGGAGGAGCATCAATAAACTCCAATACTTTAGGGTGCGTGCTTAAAAAATCTCTTACAACGCTTGATAATCTTCCTGTGCCTATTCCATGATAGACTAATACTTCATCAAAACCTGCAACAAGACTATTAGATATAAAAGTATCTAATTTTTCTATGGCTTCATCTGCCCTCATTCCGTGCAAATCAAGCTTTACTTGTGCATTTTTTGGATTTTCTACTTTAAAAGAAGCTTTTTTAATCTGTGGTTCATTTCCACTTTTTTTAAGATCTTTTAGGGAAACTTTAATTTTCATACCACTATCAAGCTCTATATTTGCACTCTCTTTACCAAGATTTAAAACAATACCTTTTTGGGAGAGATATTTTACTCTCTCTCCTACTTTAAAGCTTTTCTTTTCTTCCTCTTTTAGATTTTTCTTTTCTGTTTGCAGATTTTTTAAAATCTTACTTGCTTCATTCATACTTCTATGAATCTCTTTGCTATCTTGCATTTTCACGGCTTTTTTAGCCTCATTAATTGCATCATAATAGATTCTTTCTAACTCATTTTTGCGTGCTTGGTATTTATTTTCTAGTGTATTTTCTAAATCTTTTAAATTTTGTAATTTTTGATCCAAGCTTGCTCTTTTTTGCTCTGCTTTTTTAATCTCTTCTTGTAATTTAATTTCTAGTCTTGCTGAATTTTCTATAAGCTCATTAAGCTTTTCTTTATCCTCTCCATAGAGTTTTTTTGCCTCATTCACAAGATTTCTAGGTATGCCATAACGCACTGCTGTTTCAAAAGCATAGCTTTTTCCGATAGTGCCATCTAAAAAGCTAAAAGTTGGCATTTCTCTTTCTTCATCAAACAAAGCAGCTAAAAGCTGCACTCTTTTATCATGTGCCATCAATGCAGCTAGTCTTTTATGGTGCGTGGTGATAATAATTTTATTTTGACGCAATAACAAATTTTCTAAAAGCACTTTAAAAAGACTTGCAGCCTCATCACTATCTGTTCCTAACTCTATTTCATCTACACCAATGATTGCATTTTTTTGTGCTAGTATCTCTTTAAATTGCAACATTCTTCCACCAAAAGTAGAAATATCATTTTTACTATTTTGCGGATCTTCTAACACTAAATGGATTCCTTTAAAATTCCCTATACTGCTTTGGTTTGCTAGAAGTGGCATTGGCATAAGATGTTTGGATAGAAAAACTACACTAAGAAGCGATTTTAAAAGCATAGTTTTACCCCCTGCATTTACTCCTGTTACCATTAAAATCTCACCCACAAAGTCAAGATTAATGGGTTTTGGCTTTTTAAGTGCTGGATGTTTAAAGCCTCTTATAATAATTCTACTTTCATTTTCTTTAGGTGCTAAAAACTCATAATCTTTTGCTTTAGCAAACAACAATCTAGCTTGATAGGAATCAAATCTATCAAACTCTTTATTAATAAATTCCAAAAACAACAAATGCTTATTAAAAATACTTGAAAATTCCTTACAAATTTTAAAAAGCTCTTCCTCTTTTTTATTTTGCAAGTCTTCTAAGCGGTCCTTTAAGCTTGCCACACCTTGAGGAACAACATAAAAAAAACCTGTATTAGAGCGGTGCATAATTTGCCCCTTTAACACATGGCTAAATCCTGCTTTTAAAAGCAAACATTCACAATCATTCACCAAATGGATTTGCTTATCTACTAGATAGGGGGTAATTTTATTGTGGCTTAATAAGGAGCTAAGATGATTTCCTATCTCTCTTTTAACCTTACTAATCCCCACATTTAAACTATCCAATTCTAAATATTTGCCCTCTTTAATCTCTCCTTCTTGATTAAAAACTTCCAAAATCTCCAAGAGAGCTTGTGGGATTTTAATGGCTTCTAGCCATTCTAACAAAACTCCACTAACACGCAAATTCTTTAAATATCTAAAATAGCGAACAATCTTAATAAATTCATAAATTTCTTCTAGCTTTAAATATCCAAATTTCTTTAAAAGTTGTAATTCTTTATCAAGTTCTTTAAGAGGGGGTGGAGGATTAAAAGGGATTTTATCAAGCTCTTTAATAAAATTTAAATGTATCTTGCTATCCCCCTGCAAAAAAAGCTCTTTTTTGCGTGCTAAAAAGCTCTCATAGACTTTCAAATATTGCTCTAAATCTAACTGCTTAATGAGTTTATTCATTCTTTAATTTTACACCTTTTTAAAGAAAGAGTTTGGATATTTTTCTCTTTATCTACTAAAGTCATCGTGCCACTTATAAAATTAAACTTCTTATTATCTGCTTGTATTTCTTTATCCTTATCTATACATACTAAAACACTACCTTCTAAAAATTTCTGTGCCAAATAAGTGAGTTCTTTATCACCTTTTTCTTGATAAAAATTAAACACACCTATTCCAACTCCAATTAACAACAAAGCCACTCCAAGCCAAATTTTGAATTTTGCATCTATAATCTCTAATCTCACTAAAATTTGCATAAGCAAAATAATTGCAACTATAACACAAGCAAAAATAACCCAAAACATTTAAATGCCCCCTCTTAATTGATATGTTAAATCCCCTGCATTAAAACCAATCACAATCCCTTTACAAATAAGTTCTATTTCTCTTCCTTCTTTATAGACAATCAATCTATCCTGATCTCTTTGAATATAATCTGCAAAAATTGGATTATAAGAGGCAAAAAGCTTTTTAAAATCAATTTCTACTTTTTTCTCTCCTGCTGCATATACTGGCAGAATAATAAGCTTACTCACTCCTCTAAAGCATTCTACAAATTCTTCTAAGTTATCCAATACTCTAGAATATTTATGGGGTTGCCATATAGCCTGTATCTCCCCTCCTCCCACTAGTTCTTTATATTTTTGCAATGCTTCTAGCGTGGCTTTAATTTCTGTGGGGTGATGGGCATAATCATCAATAATAATACAATCTTGATGAGCCAAAATATCAAAACGCTTCTTAATACCCCTATACCTTTGAAGATTTCGCTTTAGGGTTTCTAAATCCAAAATATCCACAACACTTAAAATTGCCAATGCTGCATCTATTAAAATATGCTCTCCTAAACCATAAACTTCAAATTTTCCAAAATCACGCCCCCCATTTTGTAGCCTAAAACGCATTCTAGGCTCACCCTCTTTTAAAAAATATTCCACCTCACTAATATCCTTACTAGGATATAATCTAATCGCTTCTAAATCTAATGAACCTAAAAACTTATCTTCTGCGTTAATTACCCTTTTTTTAGCCTGTTTTAAAAAGTTATAATAAGCCTTATAAAACTCTTCTAAATTATGTCCATAAGTTTCCATATGTTCTGGCTCTGCATTTGTAACTATCGCACAAGTTGGATTGCATTCTAAAAAGCTTTTATCAGATTCGTCTGCTTCAAAAACCACTCCATTACCACTCAATGCTCGTGTGTTTGATTTAAACTCCTTGCTTTCTGCTCCAATTAATGCACTAAAATCTTGCATAATTGCACTCAAAATTGCAGTAGTTGTGCTTTTTCCATGTGCCCCTGCTACTGCATAGACTTTTTTATCCTGCAAAATAAGGGGTAGCATTTCCTTTCGTGAAAGCACGGGAATATTTTGTCTCTTTGCTTCTTTAATCTCTTCATTGTCTTCTTTAATAATTGCAGAATGCACCACTAAATCAAAATCTTTTATTACACTAGCATTATGAGGAATATTAATAGGTATTCCTAAGCTCTTAAGTTCTTTTGTCATACTTCCTTCATTGCAATCAGAACCACTTACAATAAAACCTTGTGCTTTTAAAAATTTTGCAATCGCTGAAATCCCAATCCCACCTATTCCAATAAAATGTATTTTCTTATAATCTTTTATAGACAATGTTTAATCCCCATCAATGCTTTTTTAATCTTCTCTTCTTCATAAACAAGTGCTAATCTTACATAGTTTTTTCCTGGATTTACTCCCCTTTCATCTATGCGAGAAAGAAAACTACCAGGTAAAACCAAAATATTTTGCTCTTTTAAAAGTCTTCTTGTAAAACTTAAATCATCTTCCACTTTAAGCCATACATAAAAAGTCTCACTAGGCACTTCTACCCCTAAAATCTCTTTAGCTAAAGTGAGATTTTTTGCATATTCATTGCGTGCATTTTGTGGATGTTCTAAATCTCCCCATGCTTTAATCGCTGCTTTTTGCAAAGGAAGTGGAGAAGCACAGCCTATATAAGTGCGATAAGTCGCATAAGAACTTAAAATCTTACTATCCCCTGCGATAAATCCACTTCTTAAACCTGGTGCATTAGAACGCTTTGAGATAGAATTAAGTGCTAAAACATTTTTAAATTCTTTATTCCCTACCGCCAAGGAGGCTTCTAAAATAGAATGTGGCTTTTGTAATGTGTAAATTTCACTGTAACACTCATCACTTAGGAGCAAAAAGTCAAATTCTAGTGCATATTTTACCCATTGTTTTAGCTCTTCAAGACTTAAAGTAGCCCCTGTAGGATTGTTTGGAGAATTTAAAATCACTAAATCGCATTCTTTCATTTGCTCTTTGCTAAGAGTTGGTTTAAAACCATTCTCCTGTGTAAGATTCATATAAATACTTTTAGCACGCGATGCAATAGCAGCACCCTCATAAATCTGATAGAAAGGATTTGGGTGAGCTATGGTTGGATTTTTTTTAGAAAATAGAAAAAATTGTGGAAAATTAAACAAAACCTCTCTTGTGCCAAAAGTTGATAAAAGTTCATTTTTTTGCAACTCTACATTAAAACGCTTTTTGACAAACTCACGCATTGTGCTATTTAGCTCTTCTTCACCTGCTGTTTTTGGGTATTTGTTTAAAAGCTCTACATTTTCCTTTAAAGCTTGCGTAACAAGGCTAGGAGTAGCAAACTGGGGTTCCCCTATAGTTAAAAGTATGCTTTCTTTGTTTGTTCCTATATCTTTAATAAGCCCTTGAAGCTTTTCAAAAGGGTAGGGTTGAAATTCCATTATCCTCTCCTTTTATTGCGTTTATTAGAAGTTTTTCTTCCTGCTTGAGCTTGCCTTGTGCTTCCTCTTTTACTTCCTTTTTTGTTTTGTGTTTTTAATTCCTCTCTAGGCTTTTGTTTATTACCTCTATTTTCTCTAGGTTTAGCCTCTGCTTTTTGTCTGCCTCTTCTTGCTCTTGCTCTTTTAATAGGTTCTGCTTCTAATTCTTTTTTAAAAGCATTCAAATCTTTTTTATCCAGTCCAATTTTATTAGGCCCCAAAACTTCTTGTTCTTTTAAAACCATAGAAAGAAGCTTACAAACAAGTTGTGTCATATCTGCATTCCCTCTAATTTGCTCATACACTCTTAAGGCTTCATCACTAATTGGATGCTTTAAAATCTTCTCTAGCCAAAAAGTATCTTTTTTACTAAGTGTATCTTCTAAATTTGGTATCTCATAAAGCTCTATAGTAGCTTTTGTATTTTCTTTAATGCGTCTAATTTCTTTAAATTCTAGAGGTGTTGCAAGGGTAATAGCAATTCCCTTTTTGCCCGCTCTTCCTGTTCTTCCAATCCTATGCACATAAGATTCTGGATTTAGTGGAATATGAAAATTAAACACATGGCTAACTCCACTAATATCAAGCCCTCTTGCTGCAATATCTGTAGCTACTAAAATATTTACACTAGAATTTTTAAAAGCTTTCATAGACTGCATTCTCTCTCTTTGCTCCATATCACCATGCAAAGCTGCTGCTTTATATCCATGATTTTTCAATCTCTCTGCTAAAATATCTGCCTCTTTTTTCATACGCGTAAAAATAATTGCCTTAGCAGGCATCTCGCTATCAATCAAGCGCATAATAGCATCTTCTCGCTCTGCTTCATTGATAATATAATAGCGTTGGGTAATGTCTTGATTAGTGCTATCTTCTTGGGTAATTTTAATAAGCTTAGGGCTATTTAGAATCTTTTGTGCTAAATGTTTAATGGGAGTTGGCATTGTCGCAGAAAATAAAAGAGTTTGTCGCTCATTCTCCAAATAAGTAAAAATCTCTTCAATATCGTCTAAAAAGCCCATATCTAGCATTTCATCTGATTCATCTAAAACTACGACACTAGGATAAAAATTTTCCAATCTATCATTTCTTAAATGATCTAGCAATCTTCCTGGAGTTGCAATCACTACTTGTGGCTTTTTAGCCAAAAGCTCTACTTGACGCCTAATAGGCTGTCCCCCTACCAAAGAGATTGTTTTAACTTTATTGTATTTTCCTAATTTAAAAATCTCATCACTCACTTGCATAGCCAACTCTCTTGTAGGAGTTAAAACCAATGCTTCAATTTCCCCATTGTGCTTTAAATTATTCACCAAAGGGAGTGCAAAAGCTGCTGTCTTACCTGTGCCCGTTTGAGCTTGTGCTATTACATCTAATCCATCTAAAATAAGCGGAATCGCTTCTTTTTGGATAGGACTTGGCTCACTAAAGCCTGCCTCTTTAATACCTTTTAAGATATTTTTTTTAAGTCCAAATTCTAAAAATCCGCCCTCACTGGCTTCATTAAAATCATCTTGCTGTTTTTGTCTGGTTTTTTTTACTTGATTTCTCATATTTTTAAAACTTTATTTGTAAATTGTTTAAAATTATATCATACTCTTTTTAACTTCACCTACTCACTAAAGCCAAATCTATTAACTTTTTGTGAATTTGTAAGGGTTTTAATAGGGGTATTTTGATTAACTTTAAAAGTTTTTATCTCTTCAATAAGCTTTTGGGGACTTTCCCAAATATGCATTGAATCTATATAAATTTCACTAAATTCTATTTCTCTAACCATTCCTAAAAATAGAATTTGCTTGGATGCAACTTTAACACAATTAAATTTATTTTGTTCTAAAATCTGCATTTTAAGTTCCAAAGCACTTTTTTCATCAGAACTTACAACTAAAAAAAATTTTTTATACATTCTATCTATCTTTTGTGAATATAAATATAATTTTTTATCTCCTTCATTCAATCTATCCTTATTTAACCTCTCTAAATACTGATACATAAAGCTTGTCGCAATAGGTGGCTTTTCATTCTCAGGATATTTAAAGTAACAATTTTTCATGGCTGTAGATTTTAAAGATTTGTGATAAATTTTATCATCCAAAATAGTCGCACAAATATCTAAACCATTTTGTATTTTCTTTTGAAGCATTTTATGAGTTTTTAAAAACAAATATTCAAAAGATTGAAAATGATGTTCATAAAATCTTCTCTGCATAGAATCTAAACGCACATACCTTGTATCTAATTTTTGGATTTCACCTTTTAAAAACTCTAATTCTTCTTTGATTTTTTCTTGCTTTTTTAAAAAATCAGAATTTTTAGGATCACTTTGCAATCTTCTTGTAAGAATTAATAATTCACTTTTTAAACTTGCAATTCTCTTATCATACATTTTTAATGTATCTTTTGTGTTTTCAATCGCAGCTTTTAGGGCTTGAAAATGTGTTTGTTCTAATAAAAAATTGTTTTCAAAGATTTGCTCTATACGGATATTTTGGTTACGCGTTATATCATTAAAAGAAGTTTCAAGCCTAGTAATCACGCTAAGCTCTTCTACAAAATCATCTTTTGCTACAGTTTTATCATTAAACAATAAAGTATCCAAAACCTTAAACACAAAGCGTTTCACCAAGAAAAAATCCAATAAAACCAAAGAGTTTTCAAACCGCAAATCATTTAAAAAACTAATTGCCAAAAATTCCTGATAAAAATATTTTTTAATTGCTTCTGTGATTTTTATAGTAAGCGGAACAGCATTTAGCGTATCATAATCTGTATTTTTGTAGATTTGTTGCACTCGTGCATCACGCAAATTAGCCTCTAGTGTCTCTAGCTCCTCATCACTCTCACTATGCCAAAAATTACTCTCTTTTAATAAACTATTTTTGCTAAATTCTTGAAATTTTGAAACCCTACAATCTGTAACTTGATGGTTATCATTGCAACGAAACTCCACAAACATTCCAACCATAGGAATAACTTTTTTATCATGCCAAGTTTCTTTGGTAAATTCAAATAGCATTTTAGAAACATTAATCACAACCCCTTTACCATTGCTATTTAAATACCTAACGATCTTGCCATGCATAGTTTTAGCCTTTATTATAAAGCTCTAAATATTCTTTCTCCATATTGGTTTTTAACTCTTCATACCAATTTTCTCCATTAGGCGTAATAGAAGGGAGATATTTTACAAAAAACTTAGAATTATTAAATTTTAGCTTCCCAATCTCTAAATTTTTTCTTGTTCCACAAAAAACTATAGGTTGCACCTTTAAATTGTATTTTTCTATTAAAATTTTCGCACCCATTTTAAAGGGCAAGAACTTTTCTTCTCCATTAGAACGCGTTCCTTCTGGAAAAATACAAAGCACTCTATTATCTTCTAATCTATCTTTAGCTTCCTTTAGAAGATAAATAAGCTCTTTTTTGCTTTCGCGATTGATTAAAATCATTTTAGGGGCTTTAAGTGCATGCCCATATAAAAAGGGCTCTCCTAATTCTTTTTTGGCAATCCAGCAAAGATTTTTAGGATGCTTTGCTTCTAAATAAATCACATCCATAAAACTTTGATGATTCATCACTAAAATTTGTGCCTCTTTATCAATTTCTCCAATCTCTTCTGCTTTAACAAAAAAAATCTTATAAAAAAAATCTGCAGTAATCTTTCTAATTTTTCTATGGTATTTTGGCAATAAATACATAAACAAAATACTAAAAGGTATCACTAAAAGCGTATAAACAACGGCACTAACCGCTCTAATTTTGGATATCATTTTCTTTTACCCACCCTATTTTTCCATCTTCTAAAACTATTTTATAATAACCTCTTTTTTGCGTAATCACATCTACTTTTAAAGTCCCTGTTGTTTGCAGGATTATTGTTGAATTATAAGTAGGTTGGATACGCACTATTGCATTGGGGATTAAAGTTGCTGAAGTTCTAATAGAGAGAATATAGACTATTCCTACAAGCGGCAAAATAGCAAAAATAATAAAAATCCACTTTCTTTTATAAAAATACAGTCCTAAAAATAACAATGCCACCACAATAAGTATTAAAATTTGATAAATTTGGTAATTATTCTTAGGTTTAATATCGCTTTGCGTGCTTACTCTATCATCTTCTGGTAAATTTGGAACTTTTAATTCTGCATAAGAAGATTTCTCTGTATTAAAATATTCAAAAGAAATTTCTTCTAATTCTTTTGAGACAATCACATAGTAAAAAACTTCCATATTAGAGATATCACCACTTTTACTTTCAATCCCTTGTTGCTTGTATTGTTTTAGCTTAAAATCTAGTAAATTTCCCACCTTGCTTTTTAACTGAAATACAGCAAGATTATTATTTTCATCATAAGAAGTGATTTTTGTGTCTTTAATAATAAGTTCTTGTGCAATTACTGAAGAAAAATTAGATTTTTCCAAATTAATTGCCTTTCCGCTTATACCCTTTAAAACTTCTTTGGCTTCCCCTTCTTTAGTGTTTAACGTAATACTAATATCTGGGATTTTATAGTTTGGTTGTTTGATTTTAAGATAATAAGTATTTGTTAATGTTCCATCCCCTTGAATGCTCCAATTTTGATCTTTATTTAAAACCTCTATAGAAGTTTCATTGCTAAAATCTACCACAATGGTATTATAAGAAGAAAACGCCATCACCCTAACTTCATAAGGCACAATTTGATTGACATACAAAATCGCACTAGGAGGATTTAACAAATCTACATAAAGCAACTTTGAGGCTATTAGAGGATTAGGAACAAATTGTTCTTTTTGAGGATTTTTCACACTAGGATTTAACAAATCCTCCCCAAACTCTCCTTTACTCTCCACCTCTTTTTCTTCTATAAGAGGTGTATTTTTTGTATTTTGCTCCTGCAAAATCTCTGCTTGTTTGAAAGTATTTTGCCCAGATTCTTTGTGTTCATAGTTTGGATTATAATTGCTTGCAGGGGTTTGTGGAAACATTTGCGTTTCTTCTGCAAACATATATGTAAACAAAGCAAGAAATAAAATCAAAACCTTCATAAGACTTTATAAAACCCTCATAAAACTTTCAAGCATTTTATATCCGCCACTTTTACCCAACACATTTTCCATAGCTCTTTCTGGATGAGGCATAAGCCCAAATACATTTTTTTCTTTATTGCAAATTCCTGCAATATTGCTTAAAGAGCCATTAGGGTTTGTTACATATTCTAGCAAGATTTGATGGTTTTCTCTAAGCTCTTCTAAGCCTTGTGCATCAATAAAATAATTCCCTTCTGCATGTGCTATTGGAATTTCTACAATTTCATCTTTTTGAAATTTTTCTAAAAACACATTTTGATTATTAACCACTCTTAAAGGCTCTACTTTAGAAATAAAATGCAAATTTTCATTACGCTTCATTGCACCCGGCAATAAGCCACTTTCTAGCAAAATCTGAAAACCATTGCATATTCCAAGCACATATCCGCCTTTTTTTGCAAAATCTGCCACTGCCTTCATAATAGGAGAAAAACGCGCAATAGCTCCACTTCTTAGATAATCTCCATAACTAAAGCCACCTGGTATTACAACTAATTTTGTGTTTTTAGGCAACTCTTCTTCTTTATGCCATACAATCTGTGTTTGTGCTCCCAAAAGCTTGAAAGCATACTCCATATCATACTCACAATTGGTTCCTAAAAATTGTAAAATCGCAACACTCATTTTTATAGCTTTACCTCATAATCTTCAATCACTACATTTGCTAGCAATGTTTGGCACATTTGCTCTACTTCTTTTTTAATTTCTTCTTTATCCTCGCCTTTTACTTCTAAAAGTATTCTTTTCCCCACACTCACTTCTTCTATATTTTTATGCCCTAGAGAATGCAAAGCGTGACAAATTGCCTTACCTTGAGGATCTAAAACTCCATTTTTTAATTTAACAATCACTTCTACTTGCATATATTTCCCTAATTTAAAATTCTCTTTAAAATTTCTTCATAAGCCATTTTAACATTGCCTAAATCTTGTCTGAATCTATCTTTATCTAACTTTTCTTTAGTGTCTTTATCCCAAAACCTACAACTATCTGGAGTAATCTCATCTGCTAAAAGTATTTCTCCTTGGCTATCTATTCCAAATTCTAGTTTAAAATCCACCAAAATTAGATTTTTTTCATCAAAGAATTTTCTTAAAACCTCATTGACTGCTCTTCCGTTTTCTCTTAGTTTATCTAAAACCTCTATAGATTTTGCACAACCTAAAATCAAAGCATGCTCATCATTAATGAGTGGATCTCCTAGTGCATCATCTTTATAATAAAATTCTACTAAAGTAAAAGGCAATACACTCCCCTCTTTAATACCTAATCTTTTAGAGAGAGAACCTGTTGCTACATTTCTTACAACAACTTCAATAGGAATAATATTTACTTTCTTGCAAAGCATTTTATCATCGCTTAAAGTTTCTACATAATGTGTTTTAATGCCATTTTGCTCTAAAAGTTTGAAAATTTCTGAAGAAATTTTACAATTTAAAATCCCTTTCCCTTGCTCACTTCCCCTTTTTTCAGCATTAAAAGCAGTTAAATCATCTTTAAACTGCGAAACTACTAAATTTGCATCCTCTGTAAAAAAAAGTTTCTTTCCTTTTCCCTCATACATCATTTCTTTAATTTGCATTGTTTGTTCCTTTAGAATTAATTAATGATAAAGTTTTAACCACATCAATGGCACTCTTTAGTTGAATATCATTCATAATTTGTGCTTTTGTGATTTGGTTTGTATTTACTTCAGCTTTCTTAGGCTTATCTTTTGTGATTTTCTCTAGCTCACCTGCTAAATGTTTTTTGAGATCTGATTCTTTTAAGGTTAGTAAATTATCCTCATTAGGAACAACGCCTGGTTGCACTTCAATATCTGGAGTTACTCCCACTGCCTGGATTGTTCTACCGCTTGGCAAATAATATCTTGCAATGGTTAGTCTAATGGCTTCTTTTTTCTCTGTAGGTAAAACTACTTGCACGCTTCCTTTACCAAAAGTTGTTTCACCCACCAAAACTGCTCTTTTATTATCCTGCAATGCACCTGCTACAATTTCACTTGCACTTGCACTTCCATTATTAATCAAGACTGCTAAAGGCACATCTGCATAAGGAGTTTTAGCATTAGCTTTATATACAACATTCTCATCCTCTACTCTACCTTTTTGAGAAACAATAATTCCTTCTTTTAAGAAAATATCGCTTAATCCTACAGCCTGATTTAATAAACCTCCAGGATTATTTCTTAAATCTAACACAATACCTTTTAAATTCTTAATCTTTTTTAGCTCTTCCAATACTCTTTTACTAACATTTTTATCAAAAGAAGTTACTCTAACATAAGCATAATCTGTCCCCTCAATACCTTTTACATAAACAGATTCTACTTTGATATTATCCCTTACAATATCAAAAACTAAAGGCTTTGGAGTATTTTTTCTCACAATGGTTAATTGCACTTTTGTTTTAGGCTTTCCACGCATTTTATTGACTGCATCATCTAGGCTCATACTAAGCGTGCTTTCATCATTAATCTTTAAAATAATATCTCCACTTTTTAAGCCTGCTTTATCACCTGGACTCCCTTCAATAGGAGCTACAATTGTAATTCCTCCATCTTTTAGAGCAATTGTAATACCAATACCACCAAATTCCCCATTAGTCTGTATCTTTAACTCTTCAAATTTTTTCTCATCTAAATATGCTGAATGTGCATCAAGATTAGTTAAAAGCCCATCAATAGCTTTATCTACAATCTCATCTAGCGTAAGCTCATCCACATAATAATTCTCAATTGTCCCAATAACCTTTCTTAGTTTATTGTAAGCATCTAATCTAGAATTTTCCGCATTTTTTGCTTCTGCATAAGCTTGCATGCTTAATGCCAACAACAATACTAGAAACCAACCACCAAAATAAGCTCGAATCTGTTTCATTCTCTCAACCTAAAAGTAATATAAGCTAAGGATTGTATCTCAATCTCTCTTAAAAAAAATATAAGTATGAATTTTTTGCTCTTTTAGCTAAGAAGTCTTTAATTTTAGAAATAAATATTATTGAAGTATAAACTGTTTAGTTGTCTCTATAGAGTGGTACGCCCGGAGGAATTCGAATCCCCGACCTACAGGACCGCAACCTGTTGCTCTATCCAGCTGAGCTACGGACGCACAAGGGGTAAAAACTGGTGGAGTGTAGGAGGATCGAACTCCTGACCTCAACGCTGCCAGCGTTGCGCTCTCCCAGCTGAGCTAACACCCCAAAAGCTACTTTAAGCTTGGGATTTTACCCAAAGGTTTCTTAATTTTTCAATAAATTTTTAAATTTGGCAAATAACTTGTTAAATATTTTTCAATTTGCTCTTGCAATTCCTCTAAAGTTCCTGTATTTTCTATCACATAGCTTGCTTTTTTTTTCTTTTCCTCCATAGACATTTGATGAGAAATTTTTAACAATGCCTCTTCTTTGGAACAATGATCGCGTAATATCACACGCTCTAATTGTATATTTTGTGGAGCATAAATCAACAAACTCTCTTTAATTTCATAATTTTTTGTTTCAAAAAATAAAGGAATATCAATAAAATAAAAAACTTTTTTTTCTTCCTCTATTTTAGCAAGTTTTAAAATTTCCTCTTTAATTTTAGGGTGTAATAAAGCCTCTAATTTTTGTTTTTTGTCTTGATTATTAAAAACAATTTCTCCTAATTTTTTTCTATGGATTTTTCCTTCTTGTAAAATTTCCTTGCCAAATTCTTTTACAATTTCTGCTTGACATTCCTCAAGCTTTAAATGTGCTATGCTATCAGCACAAATCACCTTATAGCCATAGAGTTTCAAAAGGGAAGCACTCGTGCTTTTACCGCTTCCTATACCCCCACTAAGCACTATTGCATATTTTAAACTCAATTTTTGGCAATCCCATTTAAAGCATTTTTAATACCTTTTGGCAAGACAAATGCACTTTGGTGCAAAATAGGATGATAATACTCTAAATCCTCTAGCATATCTGCCCTTTGGAGTGCAATATCTGCTGTTGGATGATATTTTTTAGAAGCTAATAAAAAGCAATTATCCATTCCATAATCTAAAGGCAACACAAAAGGCATTTTTACCCTAAACTCCTCACACAATAATGCCATTTTTGCCTTAGCATCTTCTATATCCAATAGCAAATGAGGAAGCTCTGTAATCAATATACCCTCTTTAGCTAGAATATTTTCCACTCCGCCCTTGCAAGTAAAATCAAAAATAACATCATATTCTTGTTTTCTTTGTGCATTCTGCTCTAAAAATTCTTCTTTAGTTTGGGGGATATGTCTAAATCTTTTATGTTCCATCACTTCTTTAAAATGAGGGAAAAAGCCCACTAAAGATTCTAAAATCTTCAAATCAAATTGTAAAAAATCTACCTCTAAAAAATCATATTTTAAAAGCTCATAGGCAAGCTCTAAATTAAAACCTCCAGCTACCAAAACGCGTTTAGGAGTTTCTTTATAAGAGCAAATACCAATATGCGCTAAAAATTCACTTTTTGCTTTCATAAAACTTTGCAAATACAAATTATCATCAATCTTAGCAATCTGCAAGAAAGTATCGCTTAGAAAAATTTCTAAATGATGTTTTACGCCTTTTACATCACAAATTTTATTCTTAATAGAATACTCTTGTTGGATTTTATTAGGATAAGTTTTTGAAACCCACATTATTAGCCTTTTTATTTTTCCTAAGCGTATTGTATTTTTTGTAAAAAAAACTTTAATTCTTTACAAACTTGCATAAGTTTATACAAAATGAAACATAAAAAAATAAATTTTAAGGAAGTTTTCACCAAAAAACCCAAATTATCTTTGGGCTTTTTGATGTATTAATAAGAAGAAGTTTTAGAATCTAACACTTTGTAGTTATAAGGCTTATTATTCTTATCCCTTTCTAATAATTCTTTTGGAGCAGCTCCATTTACTTCTTCATGGCTATAATAGCGATCTCCTGCTTTTTTACCATTCATATCTACTTTATAGTGGATTTCTCCTGGATTTAGCTTTTGAATTTCTTCAAAACCTAGATTAGAAATTTTAAAATCTTTAATTCCATGAGCATTTGCAATCTCTACTAATTTTGCTTGTCCTAATCTTGCCATATCTAGTGCTTGAAGCAACATTCTTGAAGCTTCTCTTGGGTTGTGGAAACCTGTTGAGTTTTCAGCACCTACAAAATCTCCTCTCATTTGTCCTTTTCTATGAAGTTCTAAAACTTCTTTTAAAACTGCAGAGATTTTCTTATCATCTGGCTTTCCATTGCTTTGATATTTATCCATTGCTCCTAGTTTCTCACGCATTACTTTAATATCTTCAATCAAGCTTACAGTTGCATATTCTACACTTCTTAAGTCATAAGCAATAGATTGTTGGACATCTAAGATTTGCTTTCTTAATTGCTCCTCGCTTTGAGTGTGGCATGATTTACAAGCCCCATTAATATCTTGTAATGGAGAAGTGATATTATGCTGGGTTACCTTTTTAGCTCCTTTTCTTACATAAGGCATATGGCAATCTGCACAACTCACACCATTTGCAGCATGCACCCCACCGCTATAAAGTTCTGATTCTGGATGTTGGATTTTTAGCATTGGTGCTTTTGTGAATTTATGCTCCCAATCTTGTGGGAATACATCTCTTACTTTTTCATAATATTCATCAAACATTTCAATTCTAAAAGGCATTCCTTTTTTCCATTCACCCCATGGGAAAACTAGCTCTAAACCATCTACTTCAATTTCAGTAGGCTCATTACCCTCTCTCCAAACATCAATTTCATCATAAGTTTTTTGAGTGCCATTCCACCATTTTTTACTTACATCATTAGCAATGGATTCTCCCATAACTTTCACTTTAGTTCCTGTAGGTTTAAAATAATACTCCACATGGCATTGAGAGCATACTAGAGTTCTCATCTCTTCACGCGTTGCTTTTACACCTGTAACTGGATCTTTTTCATAACCTCTAAAATCTACTAAAGCATTAATAGCAGCTTGTCTTGTAACTCTTAGTTGCATATCATTTGGATTATGACAATCTGCACAAGTTACACCCATTCTTGTCCCGCCATGTAAGCCTGTATGATCTTTTACTCCTTCTACTTCTGGAACATTTTTAATCATTGTCCAATATTTAGTAGAGTTAAAAGAAATCCATTTTTCTCTTTCATTTTCGCCCTTAGAAGCATTTTTCAATAACCAAGGCGTCCAACCACTATGGCAATTCATACAAGCAGTAGGCTGTCCTCCAAAAGCTGCAAAGCCATGCGCATTTAAGAAATCTTTGTTATTTCTTGCTGTATCCATTTGATCTGCTTGAACAAAAAAATGTCCTCTTTCTTCATTTGCATCTAAACTAAAAGGGTAGCCCGCCCAAAGAACTGTAAGTTGAGGATAACGAATAAGCTTTGAATATGCTAAATTTCCACCAAATTCTGTTGGGATAGGTTCTTGAGTTTCTACTTTTAAATACATATCCAAATAATCTGGGAAATTTTTCCCCCACGCATCAAATGTGGGATTCTCATCACTCATCACTTCAAAGCCCTTTTTAGCTAAGCCTCCTACTCCTTCTTGCTGTTTTTGATTAATATCAGAATTTAACCAAACTAATCCGGCTAAAACAACCACAGCAATAACAATCAAACCAAGTAATAATGGTGATTTCTTTTGCATTTTTACCTCCTAAAATTAAAATCCTCTTTTATGCCCTACGCCTGCATGACATGAAACACATTTTAAAGCGCTATTGTTATGGGGATCTAGCGTAGGATTTACCACATTGCTTACCATATCACTATGGCAACGCACACAATTATTTTGCACCATATCTTTAGATTTTGGTGTTGCACTTAAGTTTGTAGGCAAAACATCTAACTTAAATGTAAAAGCATAGGCATGCCCTAAACCACTTTGTGCTTTTGCTACCCATTTTTCTACAAATTCATGGGGCAGATGGCAATCATTACAAGTTGCTCTTGGCTTACCTGCAATCTTTTGAGAATGCGATCCTCTTTGGTAGTCGTTATAAACCTCATTCATAATATGGCAATTATTACATGCTTCACTTTCATTGCTAAAATAAGACATTCCTTTAGCATTATAAAAAGTATATAATCCAAAAATAACGATTATCACACTTAAAGCAAGAAAAAGTATTGCCAAAAATGAAAGAGGTTTTTTAGAATTTCTACCTTCCAATTTACGCTCCTTTTTAAAATTTTTGAATCCAGCTTTTTAGATTCAATGGCAAAATTGTATTCTTTTTAAAAAATAATTTCCTTGATTTAAGTCAAAAAGTAAATGATTGGCAAATAAATTCTATCTAGTTACATCTTCTAAATAATCTTTTAAAAGAATATGGAGTTCTTCTTTTAGTTCTTTGGGTTTAAGTATCTGCATATAAGGAATCCACTGCTTGACAATGTTTAAAATCTCATCATAATAAGATATTTTTGTTTTAAGCACAAAACTGCTCTCATCTTCGCTTATAATTTCATAATTGTTTAGAATTTTTTTCCTAAAAAAATATTCTTTGGCTTCTTTTTTAAGCTTTAAATGCACCTCTTTATCTGCCCCTAGCCACATATTTTCATTATTTAAAATCTCCCGCATTAATTCTTTTCTAGGAATAAATTCCTCTTTGCTTTTTGTAAAATCCACCATTTTATTGAGTGCAAAATACTTTAAACCACCCCCCTCATCTGCTAAAACATACCAGATTCCTTTATTATTGACCAATTTATAAGGCTTTGCTTTTCTTAGTTTTTCTTTATAGAGGAAATGGATTACACAATGCTTTAAAATCGCCACACTAATTTCTTCAAAAAGTGCATAATCCACCTTTTCAAAACCATCATTTTTAATTAAAAAAACATTATTAATTTTCTCGCTCAATAAATCCACAATAAAGCTAGAATCTAACTTCGGATAAAGCTCGCTAATTCCACTAAGCGTAGCGAAATTTTGTATATCTTTAAAGCTTAATTTCCCCAAAGCAAAAGGCTCCAAAAAATATTTTCCATTTTCTTTTTTAATAGGCATAAAAGAAAGCCGTTGGTGTAAATCCCTATAAATTGTCCTACTATCTACACTAAACTCCTCTGCAAGCTCCTCAATGCTAATTCTCCCACCCTCATAAATCGCATTAAAATTTGTGCTAGACGCATTGCAAGTTTATCGTGAGTCATAATTTGCCTTATTTATACTTTAAGTGTTTCGTCGCTCGCCATAAAATTATCAAAATACTCCCTTGTTTCAAATAAATCATTAACACCATATATATTGGCTAATTTTACTAATCCTTGATTTGCTTGAATATAGTTTTTGCCTTGCAAAGCATTTTGCAATTCATTAAAACTCATTTCACTCATATTTTGTAAATTTATCGTATATTCTGTGATATATTTTTCTAAATTATTAATATTTTCTATCATTTTAGGCATAATTGCATCATATACTCTTTCAATCTCTTCTCTTCTTTGTTTAGCCATATCAGCTGCAGCACAAATTCCAAAAAATGCATTTATAGTCAAATCTATAGTTTTTGAAAATAAAATAACAGCCACAGAACAAATAAATATTGAAATTCCAATTGATAAAACATCTGCTATAGTTTCACCTAAAATTGTTTTTAACTTATTTGAAATTTCTATTTCTAATGCAACTGCAAATCCAACCATAATTGCTGAAAATAAAGATTTAAGAATGATTTTAATAAGTTCTGCATAATTCGTGATTTTTCCAGTTATATAAGAATAAATAGCATTCCATATTGATTTTGCTGCATCTCTAATATTAGTCCAAAGATATTTTAAGCGTCCACCTATCTTCTTAAAAAATTGCGATATAATGGTTATTAAACTATCAACTATCCCAAAACTTGCACCTCTTGCATAAGCATCCGAGCCTTTTTCGATTGTTTTAGTTATTATTCTTTTAATTCTGATACTAAAATCTTGCGAATTATTATCCATAAATTCATCTTTAATTTCCCACAAAGCACCACTTGCAAAAGTACTAAGCATAACAACCGCCATATCACTTGTTCCTGTTTGGTGGATATTGTTTAATGTTTCTTTGGCTTGATTTTTTAAAGTTTCTTTCATAACCTTATCACTATCTGTGTGGTTTTTATTCTTTTCATCACCTCGTGTATATCCTGCTTCTTCTTTATTAGAACCCATTTTAAGCTTAGTAAATTTTTCTTCATATTCTTTTAGAGTTTCTTTATTTTTTTCTGAAGGATGTTTTCTATAATTTTCTTTTGCTTGTTGTAATTTTTCTTTAGCATTATTATAGGTATTTTCATCCACTCTTACGCTATCTACTCCTTCAAAATACCTATTATATTTTTTACCAAGTATATTATCATTTACAGCTTTTAGTTGTTCTGTAGTAATATTGCCATTTTTATCGATTGTTATAACATCTATTAAGTTGTGATTTGTGGTGGCATGTTCCATTAATTTTTCATTTGTTGCTATAGCTTTTATTTCTTCTGGGCTATAATTTGCTAAAATATTTTCTTTTCTTTCTTGGCTGTATTTACCACCTATTTCTTCGTTATTATAAACTTTTTTAATATCAGCTAACTCATCTGTGGTGAAACTTTTTTCTCCTATTTTATAATAAGAACTTTGTATATTTTCTTTTCCTATTTCTAAAGTTTCAAAAAACTGCCCAAAACCATTCGGATTATCGCCATGTTGCTCTATAGCTTTTTGCATATTTGTAGTAAGTTTTGCACTTTCTACCATTGCGCCATAAGAATTTAAATCAAAAATATTTAGTTTTAGTCTCGCTAAACTTTGAGTACTTAGCTCATCCATTAATTCATCAAATAACAATTTTCCATTCATTTTATCTCCTAAATTTAAGAGGCTAAATCGCCTCTTATAAACTTTGAATTTTTTCGCTTAAATCTTTTGCTATTTGCACAGCTTTTTTAAATTCCTCATTTACTTTGCCATCTTCAGTTAAAACATTGACTTTACATATTCCGCTAATAGTTTTAACTAAATTTACAATATACTGCATATAATCTTTTTCCCCATTACTATATTTAGTATAATCATTTTCTTTAATAACCATTAATTTAAAAGTTGTTAATTCTTTTGATAATATTCCATCTAATTTTTGAATCATTTCTAAAGAATTCATAACAATATTTGCAATGGCATTTGTAGCAATTGTCGCAGTATCCATTTCTTGTGCCGCCGTTTTAGCTTTTGCCAAATTACTTCTTGCATCATCTAAAGCTTTTTCTCCCATTTTTGAGTATAAAAATCCTCCTACAGCCAAAACAGGTGCGGCTACTATACCACCTAATACTGCCATTCCACCAGCCATGCCAAAGCCACCAGCAGCCAAACTTCCGCCACCAAGCCAAGCTAAAGTAGCATTTGTAGCCGCTGCTCCACTTAAAGATGCTATTGCTGTTCCTGTTGAAGCACTAGCAAGCATCCCAACGCTCCCATATGCTCCAATTCCAGCTAAAGCTCCAGCACCCAAAGAAGCTATTCCACCTCCTGCTAATTCTGTAAAACTTACCACACTTTCTTTAGTAAATTTAACAAATTCTTGAATATTAAAATTTAAATCATCTTTTGAAAAATCTTGCACTTCAACATTTTTCATTTTTGAAAAAATTTCTACGAATTCCTTAAAAGAATTTTGATGAATATGCAATTTAGCACTACCTAAATTTTCCAAAGATTTTTCCGCACCGATTCTTGCTTGCTCTAATTTTTCTTTTGAATAATTAAATATACCCTCCGCACTATCGTTTATAGCTTCAGCTTTAGACTTATCTTGATAACCATCATAAGCTTTTTTTGCTCCAAAAGCACCTGCTGCTAATGCTATACCGCCCAAAATAAATGGAACTGCCATTTTAATTCTCCTTATTTAAAAAATTAATTCTATATTTTTTCTCTATATTAAATTTTTCTTGTAATGAGTTACAAATTTTTATATTTTCATTATAAAAATCAATTCTACTCATTTGCTTAGAAAAGTATTTTTCATACAATTCATCCACTCTACAAACCAAAGGACGCATATGATAAATTTTACAAGTATTATCATTTTGCAAATTTATACACACGCCATTATTATTAAATTCCTTTAACTCATCTACTTTGCCTATATTTTTACAACATGCCCCACAAGATGTGCAAGGAAAAATTTCATTTTTCATTACTTTTTATTTTTCAAAACCTCCTAATATCGAATTAATATTAATGCCTTTAGACTGGGAAATTATTTTTATATCTCCTTGATTTATTTTGTCTAAAGAAGTTTCTAAAATCTTCATAAAAAGTTTTATTTTTATAAGTTCGGTATCAGATTTTTTATTATAATTAACCTTATATTTATCAGCCACATCACACAAAATTTCTTTATATAAAACCCCAATTCCTCTAAAAGTATTTACAAAACTATTTCCACCAATTTTTTGAATCTCTTCTAAGATAACATCTAAATATTTTTGATGATTTGGATAATGTGCTTTATAAAGCTTATTGACACTTAAAAGTTCTATCCATCTTACAGAGCCATCTTTATCGTGTGTAATAATACTTACTAAATCATTCATTTCTTCATTTTTTAATTCTCTTAAAAACTCTAAATCCGCATCTTTTTTATATGCCATTTTATCTCCTTATTTAATTTGCACTTTCAATCAACAAAAGGGTAATTATACCCCCCCCCCCCCCACAATCCATCAAATTAAGGAAAAATAAATTAAATTTTTCATAAATCTAAATGTATTTTTTTTACTATAATTTTT
>NZ_NBIU01000002.1 GCF_003245365.1 Helicobacter valdiviensis
CTTCAGATGTTTTATCCGATACATTTTGCATAGAAGAGCTTATCTCTTCAATAGCAGCTGCTGATTGTTGGAGTGAGCTTGCTTGAGTTTGTGAACCACTTGTTAGCTTTTCCATAGAGATTTTTAATTCTTCACTTTGTTTAGCTAGATCTTGTGCAAAGCTTGCTGATGCTCTAAGCATTGCTTTGATTTCTTCTCCTAGAGTGTTAGTAGTAAGTTCTACTTCTCCTTTTGCATCTTTAATCTCGATACTAAAGTCTAGATTTTTATAAGAATCAAAGACTTTAGTGATTTCATTCATATTAGAACCTACTTTAGATTCTAAAGTGCTAAGCATATTATTAAGAACATTTTTTAATTCTACTAATTGAGGATTAGCAGGATTTTCTATAATTCTTGCACTTAAGTCTCCTTCTTCTATGGCTTTAGCGGTTTGAACAGATTGGGTAACTGCTTTTAAGTCTTGTTCTAATCCTATTTTAGTTTTTTCAATGTTTGCATTAATTACTTTAGCCATAATGCCAAATTCATCATTGCTTGTTACACTAATAGGCTTAGGAGCATTTTTGCTTTCATGGTTTAGGTAGGAGAAGAAACCTGATAAGCCATTTTGGATAGAGGAGAGGGGTTTTAATTTGGTATTGATGATGATTTTAATCAAAACAAGTGAGATAATGATGGCGATTACCCCTACAATCATTTGTTTGATAAAAATACTATTTATCGTATCTGTATAAACATTTTCATTGATGATGGTGCACATAAAAAATTGTGTATCTTGTGGAATTTTACATAATATAGCTTTATTAATGCCCTCATCATCTGACACTATAAAGGGTTTTTGAATATTTGCTTTATTGTTAGAGCTTAAGTCTTTATAGGCATTGATAATATTTTTTGAAAGAGTGGTTTGGGTTAGCATTTTTTCTGTAATATCGTGGAATAAGATAGTTCCATCTTTAGATAAAACGCTTGTGTTGCCATCTCTTGATCTACCCATGCTTAAAACATCTGAAGAGAACTTAGATAAATCATAATTTCCGCCCACTGCTCCTATAAATTTACCATTTACAATAATGGGATAAGAATAAGACATAGAAGGGGCTTTAAGGCTTGGTGCTATGTAGGGATCGGATGTAGAAACTTTATTAGGAAAGGCTTTAGCATCTTTATACCACGATCTACTTCTTGGATCATATCCATCTTGTGGCATTTGATGGTTACCATTGGAACGAATCATCGCACCGTTTTCTTCTAGTCCTATATACATTAGGGCAAAATTGCTAGATTGTGCTTGTGTTCTTAAAAGAGAGTGCAATTCTTCTAAAGAGCGATTTGGATTTTTTGCTATTTCATCCGCTATGGCTTTTATGCTTTCTTGATTAGCTTTGTGGTAGTGTGTGAAAAATTTCAATACATCATCCACAGTTTTATTTTGCACCTCTCCTATTAGCTCATAAGCATTATTTTTGGATTGCAAATAACTATATACACTTACAACTATTAAAGTTAAGGCTATAAATAAACATACAATTAACGCCAAACTATTTGATAAACTCTTTGTTTTATACATTTATCTCCTTTTAATAAAATTTAAGAAAATTGTTATGGGTAAATAATAATCTTTTAAGATTGTTATTCATAAAAAGTGTATTTTTGTGCTAATTGTTTTTAGCAAGTGGAATTTTATAAAAATAAACTTATAGAATATTTAAGTTTTATTTAATAATCATTTATTATGATTTATACTATTATCATATTTTTAAAAGCTTTATAAAGTATTTATTTAGATTTTACAAAGGGGCAGATTTGTATAAAAAATGTAAAATTTAAGGGATATTTTTGCTTGCTTGTTTAAAATTATTTTTCAAATTATTTTTATAATAAAAGGTAAAAAAATGAGTAAAAGAACATTGTTGATTAAAGATGATGTAATAGGTGAGAGGAGTGAGCTTGGGAGCAAATTGATTTTAGGATTTTTATCCACTTTGAAATCTTGTTCTACTTATCCAAAATCTATTTTTTTGCTTAATCGTGGAGTTTTGCTGGCGACTAGCAATCAAGATTCTATTGAAATTTTAAAAGATTTGGAAAAATTAGGGATTAAAATTTATTCTTGTCAAACTTGTCTGGAGAGTTTTGGGGTTTTGGAAAATCTGCAAGTAGGTAAAGTAGGGAATGCAAAAGATACTTTAGAAGCACTTTTAGAATCTGGCAATGCCATTAGCCTTTAGGCATTTTGGCTTGCAAGATTTTTGGCTAATTCTTTAGAAGATTTTAAATCTACTTTTCCGCTACCTAAAACAGGTATTGCCTCTACCTTATAATAATCGCTAGGCTTTTTTAAAGGAGCCATATTGCTTTTTTTGATAGCTTCTAGAGTTTGGTTGTAAATTTCATCACTTTTGGTTTCTATAAGAAGGACGATTTTTTCACCCTTTTTGCTATCTTCTAATGAAGTGGCACAGAATTTTATTTCATTGCTAAAGTTATAAGGTTTTAGAATGGTTGCAATTTCTTCTTCTACGCTTGAGAGACTTATCATCTCACCACCAATTTTTGCAAAACGCGAATATCTATCTGTAATATGTAAAAATCCATTAATGTCTAGGTAACCTTTATCCCCACTCTTATACCATCTGATACCATCTAGCATTACAATGACTTCTTGGGTTTTGGCTTCATCATTTAGATAGCCCACCATTACTTGGTGTCCACCTATTAAAATCAATCCTTGCTCTCCTGCTTCCAGCTCTTTTAGTGTATCATAATCTACAATTCTCACTGCAGTTCCAGGGAGTGGCATACCCACACTTCCTTCTTTGCTGGCTTTATGCACTTGCCAATACACAGGATCAAAGGCATCAGGAAGATTTACACTAGCAACTGGAGTAGTTTCGGTAGCTCCATAACCCTCATAAATAGGTTTATTGAATTTAAGCATAAAGTTTTCTTTGACTTCATTTTTTAATTTTTCAGCACCTGCTACTACAATTCTTATGCTTTCAAACATTACTCTATCAATCTTTGGATTTCTTGCATAAATTCCTAGTAAAGTAGAGGTGGCACACATAATGGTAACTCTATTTTGTGCAATGGCTTTTGCTACGCCTATGCAGTCAGTAGGATCTGCATGGGTGATACATTGCATATTTTCTAAAATTGGCATAAAAGTCGTAACTGTAAGTCCAAAGGCGTGGAAAGGTGGCAATGAACCCAAAATGCAATCATCATTTTTTGCATGTAAAACATCTGCAATTTGATAAATATTACTCATAATATTAAGATGGCTTAGCATAACGCCTTTTGGTTTGCCCTCGCTTCCACTGCTAAATAAAATTGCACATACAGAGGTATTTGGCTCTTTTTTGGTAAAAAGCATTTTTAAAATACAAGCAGGTAAAAATGAAAGGATAAAGTGTGTAATCAGGCTTATTTTGTTGGCTTGAATTTCTTGGATAAAATCTTCTATAAAATGCAATTCTACTCCGCTAAAATTAAACTGCACCCCTTTGTTTTCTAGTTTTTGCATAAAGCGTTTTGAGGTGTAGATATGGTTAATATTTGCAGATTCTATGGCAGCACTTATTGCGTTGCTATCGGCAGTGAAGTTTAAATTTACCACGACTTTAGAAGCAAGCAAACCTGCAAAATTACAAAGGACACTTGCTAAAGTTGCAGGAAGCATTATCCCTATACAATCTTTTTTAAGTGTGCAAGAATTTTGTTCTTTTGCTAGAGGCTTAAAAGAGAGTGTTTTGATTTTGTTAGCAAGCATTAAAGAAACTACCAAGAGTTTTCTATAAGTAATACTGCCACTTTGTGTGTCAATGAGTGCAATATCGTTTCCACCGCGTTTAGCACTATCAATAAACGCATTTGCTAAAGTTTGTGAAGAAGAGCATTGATGTTCCCATGCTTTAAAGCCCATTTCAAAAACTTTTGCTTTTACTTTGTCTTTGTGAGAGTGTAAAGGCATAGGGGCTCCAAAAGCAATGCTTACTTCGCGTTTTGTGAAACTTTTTTTGCGTTCTCTAAATTGCTCATTGCTACGCGAGAAGATACTTCCCCACATACCGCGTATGTAAAAGGGTAGGATAAGGGCTTTGTCTTCTTCTACCCCTTCTGCAATTTTTTCAAATCCGCTTTTAAATTCATTAAGATGTCCATGACGGCTTAAAACACCTTCGGGAAAAAGACATACAACATCGCCATTTCTTAAATGGTTTTGGATTTTTTCTATTGCCCCACGACTTGCAAGAGAAGATACGGGAATTACGCCAAAAAAATCTAAAAAGATTTTGATATACCATTTAGAATAAATGCTTCTTTCCATAACAAAATGCACTTTTTTAGGAAGTGCCATTTGCACAATCGCCCAATCAATAAAAGAAATATGATTGCCAAGCAAAAGCAATCCACCTTTTTGTGGGATATTATTAAACCCTTCTACTATGAGTTTGTAGCGTTGCAATAATGCCATAGAAACAAGCACTCTAACAAGTGAAAAAGGCATGGTTTTTATCATATAAAGCATTGCAATAAAGCTAAAGAAGGCACTTAAATACACAAGATAAATCACTTCTAGCTTATAAAAGCCAAAAAGTGTAGCAATGGCTAAAGAGATTAGCATTCCGATATTTTGGATAAAATTATTCCCAGCGATTGTAACTCCAAGTTCCTTATCATCGGTATGAAACTGCATAAGTGCATTAAGTGGAACGATATAGAGTGCACCTCCTAAACCAAAAAGGAAAAACATAATTCCCACAACAAAAGGCGAACTAAAGAAACTAAAACTAAAAAGCACCAAAAACATAATGCAAGCACCAAGAGGAATAAGCCCTGTTTCAATATAGTTTTTAGAATAACTTCCAGCAATAAAAGAACCTACTATAATCCCTAATCCAGAACATGCAATAATGGCATTAACATAGCCAGTATTGCTAAGGAGCAAGACATTTTTAGCATATACGGGGAAAATGTTTGTTACTAGCTGTGCAATTGCCCAAAATACTGCAATAAATAGCACAGACATTAAAACCATTTTGTGTTTGGAGATGGTTTTTAGATTTTGTGTGAGTAATCCCCCGCTAAGATATTTAGCTTTATTAAAAACTGCATTAGTTTTAGTTTGGAGGGTTGGGAGCTTGAAGCTTAAAAGAAATTCTATGAAAGAAAAGACGCACAATAAGCCTCCTAGCCAAAACATATCTTGCACGATTTTATTAGGATCGGTTAGATTTTGGTAGCTGTGTTCAAACAATAAGGAGAAAACAATCATTCCACAAAGCATAGAAATAATCGCAGTTGCTTGAATAATACCATTTCCTAAAGTTAGATTTTCTTTGCCTACCAATTCTTTAATATAGCCATATTTTGCAGGGGAATAAATGGCAGCTTGCACTCCCATTAAGAAAGTCATATAAAAAGCACCCCAAAAAAAGCCAATATAATAGAAAAATGCAATAATACCTAGTAGAACGATATTAACAAAAGCACCTAGTTTTAAAATTTGATTTTTGGGAAATTTATCGCTTAAAAATCCAGAAGGAGATAAAAGCAGGACAAAAGGTAAAATTACAAGCACATTTGCTAAAGAATTATAAATCAAATGTTCGCTTTGAGAAAAGGATTTATAAATTACATTTAGCATAAGCACTTTATGCCCAAGATCAATAAATGCGTTGATAAAAGTTACTATTAAAAAAGGTAAAAAACCAGTTATTTGTGAAACTTTTTGCATTAAGACTCCTTTATGTTGCAAAAAGTAAATTATAGCAAAAAATGCTAACTAAATAATATATCAATTTTAATGATGAAATAAAATAGATTGAATGTGTGGCAAAGATAAAGTTTATTTTTTTTAAAAAGTCATAAAGTGCTAGAAGCTTTGTAAATAATATTGTTGAAAAATAATGAAAGTTTTAATTGCTGTAGAGGTGTATGCTTTTATAACTCTGCATAAAATAGGCAAGTTTGGCATACTTGCATTTTATGCATTTATTGATTGAAAATATAAAATTCTAAAAAATTTCATAAAGTGAATTGGCTTGTGCCATCCATTTTTCTAATGCTTCCCAGTCTTCTTGTTCTATAAGCTCTTTTGCAACTTTTAATTCCTTTTCAAAAAAATCTAAAGATTTTAATAGTTCTGTTTTGTTTTGTTTGGAAATATCGCTCCACATTCTAGGAGAGCTTTTAGCAATCCTTACCATACTCTTAAAACCTCCTCCAGCAAGTGCTAGAATATCTTTTGGGTTTTTTTGTGAAAGCACAGTGTTTGCAAGTGCGTAGCTAATGATATGTGGAAGGTGGCTAATAAAAGCCGCATGGACATCATGAGATTTTGAATCCATTTTGATAATATTCATCTTTAAGGCTACAAAGATTTCTTTTGTCATAGCTACTTGGAATTCTCCGCTTTGATCTAAGTCAGTTAAAACTACAATATGATGAGGTAAAAGTTCTTTAAAAGCAGCCTTGGGGCCAAAATTTTCTGTTCCGCTCATAGGGTGAGCACAAATGAAATTTTTTCTGATTTCTTTTGGGATACTTTGTGAAATAAGATATTTTGTGCTTCCTAAATCAATAATAGTTGTGTGGTTGGAAACTCCTTTTAGTTGAGGTAAAAGCTCTAAAATAGCCTCTACGGGAGTGGCTAGGAAAATTACATCGCATTCTTTAATTTCTTCTAAATTTGCCCCTTCATCTACCAAACCTAAAGAGAGAGCTTGTTGGAGATGGATTTCATTTAAATCTAAACCCAATATTTTTTTAAACATTCCTATTTCTTTAAGTGCTAACCCTAAACTACCGCCAATTAAACCAAGTCCAATAATACCTGCTTGCATTTTTACCCTTTTTTAGAAAATTTTTAAAAATTATATTAATATTTAGCTTTAGTTTTGTTAGCTTTAATCTCTAAAAGTGTATAATTAAAAAATTTTTTTATTTCTATAATCCCTAAAGAAGGCTTAAAAAGAATGAGATTTTTGTCAAAAGTATTGTTGTCATCTGTAATTTTTGGTGCGTATTTAGAGGGGTTAGCGGCTGCTCCCTTACCTGTTATTAAAGAAGTGCGTTATGAGGGGTTGAATTATATTTCTCCTTTGATTGCTAATGAGATAGCAAAGATTAAAACTGGAGAAGCTATTGATATAAGACAAGTTAATCAAGCCATTTTAGACTTTTACCAACAAGGTTATTTTAAAGACATTTGGGTATTAGAGGATAATGGGGTTTTAACATTTCATTTTATTGAAAAGCCTGTTATTGCAAGTTTGGTAATTAGTGGGTATGGTGCGGGCAAAGATCAAGAAGTTCTTGATAAGGAAGTTGGGCTTAAAAAAGGGGATGTTTATGATGAGATGAAAGTAAATGAAGCCAAAAAGCGTATTATGAACTTACTAGAAACTAAAGGCTATTATGATACTATCATTGAAACTAAAACCGAAGAAATAGGCCCAAATGCCCTAAAGCTTACTTTAGAAGTTAATCAAGGCGAAGAGATTATTATAAGAAAAGCAAATTATTATGGAAGAGAGAATTTAAAAGTTTCTAGAATTGAAGCTTTCACCGCCAATAAAGAGAGAGAATTTTTAGGTTGGATGTGGGGATTTAATAGCGGAAAGCTTCAAATTGCTGAAATTGAAACTGATTCTCTTAGAATTCAAGATTTATATATGCAAAAAGGTTATTTGGACGCAAAAGTAAGCAAACCTTTTTTGCGAACAGATTTTACAACTTATAATGCTGAGCTTGATTATTATATTGAAGAGGGTCAGTCTTATAAAGTAATGGGTGTGGATATTGTTTTAGAAGAGCCAGTGATTGATGAAAAAGAATTGTATGATCTTGTAAAATCTAAAGACAATAAAACTTTTAATATTAATACAATGCGAAAAGATGCAGAAAGTATTAAATTTAAGATTGGGGATTTGGGATATGCTTTTGCTAAAGTTACGCCTGATTTAGATAAAAATACTGAAGATTCCACAGTAAGAATTATCTATTATGTCCAGCCAGGTAAAAAAGTGAAAATCAATGATGTGATTATTTCTGGAAACTCTAAAACTTTAGATAGAGTAATTAGAAGAAATGTGCTTTTAGCCCCTGGTGATCAATATGAGATGAGTAAGATTCCGCGTTCTAAAAATGCTATTATGCGTTCGGGTGGATTTGATAGTGTGGATATACAAGAAAGAAGGGTAGATGAAGAGAAAGTAGATTTGCTTGTAAATGTAAAAGAGGCTAAAACAGGTGAATTTACTTTTGGTGTAGGTTATGGAAGCTATGATGGAATTATGGGGAGTGCTTCTATTAAAGATAGAAACATTTTTGGAACAGGTTTAACTTCAGGACTTTATTTTGATAAAAGTGAGGTTTCTACTTCATACCGCTTAAACCTCTATAATCCTGCGGTGCTTGATAGTGATTATAGTCTTTCTACAGATATTTATCAAACCGATTATGTAGATTATGATTATAGAGAGATTACAACAGGTTTCAGTATTGTAGGAGGTAGAAGAATTACTGATACACTAGAGGCAAATATTGGTTATACTTGGCAACAATCTGAACTTTCTGAATTTACAAATCCTATTTATTCTCAATATTATTTAGGACAGTATTCTAAGTCTTCTATTATTCCAGGGCTTTATTTTGACAATACAGATTCTTATTATTTCCCTAAAAATGGTTGGAAAGCAAGTGCTAGTGTGGAATATGCAGGTGTAGGTGGTGATGCAAAGTTCCTAAAATACTTTGGAACACTTTATTATTTTAAATCTTTAGAAGATTATATGGATATTGATTTGGTGTTTAGATTCCGTTCTAAACTTGGACTTTTGCAAGATAATGGATATTTGCCAATTAATGAGAAGTTTTATTTAGGGGGTGTGAGTTCTATTAGAGGTTATCAAACTGATTCAATTACTCCGCGTGATAAAAGGGGAGCAAGAATTGGTGGTAAGCAAACTTCTTATACTACAATAGAGCTTAGTTATGGGCTTTTTGAAACGGTTCCTATGCGTGTTAGTGCGTTCTATGACTATGGACTTTTGGGGGAAAATGATATTACACAAATCCAAAGAAGTTCTGTGGGCGTTGCATTAGAGTGGATTTCTCCTATTGGGGCTATTACTTTTATTATTCCTAAAGCCTTAAATAGTAAGCCAGGTGATGATACTTCATCGTTTGAATTTACAATGGGACAGAGATTTTAAGATGAAAAAAGATAGAGCGGTTGTAGATATTAAACTTCCTCGTGTGAGTAGTGAGGAAATTTTAGATTTAATGCAAAATGCTTCTTTAAAGGAGCTAGGAGAGAGGGCTTTTAAGATTAAGCAAAAGCTTCATCCAGATAATCTTACAACTTTTGTAGTAGATAGGAATATTAATTATACCAATATTTGCTGGGTGGATTGTAAGTTTTGTGCTTTTAAAAGAAGAGTAAATGAAGAGGGAACTTATATTTTAAGTTTTGAAGAAATTGATAAAAAGATTGAAGAGCTTTTAAGTATTGGTGGCACGCAAATCCTCTTCCAAGGTGGTGTGCATCCAAGCTTAAAAATTGAATGGTATGAGGATTTAGTAAGCCATATTGCTAAAAAATATCCCCAAATTACAATCCATGGTTTTTCTGCTATTGAAATTAATTATATTGCTAAAATTTCTAAGATTTCCATTCAAGAAGTTTTAAGCCGTCTTCAAAAATGTGGACTTTCTTCAATACCGGGAGCAGGTGCGGAGATTTTAAGCGATAGTGTGCGTGATGTGATTGCGCCTAAGAAACTAGATAGCGATGAATGGATTGAGGTTCATAGAGAGGCTCATAAACTAGGTATCAAAAGCACAGCTACGATGATGTTTGGGAGTGTAGAGAGCGATAGAGATATTGTAGAGCATTGGGAGAGAATTAGAAATCTACAAGATATTACAAATGGCTTTAGAGCGTTTATTTTGTGGAGTTTTCAGCCTGCCTTTACGCCTTTACAAAAAGAAATGCCTCACTTACATAAAGCTTCTTCAAATCGCTATTTGAGGCTTTTAGCGTGCAGTAGAATCTTTTTGGATAACTTTCAAAATATTCAAAGCAGTTGGGTAACACAAGGTTCTTATATTGGACAGCTTGCTTTGCTTTTTGGTGCAAATGATTTGGGAAGCACGATGATGGAAGAAAATGTCGTAGCAGCAGCAGGAGCTAGAAACTCTATGAATGAAAAAGAGATGATAAATTTAATCAAAGATATTGGAGAAATACCTGCTAAGCGGAATACTGCTTATGATATTTTGGAGCGTTTTTAATGAAAAAATTTCTTTTAATGTTTTTATGTTTTGGAGGAATGTTAATGGCGACACAATTAAAGCATATACAAATAAATGGAGTAAATATCCCCGTAATTTATGAAAAACAAAGTAATCTGCCTTTATTTCATTTGCAGATTATTTTTAAAGGAGCAGGTGGAGTAAGCAATGCAAAAAGCTATGGATTATCCGATGTTACTAGCTCACTTTTAAATGAGGGCACTAAAAAGTTAGGCGTTACAAAGTTTGCTAATCAATTAGAGCAAAAAGCACTCAATCTAAGTGTAGAAAGTGGATTTGAAACCATGAGTTTTATTTTAAGTGGAATGTCTTATGAATATAAAAGTGGTATGCTTTATTTAAAAGAGCTTATGCAAGATCCTAATTTTACACAAAATGCACTTTCTAAAGTTAAGGAGAATTCTTTAATTTCTATTTTGGAGAAAGAAAACGATTTTGATTATCAAGCAAGCCGAGCTTTAAGCACAATGCTTTTTAAAGGTTCTGCTTTAGAATTTCCTATGAGTGGGACAAAGGAGAGTATCCAAAAGATTTCTTTAGAAGAGGTGCAAAAATTTTATAAAAACCATATCCAACTAAAATCAGCTATTATTGTAGCAGGGGGTGATTTAGAGTTTGAAGAGCTAGAAAAATCTATTAAAGAGGTTCTTGGTGAGATTTCTAGCGGTAAGGAAGTGGAGATTGCACCTATTAGGGTGAGTGAGGATAAAGGGCAAAAAAGACAGTTAAAAGAAACAAAGCAAGCTTATATCTATTTTGGAGCACCTTTTTATGTAAAAGATTTACAAAAGGAAAGTGCTAAAGCTAAAGTAGCTTCTTTTGTGCTTGGTGGAGGTGGCTTTGGCAGTCGCATTATGGAAGAGATTCGCGTAAAAAGAGGCTTAGCATATTCTGCTAATATGCGTTTAATTCCTGGAAAAACTCTTTCTTATGCAATGGGTTATTTACAAACAAGCCTTAAAAATGAAAAAGAAGCACAAAAAATTGTTCAAGAAGTTGTGAATGAGTTTTTACAAAATGGTATCACACAAAAAGAACTAGATGAAGCTAAAGCTTATCTTTTAGGAAGCGAACCTTTAAGAAATGAAACCCTCTCACAAAGATTGAATGCAAGTTTTAACAATTATTATAAAAATCTTCCTTTGGAGTTTGATTCTAAAGTTTTAGAAGAGATTAAGGCACTAAGCCTAGAGGAAGTGAATAATTACATTAAAGAACACAAAGAAATTGGAAATTTAACCTTTTCTATTATAAGTGCAGATTGATTTGAAATTGCAAGAACAATTACAAAAAATAGACTGCAAGAGTCTTTTTGAATTTGTGCTTGCCTATACCCCAAAAGATTATACTAATAGTATTTTAAGTGATGAATTGGTGCCTAATACTCAAGTGGTTGTAGAGGTGGAGGTGCTAAGATTTAATTCTTTTAGGGTTGCAAAAGTTTTGGTGGATTTACCTTTTTTTAATCAAGAAGCAGAGCTTGTAATTTTTAATGCCAAACCCTACCATAAGGCTATTTTTAAAGAGGGTGAGAGATTAATTATAAGCGGAAAATTACAAAAAAATGCTGGATTTTTGAGTATTTTGCAACCCAAAGTATTAAAAGAAAGTGGAAGTATTGTGCCAAATTTTAACACCAAGGGTGCAAAAACTTTGATGTTAAGAAATATGGTGTCTAATTTTACTTTAGAGGATTTCTTGGAGGCTTATCCAGAAATTAAGAGGGTTTTTTTAGAAGGGATTTTAGAAATTTTTTGTCCTACTTTAGAGTTTTATAAACGCTATTTGCAAAGTGGAGGTTTTCCTAAAAAGAATTTAGAAGCCTTAAAGTTTGTGGAAGTGTATGAATATATGCGAAAGCTCCGCATTAAAAAAAGAGAGTTTCAAAGTATTAGTGCTTTAAAGGGTGAAATAGATTCTTGGATAGATTCTCTACCCTTTACACTCACTAAAGGACAGCAAGAAGCAATTTATGATATTCAAAAATCTCTAAATAGCAATAAGGCTGCTAGGCGTGTAATTGTAGGTGATGTAGGTTGTGGGAAAACTATGGTGATTTTTGCCTCTGTGATGATGGCATACCCTAAAAAAAGTGTGCTTATGGCACCTACTTCTATTTTAGCTAAACAAATCTATGAAGAAAGTAAGAAATTTTTACCTTCTAAACTTAGGGTTGCACTTTTTATGCAAAATGCTAAAGTAGGGGATTTGGAACATAGCGATTTTATCATAGGCACTCATGCACTTTTATATGAAGAAAGTCTTAAAGATTGTGAGCTTGTGATGATTGATGAGCAACACCGCTTTGGAACAGCACAAAGAAATAGCTTAGAGAGAATGTTTGAAAAAGAAAGTAAAAGACCACATATTTTGCAATTTTCTGCAACACCCATTCCTAGAACTTTTGCAATGATTGAATCTAATTTTTTGGATTTTAGCTTTATTTTAGATTTGCCTTTTAAAAAGAATATAAAATCAAGCGTAATCCATAAAAGCGATTTTAAAGCACTTTTATCCCATATTCAAAGAGAAATTTCCCTAGAGCATCAAATTATTATCGTATATCCCTTGGTAGAAGAAAGTGAGAATTTAAACTATGTATCGCTAAAAGAGGGGGAGGAGTTTTGGAAGAAGCATTTTAGCGGAGTTTATGTTACACATGGAAAAGATAAGCAAAAAGAAAGCATTTTAGAAGAATTTAGGGATAAGGGAAATATTTTACTTGCTACAACTGTGATTGAGGTTGGGATTTCTCTACCTAGACTTTCTACTATTGTGATTGTAGGGGCTGAACGGCTAGGGCTTGCTACATTGCACCAATTAAGAGGTAGGGTTAGTCGTAATGGTTTAGAGGGATATTGTTTTTTATACACAAACACTCAAAACAATGAGCGTTTAAATCGCTTTGTGGAAGTGCAAAATGGATTTGAGATTGCAAAAATGGATTTGGAATTTAGAAGTGGTGGGGATCTCTTAAGCGGAGAGCAACAAAGTGGAAAGCAATTTAAATGGGTTAGTTTGGCAAAAGATGAGGAGATTATTAAAGAAGCTAAAATGGCTCTAGGGTGATAAAATATCTAATAAATAGCTAAAAACTATATTATAAGATTTTATCGCAAGTTTATATTAATTGTGTAAATCAATCTAATTATCGCTCAAAATTAGAAAGTAGCCAAAACCAAAAATAGACAATCTAAAAATTAGGCAAGGAAGTAGCTAAGAGAGCTTTTGCCAAATTTTTTGGTTTTAAAATGTGTAAAAGAACCTATTTCTTTGGGTAAATTTAAACTAGAGATATGCTCTAGTATGATGATTTTAAAGATTTTAGTATCAAGATTTTTAATGACATCAAAGCATTTTTCATAAATATCTTGCATATTTTGGCGAATATCAAAGGGGGGATCAAAATATCCTATTGTATCTCCTTGAAGTTCTTTGAGTGCATTTGAATAAAAAGAAAAAGTATCCCCAAAAACGATTTTATATTCATTTTTTTGGCATAAGCTTTCTAAATTTTCTTCTAAAATCTTGCAAGATTCTTTATGTTTTTCAAAAAATATGCAATATTTTGCACCCCTGCTAAGTGCTTCTATACCAATGCTTCCACTTCCTGCAAAAAATTCTACAAAATTTATATCTACTATTTCGCTAGCTAGAGTGTTAAAAAGAGATTCTTTTAAAATGGATTTGCTAGATCTTGTTATGTTAATGGGAGCCATTTTAAGGCTTCTTCCTTTAAATTTACCAGAAATAATTTTTAAACTAGGCTTTTTATCCATTTTAATATCCATATTTTAAAAGAATTTCTTTAAGCTCACAAGAGAAACGAGCAAAAAGTCTATCAATTTCTTGTTCTAAATCTTGATTAAGCAAGGGTTTTGCAGAGCTTTGTGTGGTTTGCGGAGGGAAATTGGGTAAATCTAGGGTTGCACTATTTAAGTTGGTTTCTCTAATTTTATTTTGCTCTTTATTTTCTTCTTGTGTTTGTATGGTTTGTGTAGAATTTAGGGTTTGCCCTTCAAGATTAGCTAAATAAAAGGCTTGTAGTTTTTGCAAAAGCAATTCTTTAGTAAAAGGCTTCTTTAAATGTGCTTCTTCATAATCTCCTATAAGAAAAATAGGCTTATTAGCTTCCATTGGTTTAGTTGTTACGATAAAATCACAGAGTTTATAGCTTGTAAGATAGTCTTTAAGGTAGATTTCTAAACTTCTATTTAAAAGTTGTGAGTCGCTAATTAGTGCAATTTTCATATTTTCTCCTTAGAAGCTAACAAGTTCTCTATCGCGTTTTGTAAAGGTAGCGCATTTACTAAAACCGATGCTTTTAGCTAATTCTTCTAATTCTTGTCTTTTAAAGCCGATATGGCTTATAGAATGTGCATCGCTACTAAAAGTTATGGGTATATCAAGTTCATAGCACATTTGCAAGATTTCAAGGCTAGGGTATTGTTCTTTTACTTCTTTTCTAAATCCTGAAGCATTGATTTCTACTACCATATTTGCTTTTTTGATTTCTTTGAGAGTTTTTTCGCATAAGCTTCTTAAGTCTTTTGTGGGACGATGGTTGAAAACTTTTAATAAATCCATATGAGCCACAATATCAAAAAGTCCGCTTTTAGCAAGTGCGATTGTGGCTTCAAAATACTGTTCCCAACATACATTAATATCGCGTTTTGCATATTCTTTGATAAATTCTGGATTATCAAATCCCCAATTATCTAAAAAATGCACAGCACCGATTGTATAGTCTAAATCCAAATCAAAAAGACTTTTATCAAGGTATTTTGGAAGATAGTCAATTTCTAATGCAGCTTTAAGAGTGATTTTGTCTTTATATTTTTCTTGCAGTCTTTTTATTTCTTGCAAATATCCATCAATTTGGTTTTTTTGCATACGGTATTCTTTATCAAATTCCATAGGATTGTGGCAGGAGAAACCAAAAACATCTATATTTTTTTCAATGGCTTTTAGCACATATTCTTCCATTGTCCCTTCTGCGTGGTTACAAAGTGAAGTGTGGTTGTGTAAATCTACTCTCATTCTCTCTCCATTAGTTCATTTGTTTTTCCATTTCTTTAACGATATGTAGATTTAAAACAGGCTTATCAAACACTGCTACATAAAAAATCGCATCAAAAATTTTAATATCCAAAACAAAACCTTCCACTTTGACTTCACGCTTTTTGGTGTCTTCTTGTAAAGTTTGAGCTCTAAACTCTACTTCATTGCCTAACTCAATGGGGGCTAAGAATTTTACTTCTGCACCAATAATAATTGCATGGGGGTGATTAACAGCCAAAAGTGCAGAATAAGCTGCACTAGAAAAGAGGTTTCCTGAATGAATAAGCCCATTTTTATCTGTAATCATTTTAGAGTTTGTGGATAATAGCACATTGCTTTTGCCATATTTTAATTCTTGAATGCTTCCATTATGCGGATCAATGCTTTTGCAGACTTTTTGGGTAATGTCTTCATTATCTATTTTGGTTAAAAATTCTTCTTCGCTTTCAAATTCTTCTTCCATATTTAGCCTAGTCTTGAAATTTTAGCAAAATTATAACACATTAAAATTTTGCTTCTATTTAAGAGCTTAACAGAATTTTTTATTCTTTTTAAGTATAATGTGCTAAATAAATAAACATTATAGGAAGAGCATTTGAAAATTATATTTTTGTCCCATACAGATATGAATCTTTATCGTTTTAGACTTCCGGTTATGGAAGCTTTAGTGCAAGAGGGGCATGAAGTAGTGGCTATGGTGCCAAGAGGAGAATTTTTTGAGCGTTTTTTAGAGCATAAAATCACTCCTTTAGAATATGAAATTAATAGAGGGAGTTTAAATCCTTTTAGAGAGCTTAAAACGCTTTTAAATATTGCAAAAATTTTAAAAAAAGAAAAGCCAGATATTTTACATACCTTTATGTTAAAACCAAATATTTATGGCTCTATTGCTTCTAAAATTGCAAAAGTAGAAAATGTGATTAATAGTGTTACAGGACTTGGAAGTTTTTATATTAAAGAGGGCTTTAAAACAAAGCTTTTTGCGGCATTTTTAGAGTTTTTGAATAAAATTGCCTTTTGTAAGGCTAAAAAAATACTTTTTCAAAATGAAGATGATTTAAATCTTTATGTAAATAAAGGATTGTTGCCTAAAAATAAAGCGGTTTTGATAAGAGGTTCAGGTATTAATACGCAAATTTTTAATCCCTTAAATCATCAAGAAAAAGAAGAGTTTAGAAAAAAAATGGGTATAAAAGAGGAACAATTCGTCGTTCTTATGGTGGCTAGAGCTATCATTCATAAGGGAGTGGAGGAGTATTATAAGGCGGCTTTAGAGGTTTGTGAAATTTTAAAAGAAAAGGTGGTTTTTTTATTTGTGGGAGGGATTGATAAGGGTAACATTGCTCCTATTAGTGAAGATTTTTTAAAAGAAAACAAACAAGTAAAATGGTTAGGAGAGAGAGGGGACATTAGAGAGCTTATGGGGATTTGTGATGTATTTGTATTGCCTAGTTATCGTGAGGGAATACCACGCACACTTTTAGAGGCTTGTAGTATGCAAAAGGCGATTGTTACAACAAATGCTATAGGTTGTAAAGAAGTAGTAAGCGAGGGAGAAAATGGCTTTTTAGTGCCTATAAAGGATAATAAAATCTTGGCACAAAGAATTTTAGAGCTTTTAAATAATGAGGCTTTAAGAGAGCGTTTTGCAAAAAGAAGTAGAGAGAGAGTGTGTGAGGAATTTAGCGTAGATTTTGTTGTAAGAGAATATTTAAAAATGTATCAAGAGGTGATGAATAATGTATAAAAACTTTTTTAAACCACTTATGGATAGGGCTTTTGCACTTTTTTTAATTCTTATGTTTTCTCCCATTATTTTAATAGTTGCTTTGATGATTAGGGTTAAACTTGGTTCTCCCATAGTCTTTACACAAGAGCGTCCTGGACTGAATGGAAAAATTTTCAAGATTTATAAATTCCGCACGATGAGTGATGAGCGAGATGAAAAAGGGGAGTTAATGCCAGATGAGGTGCGTTTGAAGGGGTTTGGTAAAATGGTGCGGAAAACTAGCCTTGATGAACTACCACAGCTTTTTAATGTTTTAAAAGGAGAAATGAGCTTTGTAGGACCTAGACCGCTTTTAGTAGAGTATTTGCCACTTTATACAAAGGAGCAAAATAGACGCCATGAGGTGCGTCCGGGGATTACTGGGTGGGCACAGGTAAATGGTAGAAATACAATCTCTTGGGAAGAGAAGTTTAAATTAGATGTGTATTATGTAGATCATCTTAGTTTTATGCTAGATTTTAAAATACTTTGTTTGACAGTTGAAAAAGTAATCAATAGAAAGGATATTAATTCTAAAACAAGTGTAACTATGGAGAAATTTCAAGGCACAAAAGAAACTTAATGTGCCTCATAAAGCATATATTGGAAGCGGTTAGCTATAATTTGTGCTCTTTGTAAGATTTGTGAGGCAATTTCTTTTGTATAGATTGATAGCAAACTTTCTTCAAAAAGTTGAAGCCAAGTTGCAAAAAACTCTCTAGGAAAAGGGGGTAAGTCAAGATGTGCTTTTAGAGGTTGTCCGTTATAATCCCCCTCTCCAAGTAACATTCCTTGCCAAAAGTTGCCTATTTTATCCTTATGGGCTTCCCATTCTACATCGCTTGTGCCTATTTTTTGGTTAAAAATATCTCCAAGTCCGCTTTTATCAAATCTAATTTTTGCATAGAAAATATCCATAAGTTCTTTTAACGATTCTTTAGTAATTGTGGTATGCATTTTTATCCTTTTGTTTTTTGTAATCCTATCTAAAATTTGGGAGCAAAAAATTAACTTTTGGTAAAAATTTTTCATTTAAGCATTCTCTAATGGGGGGAGGGTAGAATACTTCCTTATTTAACAAAAAAAGGAGAAAAATGACAGAAAACAAAAAAAAGTTGCTTTTAGACTCTCTTAAAAAATACGAGAATTCAAAGGAGTATGAGCATTATAGGGAGCAAGAAAATGTTGTGGTAAATCTTTTTAAAACGCATCCAAAAAATGATGATTTTGAAAAAGTGCTTTTAAAAGTTTGTGTTTTAAACAGTTTTTATAGCACGAATTTAAAAGGAAAAGTGCTAAGTCAAGTCGCAAAGCACATCGTGAAATTAAACATTGACACAAGACTAGAAAAAGGTGATACAAGTGTGGTTGAAGATGTGGCAAATTTCACAGATGATGAAGGTAAAAAAACTTATATATACTCTTTTGCAAGTAAATACTGCTTTCATCATAACAATGATGCTTTTGTAATCTATGATCAATTTGTCGGGGAAAGTTTGAAATATTTTAACTGTGATGATGAAACGAAAAAAAGAATTTACCATTCCAAAATACTTTCAAAAAAGTTTTTGAAAAAGTATGAGAATTTGCTAGAAGCCATTGCGGCGTTTAGGAAATTTTATACTTTAACGCAAAACAATAGAGATGTAGATCATATGCTTTGGGTGTATGGTAGAGAGAATTTAAATAAATAAAAGGAGGGTAAAGGGAAAAATAAAAAATTAAAATTAAAAGGGAAGACTGATGAAAAATAAAATTAAAAAGGTAATTTGTGTTGCTTCTGTGTTATGTGTTTCAATATTAAGTGCAGAAAGTTGGGATGAATTTATTATTGATAATGCCCCAAGCAAGAAAAGAGAAGCAAAAACTGCTAATCAAGAAAAGTTAAAAGATGGTGTTCATAGTTTTAAACTCTCAAATCAAACTTATAAATTTGAGGTAAAAAACGGATTAATTCTTAGAGCTCAATGCCCTAACAATTCAATAATTAAAGTGTCAAGTTCATGGCAAGAATCTTCTGTAACGCAAGCTTTTAAGATTTATGTTCAACAAGAATGCATGGTTAGTGGCTGGTAAAATTAAGGCAGAAATTCTGCCTTAATTTTTTAAGCTCTATTTTTAGATTTAAGATAAAATATTTTTTATTGCAATATCCTCTTCTATCCCCTTTTGAGGTTATTCTTCAATTACGCAAATCTCTTTATTCTTGATGGCTATGATTGTGCGTATTCCTACAATTAATACAGCAAAAGTAGTAAGAATAATCCCAAAAATTCCAAAAAGAGAATAGAATAAACTATGTTGAATGCTATAAAGCTCCAAGGCACAAAGGCTAAAAGCAGCAAGAGGGAAGGTAAAAGCCCACCAAGAAAGCGCAAATTTTAACTTTGTAAAAATTCTTAGCATAACAAGCATTAAAAGAAAAAAGAAAATCCCAATACTAAAGCTAAATGAAGCAATAAGATAGAGGCTTTGCTCTTCTAAATAGGGTTTAAAAAGCATTAAAATATCTAAGCCAAAAATACTAGGTGGAGCGATGAAAATAAAAAGAGTGGGTGTGAATTTTTGGGGTAAATTTTCTCCAAAGATAAGGCGAAAAAGAAGTGCAGCATTTAAAATAATCCAAAAAAAGCTTCCCATTCCTAAATAAAACATTAAAAATTCTAAGGGTATCAAAGGGCTAATGGTATTTAAATTTGCTCCTGCTAGAGGCACAATGAGATTTCCAACAATAGGAATAAACCATGCTGGGCTTGCCATTTTTTGATCCATTGCATTAATAAACCAATATTGCACCACATAAAGACTAAAAAGAATTTGTAAAATTGCACCTATATAAAAAAGACTAAGAGAGATACTAGAAGCAAACATTTTTAAACCAAGCATTTGAATAATAAGAATAGATACTGAAACTGCCGCAAAAAAGTTAATTCTAACAGGGTGGGAGATTTCTTTTAAAAAAGCTTTGGGATAAAGAGAGATTTTAGCAATATAAAGCACTAAAACAAAAAGTAACAATGCAATGCTAAAAAATGTCAAAAGGTTAGCTAATGTATCTAAATTAGAGAGTTGAAAAACTTTTATGGCTTTGTGAGTAAGGAGGGATAGCCCACCAATCCCCATTACAGAGGCAAAAAACATAATAGGAAATAAAGAAAGCCAAGGTTTTTTTGCTATCTCATTCATAAATTTTCCTTTAAAAGAGATTTTAAAAGGAAGTATAATGCACTTTAAAATAACTTAGCGTGATAAAATCACTCTAATAGAGCAAGTAAAGCTTCTTTGTTTAGAATCTTGATTTTGCCTTTTTGGGTGCTAATATAGCCTTTACTTTTGAAATTTTTTAGAATGCGGGAAAGTGCTTCTTGTGAAGTATTGAGAGAAATTGCTATGGATTTTTGTGTAAGAGTTTCTAAAGAATTTTCTTTGTTTATAATAAAACTTGCCAAGCGATTTTCAAGTTTTTGAGAATTTTTTATAATGATTTCTTCTAGAATTTTAATTTTATTAAAAAGGGAAGCAATCAAAAGGAGGTTAAAATTATGATCGTTTTTTAAAAGAGTTTTAAATTCTTTTAATCCAAGCTCTACAATCTCACATTCGCTCACACATTCACAGCTAGCAGGGTAGGGAAGAGAAAGAAAAGTTGGCATTTCTGCTATGAGAGAAGGGGGAGAGAATTTGTGGAGTGTAATTTCTTTTTGTGTGTTTTTGTAAATTCTTAAATCGCCACTTATGAGGATAAAGAGCTTTTTAGGAAGTTCGCCTTCAAAAAATACAATTTTCCCTTTGGAATAATGCTTTTTGCAACCTTTTTGGCATAAAATTTCTAAATAATTTGTTTGCATTTTTTATCTTTTTAACATAAATCAATTTTTTTATTTTAGCATTTTTATAAAATTCTCGCCATAAAAATTTATTTTGAATAAGGAAAATTTATGTTAGATAATCAAACAATAGAGATTATAAAAAGCACAGTTCCAGCTTTAAAAACTTATGGAGAAGACATTACAAAAGTCTTTTATAGAGAGTTATTTGGGCGTTATCCACAAGTGCAAGATATGTTTGATATGGAAAAACAAAAAAATGGCAAACAACCTAAAGCATTGGCATTAGCTGTATTAAATGCAGCAATGAATATTGAAAATTTGGAAAATATTAGGAAGTCTGTAGAAAAAATAGGCAAAACACATGTAGAACTTAATGTAAAAAAAGAGCATTATCCACTTGTAGGAGAATGTCTTTTGGTAGCCATTCAAGAAGTTTTAGGAGAGGCTGCTAGCCCAGAAGTTATAGAAGCGTGGGGGAAAGCTTATGGAGCGATTGCAGATTTTTATATTGCTATTGAGGAAAAGATGTATCAAGCACAATAGCTTCCAAAAAGATTTAAAGTCTTTTTGGAAAAATTTCTCCAAAAATATACAAAAAATTCCTATAGATTTTACATAAACTTATCTTTTTATTAAAGCAAATATCTAAAAGAGAGAGCTTAGCATATTAAAAAGTAATTATTTGTATAATAAGGTTAGTTTTATAAAAAGGATAAGCATGCAACAAATGATTTATTTAGCTGGTGGCTGTTTTTGGGGTATCCAAGGCTATTTTGATTTGTTGGCAGGCAGTTTAAGAACCAGAGTTGGCTATGCAAATTCTAAAGTTTATGCACCTAATTATGAGATGGTTTGTTCAGGGGAAAGTGGAGCTGTAGAGGCACTAGAGCTTATTTATGATGCAGGGGTGTTACCATTAGAAAAGATTTTAAAACATTTTTTTAAAATTATTGATCCATGTGCATTGAATTTTCAAGGAAATGATTATGGCACGCAATATAGAAGTGGAATTTATGTAAAAAATTCACAAGAATTACCTTTTATACAAGAGTATGTAAAAGCTTTACAGCAAAATTATAGCAGACCTATTGTTACTGAAATAAAAGAGCTTGAAAATTTCTTTGAAGCAGAGGAATACCATCAAAAATATCTTGCTAAAAATCCTTTAGGCTATTGCCACATTGATTTAACCAAAGCTTATCATGATGAAGAGATAAGCCCAGAATTTAGAGTGCGGGGGGGGGGGGTTAAAAATTAAGTTTTACAAGCTCCCTAGGCACTTTTAAAACTACTTTTTTTACAAGCTCACTTTCCTTGATTTGGATACCGCCTGCATGGACATCGCTTTCTTCAAAAACTGCTAAATTTCCTCTAAAAAGCAAGAGAGTGGAACAATAAGGTGTAGGATAATATTCTTGTAAATCTTTTTGGGGATTATAAGGAGTTTTGATTTTGCAAAGTTCCTTAGGAGCTACAAAAAAAGCTTCCCTACCTTCGCAAACCATTTGAAAATCTACCATTTCTTGATGGCTTTCATAGAAGGCTTTTTGTGGTTCCTTGGTAAAATAGCATTGTGGAATAGCTTTAATACCAAAACCTATTTCTTCTTCGTAGTTTTGGTTAGCTTCTAGTTTGGAGAGTTTCATAAAACGCTCACTCTCTTCATCTAACAGCTCATAAAGATAATAAAATACCGCCTTTAAAGCTTCACTTTTTTGAAATTTTTTCCCAATTTCTTCTAAGTATCCTAAAAACATTCAAAAATTCCTAAAAATTTCTTAAGCCTGTAAGTAGCCACTGATCTTCGTTTTCTCTTTTAAGTTCTACAATGCAGCCTTTGCCAACTTTCAATCTTAAATTGCTATTTGCACAAATATAGCTTACAAAATCACTAATAGAGGGTTCATGTCCTACTACTACTAGAGTTTGCCAATCTTCTTCAATCTCATCTTTATGTTTTAAATAACCCTCTAGCCCAACTTCAGGATTGAGATGTGGGCTTAAAAAGAAAGTGCTTTCTTCTTGTAATTTAGCAATGTATTTTGCAGTATCACATGCCCTTAATGCCAAAGAAGATATGATAGCATCTACTTTTGGATATTTTTTGCGAATGTATTTGGCTATTTTTTTGGCTTGTTTTTCACCTTTTTTTGTTAGAGGACGCTTTAAGTCATCCTCTAAATATTTTTCTCTATCTTCTGCTTGTGCATGTCTTACTAAAATAAGTTTCATAACCCCCTCCTTTTTTAAATTTTTTTAATGATATTGATGACAAGATTAGCACTTTGTTTTGCAGAGTGTTCTAAAAACTCTTCATAGCTAATGAGTGCTTCATCTCCTGCATTATCAGAGATTGCACGGATAATACATAAAGGCACATTTAAATTAGCACAAACTACAGCAACACTTGCACCCTCCATTTCAATAGCATCTGCATTAAATTCTTTTTTGATCCAATCTTTTCTTTCTTTATTGTTAATGAATTGATCTCCAGTTGCAATCACACCTTCATATAAGGGAATTTCTTGCTCTTTTGCAACGATTTTGGCAATATTATTTAAAGAAATATCTGTAGGGATAAAAACACTGCTTCCAGAAATAAATCCATAAGGATGTCCAAAAGCGGTAATATCTACATCATGTTGGCATAATTGTGTTCCAAGCACTAAAGAGCCTACTTTATAATTTGGATTTACCCCGCCTGCTACGCCATTAAAGATGATTTTTTCACATCCAAAATGTAAAGCCATACAAGAAGCCGTAAGGCTTGAGAAAACTTTTCCAATGCGACTACAAGCAATAATAAGGGTTTTATTTTCTAGCTCCACTTTATAAAAAGTATTGCCTCCAAAAGGGATTGTTGTATAGCTTTTATAATGCTCTAAAAGAGGTGCAATTTCCTCTTGCATAGCTCCCATAATACCAATTGTCATTAAAAATCCTTTTGTAAAAATTCTTGTATTTCCTCATAAGTCTGCAAAGAAAGGGTTTCTTTTTGGCTAAGGCGTTTGTTTAGTCCTTTTAACACATTGCCACCACATTCAATAAAATGCGAAATTTCTCCATCATTTGCACGGATAGATTGTTTATAAAGCACAGGATTTGTAAGTTGTTTAGAGAGAAGCTCTAAAGCTTCGCTTTTTCTTTCATAGGGTTTTGCACTCACATTAGAAATTACAGGGAAGATAAATTCATCCTTTAGCATTTGAGAAAGTAGAATGTGAAAATCTTCGCACATATTTTCCAAAATTGGACAATGGCTTGCCACAGACATAGGCAACATTAAAGCTCTCTTAGCACCCAGTCCTTTAAGCTCTACTTCTAAGATTTCTAAGTCTTCTTTGCTGCCTCCTAAAACCATTTGCCCATCACCATTATAGTTAGCGCACCATACTTTTAAGCCCATACTGCGTTTTTTATCACAAAATTCTTCTAGCACAGAATCTTCTAAGCCTAACACCACCATCATTCCAGCTTCTTGATTTTTACAGGTTTCTTCCATTAGGATACCTCTTTTATTAACAAGTAAGATGGCCTCATCAAAGGAGATTGCATTTGCAGCACATAAAGCGCTAAATTCTCCTAAAGAATGTCCTAATGAAAATTTTACCTTCCCTATAATTTTAGGAATGATTAAAGAATATACCGCATAGCTTACAAGCAAAATCGCAGGTTGCGTGTATTGTGTTAAGTTTAATTTGGGATTTTCACTAAAACAAAGCTTTGTCATATCTTCTTTTAAAAGATCGCTAGTTTTTTCAAATAATTCTTTAACTTCTTTACTATTATCATATAAATCTTTTCCCATACCAATACTTTGGCTACCTTGACCGGGGAAAATTACTGCAAAACTCATAAATCTCCTTCTTTTTTACATACTTTTTTTGGCACTTACACCTAGAAGTTCTAGCCCTAAATGGATAGAATGTGCAACTACTAAAAGTGCTTTTAAAATTTGTTTTTCATTGCGTGAATTTAAGATTTTTTCTTCATTATAGAAATGGTGGAATTCTCCTGCAAGATTGCGTAAAAACTCTACAACTTTTTGAGGGGAGCGAGAAGCAAAGGAATCTTCTAATACCTTTTCTAATCCTAAAGCTAGAACAAGTAAATCTCTTAAATTTTCTTTCATCTCTTTTAATGGAGTGCTTAAAATCTCTTCTTTGCTAAAAGAGGTTTTGGATAAGAGAGTGTGGATTCTAGCGTGGGCGTAATTGATGTAATATACAGGATTGCTAGAATCTTGTTTCTTTAAATCTTCAACATCAAATTCTAAATGTGTGTCTGCTTTTTTGCTTAGAAAAATAAGACGCAAGGCATCTGCACCCACATCATCCACTACATCTTTCATAAGAATAAAATTCCCCGCTCTTTTGCTCATTTTGTAAGCTTCACCACCTTTAAGCAAAGCTACCATTTGTGAGAGTAAAATCTCTAGTTTTTTGCTATCAAAGCCTAAAAATTCTAAAGCCGCTTTTACTCTAGCGATATATCCATGGTGATCTGCACCCCAAATATTAATATAATAGTCAAAATTTCGCTGAAATTTGTGGTTGTGATAGATAATATCTCCTGCTAAATAAGTGGGTTCTCCATTTTCTCTTACAATTACCCTATCTTTTTCATCGCCAAATTCACTGGATTTTATCCATAATTTACCTTCATTTTCATAAGTTCCACCACCCTTTTTTAATGCTTCATAGGTAGATTCCCAAGAAGAATAAAGCTCTTTTTCGCTTACATAAGAATCAAAAGTAATTCCTACTTGTGCAAGATTGTTTTGGATTTCTAGAAGCATTTTATTTTTGCCAAAAATGCTTAATTTTTCTATATTTTCATTGGAAGCAAAGCAATCTTTTCCTAGTTCTTCATAAGCCACTTTAGCAAGATCAAAAATATATTCTCCTTGATAACAATCTTGAGGTAAGTTTTTATCTTCATTAAAATACAGATGGCGTCCTGCATAATAAATAGATTTGCCTAGATTGGAAATTTGCACTCCCGCATCGTTAATATAATATTCTGTGGAGATTTCATAACCTAGATATTTTCCAATCCTTGCGATACTATCACCTAAAATTGCACCTCTAGCATGTCCAATATGTAAAGGACCAGTTGGATTAGCACTGACATACTCTAATAAGATTTTGCCTTTATGGGAGGAACTTTTTGTTTTTGCTTCCAAAAAATCTTTAGAACATTTTTCTAAAAATTCATCTTGAATGAAAAAATTGACATACCCACCCACAACATTAATATTCGTAATTTCTGTAAGACTTTCTAGTTGAATTGCAAAATCTTTTGCAATCTCTTGGGGAGATTTTTTGAGTGCTTTTGCAAAAGTGAAAGTTGGTAATGCAAAATGCCCAAATTTTTTATCTTTTGGGCGTTCTAAAATACATTCAAAACCTAAGGTTTTGTTTAGTAAATCCTTGATAGCTTGATACATTGATTAAACTTTTGTGGTTGTATTTGTAGTATCTTGTGCGGTTGTTTCTTTTTTGTCTTGTTCAATTTTAGTGTTGCTTGCACTTGCTTCTTCTTCATCTTCTTTGATGGCTTTTTTGAAGTTTTTAATTCCAGAGCCCAAGCCTTTGGCTAAATCAGGTATTTTTTTAGCTCCAAAAAGAACTACAATAATGAGTAAAACGATTAATAATTGTTGCACACTTGGCATCTTAAATCCTTAAAAAAATAATAAAAGTTGTTTATTATAACATAAATCGCTGATAATTTTCATAGACCTTGCTTTGCTTTATAAATAATATGCAAAATTATGTGCAAAATAAGTAAATTTACAATAAAAAATGTCTTTTTAAAATAAATTATGATTTATTTAAGTTTGACTTAGTTATCATTAATTAAAATTTATGGGAGGTAAATTTTATGGAAATTTTTCATTGGAGTGAGGCGGATTTTACGCATAAAGAAGTGTGTATCCGCCCTATGTTGCAAAATAATTCTACTAGGGAGCTTCAAATTACAATTCCTAAAGAAGCTGTTTTAAAAGAACATCAAGCGCCTTATGAATTTAGTATTCAAGTATTAAGTGGGGAAATTTGGTTTGCTATTGATGAGAAAAAAGAGATTTTAAAACCATTAGATATGGTGTGTTTAGAAGCCTATCGCACACATTCAGTAGGTGCGATAGAAGATTCTATTGTAAGGGTTAGTCTTTCACAAAATGATACTCTAAGTAGAATTTATTCTATCATATCTCAAGGTTAGTGAGCTATTGCTTCACTAATCCCAACACCACTTTGTGCCCTAAAATCCTGTGCTAAAAATCCTTCTTTATCAAGCTTGGCTCTTTTGCTTCCATCAAGTTTTGAAATGATATAGATGAGAATAAAAGTAAGAGGCATTGAAAAAATTGCTGGATGATCATAAGGAAAAATTGCTTTTTCAAAACCAAAAGTTTTTTCCCAAATGCTAGGGCTTAACACAACAAGGCTAATTACCACAATTAAGCCAATGATACCACCAATAAAAGCACCTTTTGTTGTTAAATTTTTCCAATAAATGCTTAATAAAAGAATAGGAAAATTCACACTAGCAGCAATGGCAAATGCTAATCCTACCATAAAGGCTACATTTTGATCTTTAAAAATAATTCCTAAAAAAATTGCCAATATTCCAATTCCAATAGTTGCAATTTTTGTAACTTTCATCTCTAATTTTGCATCACATTGTCCATTTTTGCAAACATTTACAAAAAGATCATGGCTAATGGCTCCAGCACCAGAGATTGCAAGTCCAGAAACTACGGCTAAAATGGTGGCAAAAGCTACTGCACAGATAAATCCATAGAAAATATCTCCACCTATAACTTGTGCTAAAGTAACAGCCACCATATTTGTGATACCATTATAGCTTCCATCAGCATTAGTAAAATTAGGATTTCCAAGTAAAAGCGCAATCGCTCCAAACCCAATAATAAAGGTTAGAATATAAAAGTATCCAATTAATCCAGTAGCGTAAAATACAGACTTTCTTGCTTCCTTGGCATCTTTAACCGTAAAGAAACGCATAAGAATATGAGGAAGTCCAGCTGTCCCAAACATTAAAGCAATTCCTAAAGAGAGGGCAGAAATGGTATCAGGCAAGAATCCTCCAGGGAGCATAATTTTTTCACCTTGTGGGTGATGATTAATTGCTTGTGAAAAATAGTAACTTAAATCAAATTTTGTAAGATATAAAATCATAATAGCCATAAATGTAGCAGCTCCAAGCAATAAAATAGCTTTAATGATTTGAACCCAAGTTGTAGCATGCATTCCGCCAAATACTACATAGCAAATCATTAAAATCCCAACAATAACAACTGCAAAGGTATAGGGCAAACCAAAAAGAACTTGTATGAGCTGTCCAGCACCTACCATTTGAGCAATGAGATAAAAAACAATTACGCTTAATGCAGAGATGGCAGAAATGATTCTTATGGGTTTAGATTCTAATCTATAAGCAGTAATATCTGCAAAGGTAAATTTTCCTAAATTTCTAAATTTTTCTGCGATTAAAAAAAGAATAATAGGCCAACCTGCTAAAAATCCAATGGAATAAATAAGTCCATCAAAACCATTGGTAAAAACAAGAGCAGTAATACCTAAAAAGCTTGCTGCACTCATAAAATCTCCAGCAATGGCAGTGCCATTTTGCATACCAGTGATATTTCCTCCAGCTGTATAAAAACCACTTGCACTCTGAGATTTTTTATTAGAATAAAAAGTAATTCCTAAAGTTGCAAGGACAAAAATCACAAACATACTTACAGCAATAGGATTAAATTTGCTTTGTTGTACTTCTCCTAAATCTAATCCAGCAGCAAAAAGAGCACCCAAAGAACAAAGTAATAAAAAGAGTATTTTTTTCATAGCAAGCTCCTTATTTATAATCTATTTTTCCATCTTGCAAATCTTGCAATGCACCACTTTTTTCTAAATCTTCTAAAACTTCTTTTTGGACTTTGTCAAAATGTTTGTTAGCAAAAAATGTATAAAGTCCAGTGCTAATAATGCAAAGAAAGATTAAAAAGATTCCAAAAATAATTCCAAGAGTGATGGCACTAGGTCCTAAGCGATAACCTAAAATTTCAGGAAATAGTCCTATACCAAGCACAAAGATGTAATAACAAAATAATACAACCATAGAAAGAGTGAGTGAGACTTTATTTCTAAAAGTAACAAAATTTTTAAATTTTTCAATAGAATTTTCATAAAGTAACTTTTTATCCATAATACCACCTTTGTTTTTAAAATTAAAAGATAAATCTTTAAAGATATTGTTACAAATTTTCTATAAAAGTTTCTTGATGTGTAAAAATAATCTTTATAATTAGTGCTTATTTTGTTACTAAAATTAACAAATTATCCTTTATATTACAAATAGTAACATAAATATATAGAATAGATTTTTGGAAATGTCTAAAATAAATAAAATGTGAGGCTGTTAAGATATTTGCAGTAGATAATGATTTCTTTTTAAATTAAAAAGATTGGAAAGTTTATGCAAGATTATAAATTTAAAATCCACTTTTATTGGTAATAAAATTCTAAAATTAATCGTTGTATTGAAGTAGTTTTTGCTTGATTGTGTTTTTTAAAAGATTGCTAGAAGTATGTAGCTATGACTTTTTAAAGCTTATAAGGAGGGCAAAAAGTAAATATGCCAAATTGTTATATATTAAATCTATTTAAGTATGAAGTTATCACAAATCTTACAAGTTTTAAAATTAAATTACTTAATAGAGCTAACTCTTTTATTAGTAGAAAAACTAATTTGATTGACAGTAATATAAAAAGGGTTTTTTAAGGAGATATAGATTAATTTGTTTTTAGAAGTCTTCTAGGCGGGGGGGGGGCTATACGCACATAAAAGCTTCCGTTGATTTGATTGTTATCAATGAGATAGTCTCTAAAGTTTTTATAAAGTGTGTGATTAATTTTATATTTTTTAGCAGAACGCCAAAACTTATCTAAACTTCCTTGAAAAGTAAGTCCTTCAATATCATAAAATGCCTTTCCGCATACTTTAGTGGGGCATTTGTGCAAGAGTGCTGAAAGTCCTGTTGTGCTATTAATCACAACACAACCTAAAGCATTGTGTAAAAGTGTGGGCAAATAAGTATCATGCACATAAATAACCCTATTTGAAATATTATAACGGCGTGAGAGGCGTTTGATGAATTTTTTGTAGTTTCTATAACCCCTATCCATAGGATGATGTTTAATCACTAAGAAATGTTGAGGTTTGGAATATCTTGAAAAAGAAATAATAGTTCTTTTGATGAATTTTTCTATGCGTTTGCCATCAAAATGGTTTTTAATTTGAGTATCATTATGCACCTGCAAAACAGCTACAAAGTAATTTTGCCTTGAATCTTTAATGAGTTCATTGTCTTCCTTTTCGGTGATTTTATAAAATTGTTTTCTAAAAGCGGATAAAAACCATGGAAACATCTCTGTAAAGCTTAGGCTTCTATGGTGTAAGGAGTTATTGAAGAACCAACCTAACCAAAAAGAGAAAAACCAATAAAGAAAGCTAAAAAAAGCCATATTTCTAAAAGAATGGCGGATAGGTTTTTCTGTTCTTTTGTTGTTAATATGATAATTTAGATAAAAGTCGCTATTTTTTGGAATATTAGAAAAGGCATTAACTCCACCCTTTTCTAATGTGATGAAATTAGGGCGGATATAGCCTTCTTCAAACACAAAAATATCAATATCAAGTTTTTTGGCAACTTTTAGTGCGATTTTATGGATAGGGCGACAATCATTAAACATAATAAGGCAAGTAATGTTTTGTTTTTTGATTTTATCTTCTAAAAATGTAGCAAATTTATGGATAGGCTTTGTATAAGCATTGCCAAAAGGATAAAAAATAAAATCCCCCCCATTGAAATTAAGTTTAAAAACTTTAGAACCTCTTTTTTTGAGTGCTTTTCCAAAATAATAGAAAAAAGGTCCTACAGGACCTTGTAAAAGGAGGATATTCTTATGCTGTATTCTATCTAAAGCTTCCTTGAAAGTCATAAATTGGCAATACCTTAATTGTTGTTAATATCAAGAACAACTTTTGTTGCAATTGCAATTTGGTAAAGAATTTGTGTCAATACGCTTGTAATTTGTAATCCTCTTCCTGTTTCAATTGCTGGTAAAATTAGCAAAGAATCTCCAGGCTTTAAGCCAGGTGTATTAGAGAGAGCATACCAGCTTCCATTATAGCGTTCAGCTTTACCATTAGCACGGATAAGTAAGATTCTCTTTTTGTTAGCTCTTTCTGTGAAATCACCCGCAAGATTAATGTAGTATTGCAAACTTTTGCCCTCTTCATAAACAAAAGCCCCTGGTAATGCCACTTCTCCTTGCACTAATACAAGATTATTTTTAGCAGGGATATTGATAATATCTCCCTCTTCTAAGACTGTATTGTGGTAGGCGAGTTTGTTTTCAATAACGATTTGGCCTTTGGGTTCAATATTTTTGGCTCTCTCTATAAATTCTAGAACCATTTTAGAATGTGCACTTCGCATAGTAGCTTCTTGTGGGGTAACAGACGAAGAAGTGAGTGCTAGAGTTTCAAGTTCTTTTAGCTGTGCTTGGATAAGCTTTTTTTGTGTTAGAGCAACGCTTTTTCTATATACTTGAATAGCATCCATATTGGATTGATCGTTGGGTCTAATTTTGGCAACAACTTCAGCAAGTGTCGTGCCTTTTTTGACGACAAGCGAGTGGAGTCCATTGTGCTCCCCTTCAATCCTAATAGCAATCTTTTTAGCACTATAATCAGGTCTAAATTCTACTTCATCTCCTGCTTTTATAGTAACGCCTGCAAATTCTTCACTTTCATAAGAAGCCACTTCAATAGATCTATTTGCATTGTAAGATCGGATAGTAGCATGTGTGGTAGTAGGTTTAGCACCTGAAATGCGTGCTAAATCTTGCAGGGTTTTAATATCGTTTTTAAGCTCAAAGCGGAAAGGTTTTTGCACATTTCCACTTACATAAGCATAACTTTGTAAATTTTTAACCAAAATCACATCACCATTTCTAAAAGGGAAGAGCTTGATTTGTCCGCTAAGTAAGAAATTATAAAGATCAACTTGCAAAATGGGTTTATTATCACGCAAAACTTCAATATCTCTAAAGCTTCCATAATCTAAATTAATTCCTCCAGCTTTATCAATGTATTGCACGATAGAATCAGAGCTTAAACCTTGATAAAGCCCAGGTTTATTGACATTTCCAGTTACAAATACAGAAACATTTTGATATACATTCATATCTGCATAAATAAACACATTGTTTTTGTAGATTTTTGCAATGGAGCGTTTCAAAACTTTTACTAAATCTCCATTTCTTACACCTAAAACATTAATAGCACCAACATTTGGGATAAAAACATTGCCTTGAGAATCTACCATAAGTTCTTGGGTGAAATTTACAGCACCCCACATTCTAAAGTTTATTTTGTCTCCAACTGCAATTTTATAATCTGGATTATAGAGAGATTGGGAAGCTTTTGTGAAGTTTCCATTAAAAAGATGAGCTCCAAAGATAGGAGGTAAAATAGGCATTAGATTTGCATAAGAAGTTGTAGAGGGAGTTTGAAGATTTGTGTTTTGGGCTTGTTGTGTATTTTGAGAATTTTGCATATTGATGAGATTTGTGGCATTGGTTTGCGTATTTGTAGTTGCATTTGCGGTGGTGCCATTATAATCTTGTGGATAGTTTGTGTTTTGGTTTTCCACGCCAAAGATAGATGAAGTATCCACTGCACTTGCTAGATTAGAAAATACAAGCAAAAAAGCCAAATTTGTATGCAATAATTTTTTAAATAATGTCTTCATTAGTATCTATGCTCCTCTATGATCATTGCGATAAGTTTAATAATTCCATATAAAAGTGAAAGGATAACAAAAATTGTTAGGATATTATATAAAATTCTTGGATAAGTTGAATCTTGTGGCAAGTTTGCTCCTTGGATAATAACAAGTTGCTTGATTTTACGGCTTGATTCAATTCTTGTAGTTTCTACAGATGTGAGTGCTGTTGTATAGGCGTCTTGAGCAAATTTTGCTTCAATGCTTAAATCTTGAAATTTTGCCGCTAAATTATTTAAGCGTTTTGAATTTTTAGAAGAAACGATTTTAGCAGATTCTTTGTCTAGCTGTTGGTTTAAAGCTTTAATTTCAGATTTTAACATAATAATTTGGGGTGCATTTTCATTAAGATAGCTTTGCATAGTTGTTAGTTCGGCTTCTTTTTGGGCGATTTTACTTTCTATTTCATTGGTAAGTGAGGCTTTAGCTTCTGCTTGTTTTAGGGGATCAAATACGCCATAGCGTCCTTGAAATACTAAAAGATCGTTTTGTGCTTTTGAAAGTCTTTCTTTCGCTCTTAATAGCTCTTGTTCGGCAAATGCCATTTGTTCTCTTGCGGCTTTGTGAGAGATTTCATTTACAAATTTTTCAGATTGCATTAAAATGGTGTTAGCGATTTTTTGGGCATCTTCTTGTGTGAAGCCTTCTACTTCAACAGATAATAAACCTGAAGTTTGATCAAAGATGATTTTGGTGCGGTTTTGGAAAAATTTTAAAAAATCCTCTTGAGAACTTTCTTCTTTAAGTGAGTAAAAAGGATCTAGCCCTTGTTTTTGGTAAAGACTTTTAATGTCAATGCTATCTTGTAAGATATTTAGCATATCAAGTGAGTGGATATAGCTTTGTAAAAATAAAACATCTTCTCTAGCACCAGTATTAACACCAACAAGAGAGGCAAGTCCGCTAATTGGGGCAATATCTGAAGAGGAGGATCGCACACTCATAGTGATGGTGCTTACATATCTAGGAGCAGCAAAAAAGAGGTAATAGCAAATAACAGGTATCATTAAAACAAATACAATCTTAAAACTTTTAACAAAAGGTATAATACCTTTTGCTTGTAAAAGTGTGTCTTCTTTGTGGGTTGTCAATGTGCCTGCTTGCAATTTTGTTTTTTTAAATAGAGCTTTTAATTTGTTCATTTAGTTTCCTTGGTAGGCTTTAATGCCCTCATCAACATCATCATAAATTGTAATCTCCCCATTGTTTAAAAGAATAATTTTATCACACCAGCGTTTAATCTCACTTGCACTATGTGAAACTAAAATTACTTTTGAAGTGCTTAGCTTTTGTTCATAAAGAGCAACACTTTTCTTTTTAAATGAAGGATCTCCCACAGCACCTGCTTCATCAATGAGATAGTAATCAAAATCAAATGCCATACTCATTCCAAAAGATACGCGAGATCTCATACCAGAAGAAAGAACAGAAATTGGTTCATCAAAGAATTTTCCTATTTCTGCAAATTCCTCTACGAATTTGATTTTTTCTTTAAGTTCTTCTCCTTTGTAGCCATATACGCGGGTTAAGAATTTTATGTTATCTCTAGCTGTCATTGTGCCTTGAAAAAAAGCACCAAGACCTATAGGGAAAGAAATTTTTTTGTCTGTAATAACTTTGCCATAATCGGGCATATCCATTCCGCCCAAAATTCTCATAAGCGTGGATTTTCCAGCACCATTTCTGCCCATTAAGCCAATGCTACAGCCATCGGGAAATTCAACACTCAAATCTTTAAATACATAATGTCTTGTGCGGTTGCTTAAAAGATAAGACTTGGTAACATTTTGCAGTTTTATCATTTAATTTTTCCTAAGTATTTGTATCTAAAATAATAAATCCAAAGTGCCACAAATAATAAAATAACACCAAAGGAAAAAGGGTATAAAAAACCAATTCCTTGTGTAAGAGGATAACCTTCTGTATAGTTTTCTCTTAGCATTTCAAGAAGTTGCAGAATAGGATTATAAAGTAGGAGTTCTACGATATTTTGTGGTAAAATCCAAAGAGGGATAAGAACGGCAGAACCAAAATATAAGAGCATCATTCCATAATTGATGAAGATGGTTGAATATTCAACTTCTGTGCTTAAAAAAGCAAGGCATACTCCAAGTCCAAAGCCAAGTAAAGCCAAGCCCATAAAAGAGATTAGGACTTCTAGAAAATTAACAGGTAAAATTGCAAAATCTAAAAACCAACCAAAAACAGCCATAAAAATCACAAAGACTAAAAAATAAATACAAACTTCAAGCAACATTCTTGCAATGAAAATATAGATAGGTCTTACAGGTTTATAGGCTATTAAAGCACGGTTTGCATTAACGCCAGCCATAATTTGTGTAACAATGTTTCTAAACATAAAAAAAGGAACAAATCCAGTGATTAAAAACATTTCAATAGGCATTTGAGGAAGGGATCTAGCGCGAATCACGGTAAAAATTATGAGAAAAAAGATAATATGAGTCATAGGTTCACCAATTACCCAAAAGTATCCTAATCTTTTATTTTTGCCAAATCTTGTCTTTAGCTCACGTAAAAACAAAGCACTTATAATATGCGTCATTAACTCTCTAGCCTTTTTATTTTTTAGCGAATAAAATTTCTAGATTCTAACTTATTTAAGCTTATTAAAGCCTTTTTGCAATTAAAAAATTTGATATAATTTGTAAAATTAATTTTTTGGAGAGTTTTATGCGGATTGGTGTAATATTTTTGTTGTTTTTAATGGGGTGTTTAGCACAAGAAATACAAGAAAGTTCGCATAATAAAAAGCTTAAAATTTTAATCGTAGATGAAAAGATGAATATTATAAAAAGCATGCCTTTAAATGAGGGGGTTAAAGAAATTAGTTTAGAAGAATATGACAAATTGATACAAATTGATATTACAAGCCCTAAAAAAGAATTGCAAGCTTCTTTAAAAAATTCTAGTAGTGATCTGTTTAAAGAAGAGCTAAAAACCGCACTTGAAAATGAAGAGGACAAAATACAATCTATAGCTAAAAGCACATTATATGAAGAGAGGTTTGAACGCAATAGATTTATGGGAGATTTTTTAGGCTTTGAGCCTCATAAATTTAACTATATTTTACCAGCAAATATTAGCACAAATACCGAGCCTAATGAGGCAAAGAGGGTAGAGGCAAAATTCCAAATTAGTATTAAAAAACTTTTGTATGATGATTTATTTTTTAAAGATTTAGATTTTTATTTTGCCTACACTCAGCAAAGTTATTGGCAACTTTATGACAATGAAAATTCTCGCCCCTTTAGGGAGAGTAATTATGAGCCTAGTTTGTATCTTAGCTATCCTTTGGATAAAAAGTTTTTCTTTGATAGAGTGGATTTTGGTTATGTGCATCAAAGCAATGGAGGGGATTTGACAAAATCAAGGAGTTGGGATAGACTTTTTGTGGAAGGGATTTATAGTAAAGGTAATTTTGTGATGGGATTAAAAGCATGGTATAGAATTAAAGAGGATATTAATAAAGACGATAATCCAGATATACATAAATATTTAGGCTATGGGGATTTGACTTTAGCCTATCTTTATAATAAACATCTTTTTAGTGCAACTTTGCGTAATAATTTAAGGGCGGATAATAGAGGTTCAATCTTATTAGATTATTCCTATCCTATTTATAAAAACCTTTATTTGTATTTGCAATTTTTTAATGGATATGGAGAGAGTTTGAGTGATTATAACAATTCCATTAATCGTGTTGGAATTGGAATATTATTTAATAGATAAAATAAGGAAAAGTTATGAAAGAACAGGCAACAATACAATGTCCAAATTGTGGAAATGAAATTAATATTAGTGATATACTTTATAAACAACTACAACAGCAAATGGAAGAAGAATTTACCAAAAAACAAGAAGAATTTAGAGCAAAAACCACAAAAGAATTTGAAGAAACTATTAATAATCTAAGCAAAGAACTAAACGAAAAATCCAACCAAGTAAAAGAGCTAAACCAAGCAAAATTAGAGATTCAAAAACTAAATTTAGAAAAAAACGAATTAGAATCCAAAATTAAACTAGAAGCACAACAGCAATTTAACACACAATTACAACTAGAAAAAGAAAAAATTGCAAAAGATTTACAAGAGCAAAATGAATTAAAATTTAAACAAAAAGAAGAGCAATTAGAAGGGCTTAAAAAGAAGCTAGAAGAGGAGCAAACCCAACAAAAACAGCAAATGGAAGAAGAATTTACCAAAAAACAAGAAGAATTTAGAGCAAAAACCACAAAAGAATTTGAAGAAACTATTAATAATCTAAGCAAAGAACTAAACGAAAAATCCAACCAAGTAAAAGAGCTAAACCAAGCAAAATTAGAGATTCAAAAACTAAATTTAGAAAAAAACGAATTAGAATCCAAAATTAAACTAGAAGCACAACAGCAATTTAACACACAATTACAACTAGAAAAAGAAAAAATTGCAAAAGATTTACAAGAGCAAAATGAATTAAAATTTAAACAAAAAGAAGAGCAATTAGAAGGGCTTAAAAAGAAGCTAGAAGAGGCACAAAGGAAGGCAGAGCTAGGCTCTCAACAGCTTCAAGGAGAAGTGCAAGAGCAAGCTATTGAAGAGTATTTAAAAGCACAATTTCCTTTTGATAATATTTTGGAGGTTAAAAAAGGTGTTAGAGGAGGGGATTGTGTGCAAGTAGTGCATACAAGAGAAATGCAAAATTGTGGCAAGATTTATTATGAAAGCAAGAGGACAAAAGAGTTTCAAAGAGCTTGGATTGAAAAGTTTAAAGCTGATATGATAGAAAAAGGCGTGGATGTTGGGGTAATGGTAAGTGAAGTTTTGCCTAAAGAATTAGAAAGAATGGGGCTAATTGATGGGGTTTATATTTGCACTTTTGAAGAGTTTAAAGGGCTTTCACACATATTGCGTGAGGGGATTATTCAAATGCACTTGGTTAAAAAATCAGAAGAAAATAAAAGCGATAAAATGGGATTGCTCTACCATTATCTAACAAGCACAGAATTTAAAATGCAAATTGAATCGATTGTGGAGGGTTTTAGTCAAATGCAAAGTGATCTTGAGAGTGAAAAAAGAGCTATGCAAAGAATTTGGAAGCAAAGAGAAAAGCAAATAGAAAAAGTCCTAGAAAATACCATTGCAATGTATGGTTCTATTAAAGGAATTGCTGGAAATAGCATAGCAAGTGTAAAAAGCTTGGAGCTTGGAGCTTTTTTGGATAAAGGGCAGGGAAATTTACTAGAATAATTAAAAATATTAATCATAACTTATTATTTTGAAATAAAATATTTATCTCATAAAATATTAATTATTTTATTATATAATTCTTAACCATTTTTTATTTAAATTTTACTATTTAATTACAAAAGGTTATTAAAATATGGATAAAAAACAAACTAAAAAAAATTTTATTTTATGGTTTTTTATAGTTGATACTCTGCGGGGGGGGGGGGCATTTAGATTATTTAAAACTATTAATTATCTTCTTTTTATAAAAATAAACAAATTTTATTCTATTTACTTAATATAAATTGGTATAGATTTTATGGGTATATAATTTTTAAAAAAGGTATTTTATGAAATCAATGCATTTAAGGACAAAATTAATTATTATTGGCGTGAGTATATTGGTTATTATAGGTATTTTAATATTTTTTTTGGAAGATACAAGTGGATTAGAAAATGAGGCGAGATATTTACAAAATGAAAGTGTAAAATTAGCAAATAAAATGCAAGAGAGAGCTTTGCAATCTACGCAAACTTCACAAGATGAAATGTTTTTAAAAGATAGCAAGAGTAATAAGCAAATTCTTTTGGGAACTTTTAAAAATTTGCTAGATTCTAGTGAAAACATTAAATTTTCTTATCTTTATATGCCTAATGAAGATTCGATGATTATTGCAAAAAAATCAGATGATAAGCAAAATGTGCTACTTGCAAAAGCACAAAAAGAAGCAGTGGATTTTCATTCTATTGAAGAAAGTATAAAAAGCAAAAAGCTTTCCTATGGAGATTTAGAAGAGTTTGATATTAAAGGTAATAAGATTTTTGGTAGGAATATAGTTACTCCTATTTTAAATGAAAAAAACGAGGTTGTTGCACTATTGGGAACTATTGTGAATTTAAATCAGGGTGCAAAAGGAAGCGATAAAGAAAGTAAGGATAATTATTTTAGAAAGATGGATGATTATTTGGATGATTTTAGTGTTAAAAAATATGAATTTTGGAAATATTTAAAAGGCTATAATTTTTGGCAGGAATTTAAAGGCTTTTTGTGTAGATATTGTAATATGTTTGATTAAAATAAAATCAAAGTTTAATGAAAACTATCATTTTGGTATAAAATTTAAAAGTGTTGAATTAAAATGTAGTAGCAAAACATTAAGTTTAGAAAATAAAATTGTTATTAAGAATTTAAATCCTAATTTTGCAGGGGAGGGGAGGATTTTAGATTGTTTATAGGGGTTAATTATCCACTTTTTCTTCTATGAGATAAAATTTATTCTATCTTCTTGAAATGAGCCAAATGTAATTTTTATTTGTATAAATTTTAAAAATTCTAAAAAATGTATATGAAATCATTGCGTTTAGAGCGAAATTAACAATAATAGTTAGTGTAGTTGTGTTTGTTATTATGGGTGTTTTAACTATGCTTGTATCTTTAAAAACTTCAAGCAACTTATAGAGTGAAGCACAAGATTAGCAAATAGGGTGCAAGGAGTAATTTTGCAATCTTTTGTGGTTGTTATGGTTTTAAGAGGGTGTTAGGGTTTCTATGAATTTAAATAGTAAGTGGAATTATTAAAGTTATAAAATTTATACAAAAACTTTTAAAGTTTTATGCTAAAACATCTATAGAACTACCAATGAAAATCTTAAATCTAAGATGAAGCACTATAAAATTCCTCCAAAATTTTTAAGAATTCATTGAGATATATTTTGTAATAGATACATAAAATAGGCTTGCCCATAGCTAATTCCCCCATCATTGCATGGGATTTGATGGTTTAGATAGACTTTAAAGGGTGCAAGTTCTTTTATGGTAAGTTCGCTTAAGAGTGCATTAGCAAAGCAGCCCCCACTTAAAGCTATGCTTACTTTTTCTTTTGTAGCGTGGCAAATCACTTCTTTAATGACTTTTGCTAGAGTATAGTGGAAATTAAGTGCAATTTGTTCTAGTGGAATTTTATTTAAATCTTTTGTGATTTGTTTTATCATAGTGTGCCAATGCACTATGCCATTTTCAAAGCTAAAAGAATAGGGGATAGCTTTGGTTTTGCATTCCATTACTAAAGATTGCAAAATGCTTCCAGCCTCACCCTCATAGCTATTATTTTTACAAACTCCTAAAATTGCTCCTACCATATCAAAAAGCCTTCCCACAGAAGAGCAGATGGGTGTGATTTTAGAAAAATGTAAAGAGTAAAAAACCTCTAATTCTTCTTTGCTAAATTCTTTTAAAAGTGGAAGTTTTAAAGTTGTATAATCTTCTTGAAAACTTGCAAATAAGCCTTCTAGTCCAAGCCTTCTAATATCTTTGATGGCATTTTCCCCACCTAAAAGTTTAAAAGGAGCAAAAGAGCCAATTCTTTTGAATTCTAAAGGTGTTTTAGGATTCCATTCTAAAAATTCTCCCCCCCAAATTTTACCATCACTTCCATATCCAGTGCCATCAAAAATCACTCCAATTGTTTTGTTTTGGATTTGATTTTCAGCAATATTTGAAAGAAGATGAGCAAAATGGTGTTGCACTTCTATGCTTTGTTTGCCTTCTAAAAGATTGCGTTGGTGGTAGCGTGGGTGCAAATCAAGCACATAAGTTTTTGGAGTGCTTTTGTAGGTTTTGCTAAAAAGTTCTAGTGTGTTTTTGAAATTTAAAAAAGTATCTAGCGTGTTTAAATCCCCAAGATGTGGGCTAAGTAAGGTTCTATGTGAATGGCAAAAGCAAAAAGTAGATTTTTGCTCCGCACCTAAAGAGGCAAAATCTTCTTTAGTTTCTATTTTGCAAAGGGTGCTAATATCTAGTGCATAGCCTCTAGCCCTGCGTAAAATTTGTTCTTTGCCATCAATAATTTGCACCAAAGAATCATCTATGGCATTTAAAATATCACGGTTATAAAAAAGCACCCCATCACATACGCAAGAAAGTTTTTTACTAAGTTCGCTAAAGTTTTTAATAATAGGTTCTCCACTTAAATTTGCACTTGTAAAGATGAGAGGATTTTTAAATTCTCTTAAAAGCAGGTGGTGTATAGGGCTATAGGGTAAAATCACTCCTAGAGTTTTTAAAGAGGGTGCAATTACATCTAAAGGGAGCAAATTTGCTTCTTTTTTTAGTTTGCGTGAAAGTAAAATGGGGGCTTTAGGGGAGCTAAGAAGTGTAATTTCTTCTTCTTGTAAGTCTAGTATTTCTTGTAATTTAGAAATATTTTCAAACATTAAAGCAAAAGGCTTAGATTTACGATTTTTACGCTCTCTTAAGCGTTTTATAGCTTCTTTATTGTAAGCATCACAAACTAGAGCATACCCTCCTATACCCTTTAGAGCAAGAATTTCCCCCCTTTTTAGTGCCGCAATAGCTTCTTGCAAAGGATTTTCTTGCAAAGGAAGGGAGATTTTAGAATCTAAAAGATCTGTATTTTTAAGTTCTTTTGTAAAATAAAGCTTTGGACCACATTCTTTGCAACAATTAATTTCAGAATGGAATCTTCTAGAATTTATATCTTCATATTCTTCTTTGCAGGTTTTACACATTTTAAAATCTCTCATAGAGGTTTTTTCTCTATCGTAGGGGAGAGAATGGATAAGACTATAACGCCCACCACAATTTGTGCAACTTATGAAAGGATATAAATAACGCCTATCTTTTGGATTTAAAAATTCTTTTAAACATTCTTTGCATAATGCAATATCAGCAGGAATAATTGCAGTTTTTTTGTCTAAATCTTGACTTTTTAGGATTTGAAAATCACAAAAATCTTCATAAGATGGGATATTTTGTTTATGAAATTTTTGAATGAGGGCGGCTTTTGGAGGATTGTTTAAGAGTGTATTACAAAAATCTTCAAGTTTTTTTGTATCTTTGTTTTGAGCGATAATTAAAACACCCTTAGAATTGTTTAGACAATAGCCTTTAATGCCATATTTTAAAGCCATTTTTTGCACGAAAGGACGAAAACCTACACCTTGGACAATTCCTTCAATTTGTATTTTTAGCATTTTTACACTTTTTGGAAAATTTTAGCCTAGATTGTATCTAAAATCTTTTAAAGCGAGTTTGAAAAGTAAAGGCTACTTTTATTAAAATTGTTTTAAAAAGTATCTAAGCCTAACTAGACTTAGATAAAGTAGAAAAATTAAGCATTAATAGCGTTTTTGATACCCTCTTCAATAAGAGCTTTAGAATCAGGCTCTACTAAACGCTCACCCACTTCTACTCCATTCTTGTAGAAAATCAAAGTAGGAATTCTTCTTACTTTTAGTTCATCTTTTAGGGCTTCTTCCTCATCTGCCATAATTGCATAAAACTTTACATCTTTACTATAATCTTGTGCTAGCATTCCCATAATAGGTTCAATTTTTCTGCAATCAGGACACCAAGGAGCTCCAATGGCTACTAGAGTTACACCCTCTTTAATTGCATTAGAAAAAGTTTCTTTTGTTAGTTTTTCCATCATTTTTAATCCTTTTATTAAAATTACTCTGTAATTGTTAGCAAATTTTACTTAAATTATCTAAAAGTTTAAAAAATCTTGTAACTTTGTTACGCTAAACTTACAAAATTAACCCTTAAACAGAATATAAAATGTCTTTAGAGGTATTATTATGAGATTTACATAATTTTAACAACTATAAATGTAGTTATCATAGGAGCTTATAAGGGTAAGATATTAGGTTATTTTGTAAGCATTTATAATTATTTAAAGATTAATTGTATTTTATGCCCTTATCTCCTTATCTTTACTCTTTAACACTTCTTTTAAAATACCATCACTTTTAGTTTCTATATAAGGATTATTCGTTAAATTCAATCCTCTTTTATTTTGTAATTCTTGATTTTCTTTTTCTAGCTTTTCTCTTTGTTCTAACATATCAAAAAAGCTTTGTGTGCTATCAAGATTAGAACTTAAAGAAGTTAAGAGTTCGTTGGTAGAATGGTATTTAAAGGAAAATGAAGAGGCACTTAATATATCATTTCCTTTCCAAGACACTGTAAAATCGTCAATCTTGTAAGAATTGCCTATTTCTCCTCCTAAAGTATACAAGTATCTTTGGGTGGTTTGAAGATCTTTTTGAATACTTTCTTTTTGTTCTTTGGGTAAAACATTGTAGAATTCGGCAAGTTTAAAAAAACTTTCAAAACTATCTGCTAAACTACTATCAGAACCTTGTTGAATATAGAGTTGTCCTTTTTGATTTGTATCTTCTGTATTATTTAACAATGTTTCAATAAGTTCTTGATTGTTTGTATTTTTTGTATTATCTCTTGTCAGTTTTAAAGTTGTGATTAAATTTTGATGACTTATATTGCTATCTTGAAGAGCGTTCATTAGAAATTTCGCATCATTTAGCATTTCTTGAAATTCTTTGCTGTCTTCTTTTTTTGTTTTGTAAACATTTTGTAGGATATCGTAAACTTTATCAAGTAAAATATTTTTTGAGATTTCAAATTCATCCTTTGAAGGCATAGAAACATTGTCTTTTAAATATTGTATTTTTTTTAATTTATTTTCAAGTTGGGTGTTGCCATCTTCTAGTGTGGCAATAAATTCTGGAGGTGTTGGATGTGTATAAGGTTCAGAAAGGAGAGTTTTTATTTTTTGTTTTACATCTTGATTGTTATCTTGATAATTGCTTTGTTCTTGTGAGATAAAAACATCATCTTGAGTATTAGAAGCTTTAGGGTTAGAAGTCTTATATAGGCTTGTGTAAGCCCCATTTAAAACATAATTGTTATAAGTATTAGATACACTTGCCATTGCTAAACCCCTTTATTATGATTTATTTATAAAGGAGTAAGCAAAAAGCATTCCTTATCTAAAATATTTAATATTGGCTTTGTCTGATTTTATCCAGCTAGATACATTGCTCAAATTGTTAATTCTAGTTTGAGCATCTTTATATAAATCACGCATATGAATATAGTCGTTTTTATTGATAGCGACAATTTTTACTGAAATTTTGTTAGTTCTGAAGTTGTAAGTGGTTTCAACTGCTCCAATCTCATTGGGTAGTAAATTAATATAAATCGAATCAATATAATTTTCTAAGGTAATTGGGTAATATGCTGTATAGCGTATATTTTGTCCAGAATTATTAACTACTCCATATTGTTTGATAAATTTTCTATTCACATACGCCCCTCCCACAATCTCATTCATTTCTTGATTGCTAAGAGCTTTCACCCCTAATGAACTTTCATTAGCTTTTCCATTAGTAGCAAGAGAGATTAAGTCTGTTGCATTGGCTCCACTTATAAGTCCTAAAGCTATAAGACTACCACATAACAATTTTTTCATTGTAACTCCTTGTAAAATATAAGATACAAATTCATTCTATCTAAAGCTTAATCATAAAACAACTATATTATGATTAAGTTATTAGTTTTTATAGGATTGTTTCTAAATAACTCACTTTAAGAAAATTAAACTCCAGTATGGTTTGTTTTAAAGAAGAAAAAGGATATTTATAGCAAGAAAAGATAGAAAACCCCCTATTATTAAAAAACTAGAATTCCCCAATAGGAGCTTCTTTAAATAGCCCCTATGCTTTTATCTCCTTATCTTTACTCTTTAACACTTCTTTTAAAATACCATCACTTTTAGTTTCTATATAAGGATTATTGACTAAATTCAATCCTCTTTTATTTTGCAATTCTTGATTTTCTTTTTCTAGCTTTTCTCTTTGTTCTAACATATCAAAAAAGTTTTGTGTGCTATTAAGATTAGAACTTAGAGAAGTTAAGAGTTCGTTGGTGGGTTTGTTTAAATACAATAGAGAGATTTGCATTGTCATTAAGTGGATTTGTTCCATTCCAAGAAAAATTATAATCTTTTAAATAGAAAGAATTTTTATAATATGAGGGTTGATAACTTGCTATAATTTTAAGTGATTTTTGGATTTCTTCTTGATCTTGTTTGGAAAAATAATTTATTGTTTCGCTAAAGGTGTTAATTAATGTATCACCAATACCTGATGAGTGAAACATATACATTCCTAATTGCTCTTTAAAATCGTTCTGCGTTTGCTTGTTTTGTAGCATATTATCAAGTGTATTGAAAATATTATTTGCATACTGATTTTGATTGTCTTTGGCTTCTAGAAAAATATTTTTATTATTTAGTATCCTTTCAATTGTTTGTTTGTGATTTAGATTGTCTTCTTGATATAAATTGATTACTAAAATATCTAATTGTTCCCATAGATAATCTTCTGCTTTCTTGTATTCTGTATCTGAAATTTTATTCTTTTCGTCAATTTTTGAATAGATATTATTTCTAAAAGTGTCCTGTCTTTTAATTTCCTCTTCTGTTAGGGGATGATTGGCGATATTATAAGTTTCATCATTTAATATTTTTTTAATAATCTCTTCTTTTTGTTCTGTAGTAAGTCTTTTTTGCCCTTTATTGTCATCTTGTATGGGAATAAAAACATCATCTTGAGTATTAGAAGTTTTAGGATTAGAAGTCTTATATAGGCTTGTGTAAGCCCCATTTAAAACATAACTGTTATAAGTATTAGATACACTTGCCATTGCTAAACCCCTTTATTATGATTTATTTATAAAGGAGTAAGCAAAATCTATACCTTTTTTAAAACTAAACTTTTAAAATAGATTTAAAACACAATAATATCTAAGCAATGTTTGTAAAAACTGCTTGGACATCATCATCATCTTCGATTCTGTCTAAAAGTTTTTCAATATCTACTAGCTGTTCTTCGCTAAATTCTACAGGATTATTCGCAATTCTCTCTAGTGCTGCTTTTTTAACTTCTAATCCTAGTTCATCTAAAGCATTGGCTAAAGTTCCAAAACTTGTATAATCTCCATAAATATGCACTATATCTTCCTCAACCTCAAGACTTTCTAAACCCGCATCTATTAAATTTAGCTCAAAATCCTCTAAATCAGAAATTCCACTTTTTGATACTTCAAAATGTGCCTTTCTTGAAAACATAAATTCTAAAGAATTATTAGTTAGCATTGTCCCACCAAATTTATTGGCATAGCTTTTTAGGTTAGCCACGGTTCTTGTGGTATTATCAGTGGCACATTCTACAAAAAACAATGCACCATGTGGAGCTTTAATCTCATAATTTACCTCATGGATTTCTATTCCATCTTTCCCTAAAGCTCTTTTGATAGCTGCTTCAATATTATCTTTTGGCATATTTTGTGCCTTGGCTGCTAGAATCGCGGTTCTAAGCTTAGAGTTCATATCAGGATCGCCACTTCCTCCTTCTTTAACTGCAATACTAATTGCTTTACCTAATTTAGGAAAAAGTTTTGACATTTTATCCCAACGCTTTTCTTTACTAGCTCTTCTATATTCAAATGCTCGTCCCATAAAACCTCTTTTATAAAATTTTTGTAATTATAAACTAAAATATCTTATTGGTGATAATTTGGTGCTTCTTTTGTAATCATTACATCATGCACATGTGATTCTCTTAAGCCACTTTGTGTGATTTGCACAAATTCGGCTCTTTCCCATAAAGTCGGAATATCACAAGAGCCTAAATAGCCCATAGAAGATCGCAAACCTCCTAGCATTTGATGCACAACATCAGCAATTTTTCCGCGATAAGGAACTCTACCTTCAATGCCTTCAGGAACAAGTTTTTCTTGTGCAGTGCCTTCTTGGAAGTATCTATCTGCACTCCCTTTATTCATAGCGCCTAAACTTCCCATTCCACGATAGCTTTTGTATTGCCTTCCTTGGAAGATTATGCTCTCACCTGGAGTTTCTTCTGTCCCTGCCAACATACTTCCTATCATTACAGAGCTAGCTCCCGCACCAAGAGCTTTTGCAATATCTCCAGAATATTTTATTCCACCATCAGCTATAAGCGGAACCCCTTCTTTATGACAGATTTTAGCCACATCATCAATTGCACTAATTTGAGGCACACCAACACCCGCAACAATTCTTGTGGTGCAGATACTGCCAGGTCCAATTCCAACCTTAACTCCATCAGCTCCTGCATCAATTAAAGCTTTAGCTGCTTCTTGTGTGGCGATATTTCCAGCAATCACATCTACAACAAGATTTTTCTTGATTTCTTTTAGTGTTTCAATAATACCTTTGCTATGTCCATGTGCAGAATCTAGCACCAAAACATCTACCCCTGCATCTACAAGAGCTTTAGCTCTTTCATATTGGAAAACACCAATGGCAGCACCTACGCGTAATCTTCCAAAATCATCTTTATTGGAATTTGGGTATTCAATGCGTTTTTGAATATCTTTAATGGTAATTAAACCTTTTAAAATACCTTGTTCATTAACAATAGGCAACTTTTCAATTTTGTGTTTATTCATAATATCTCTTGCTTCTTCTAAGCTAGTCCCAACTTTACCAGTAATAAGTGGTGCTTTTGTCATTAAGTCTTTTACGGGGCGGTGCAAATTTGTTTCAAAACGCATATCACGATTGGTTAAAATACCGATTAAAGCTCCATTGCTATCTACCACAGGAACGCCAGAGATTTTATAGTTATCTGTAATAGCTTGTGCTTGCATAAGTGTCGCCTCAGGGCTTATGAAGATAGGATCAATAATTACTCCACTTTCGCTTTTTTTTACTTTTTTGATTTGTGCTACTTGTGAGTTAATATCCATATTTTTATGAATGATACCAATCCCTCCTAGTCTTGCCATAGCAATAGCAGTTTTGTATTCTGTAACTGTATCCATAGCAGCAGAAACTAAAGGGACATTTAAAGGGATATTTTTGGAAAGTTTTGTATTTAGGGAAACTTCTTTAGGCAGTATTTCAGAGTAAGCAGGGACTAATAATACATCTTCAAAAGTTAAGGCTTGTGTTCTAATTTTCATGGTTATCTCCTTAGGGTTTGTTCTAAATTAAGTGCTACATCTAAGATTTCTTGCTCTTTAAAGGCTTTACTAATAAACTGCATACCAATAGGCAGTCCATTATCTTCACAAACAGGCAATGAGATTGCAGGTAGCCCTGCAAGATTAATTCCAATAGTATAAATATCCTCTAAATACATTTGCAAAGGAGTTTTTACTGCATCAAAACTAAAAGCTGTGCTAGGAGTTACAGGGGATAAAATTACATCTGCATCTTCTAAAATTTCGTTATATTGTCTTGCAATAAGTGTTCGCACTTTTTGAGCTTTGATATAGTAAGCATCATAATATCCGCTACTTAACACAAAAGAACCTAGTAAAATTCTTCTTTTAACTTCATCGCCAAAGCCAAGAGAGCGTGTTTTTAAATAGAGTCCTTTGAGATTATTAACCTCTTTGGCTCTATTGCCATATCTTACACCATCAAATCTAGCTAGATTTGAACTAGCCTCAGCAGTGCAAATTACATAATATGCAGAGATGATATAGCTTGTATCTAGCATTTTCTTTTCTATGATTGTGTGGCCTTCTTTTGCTAGTGTGTCAATGGTTGCTGAATAGGCATTTTGGATATTGCTTTGTGCATCTTTTAATAAATCAGGCAAAATTGCAATTTTAAATTTTCTATTAGGATTTAGGTTTTTAAAAGTTTCGCTTTTAGGCAAGTTTGCAGAAGTGGAATCTAAGCTATCAAAACCAGAAATTGCATCTAGTAAAATCGCACAATCGCTTACATTTTGTGTAATGGGTCCAATTTGATCTAGACTGGAGCTATAAGCAATAAGCCCATAGCGACTAACACGCCCATAAGTAGGCTTTAACCCTACGCATCCACAAAAGCTAGCAGGCTGTCTTATACTTCCACCAGTATCACTTCCTAATGCTGCAATAGCAAGTCCTCCACCTACTGCAGCAGCACTTCCACCACTGCTTCCACCAGGAGTTTTTGTAGGATCTTTTGGGTTTAGGGTTTTTCCATAGCAACTGCTTGCAGTAGTGCTACCCATAGCAAATTCATCCATATTTGTGCGTCCAAAGGGGGCAAATTTGTGTTCTAAAAGATTATTAATTGCACTAGCGTTATAGGGGGCTATATAGCCTTTTAGGATATTGCTAGCACTTGTAATTTCCCAACCTTTAACATTAATGTTATCTTTAATGGCAATAGGTAGAAAATCATCTTTATAGTCTTGTAATTCACCAACATAAGCATTTAAATTGCTTGCTTTTATCTTTTGAGTTAGATTATATTTTAATTCTTTAATGGCGTCAGTATCAAACTTTAATGCCTCTTGTAGAGTAGGGATACTCATTATTTTCTCCATTATTAATTTGCTTCATAAAAAGTTTTTGTGATTATAGGAAAATTTTATTAATAGAGAGATTAAGTTTTGAAGATTTGTAAGATTTTGGTGGAGCTGTGGGGAATCAAACCCCAGTCCAAAAACCAAACCAACAAAAATTGGATTACATGCTTTTGCTAGGTGGAAAATCTTTCCTTTTATAGCAAAAACCTAGCTATTTACTACAAAAAGGCAACCTCTTAAGAGCTTAATTTTGTGCAAAGGTGGCACAAAACGCATCTAGCAGAAATGATGTTTTTGGCTAATAGCTAGAATCTTAACCAAAAACAGCTCCAAAAAGCTTAGATAAACTTACGCAGCTTTAGCGTAAGCTGGAGCGTAATTTGCGTTGTTTGCGTTTATATTTATGAACCAGTTTTACGACTTAGCACAAGTCGGCATGCAATTTAAGCCATTTAATTCCTGTCGAAATTCAAGTCAGCCCCAAATTAAAAGAAAATTATAACATAATTTATAGTAAAATTTTTTAAAAACCCTTTTATATTTAGATAAGGATGGTGGATTTTGAGCATACAAAATAATTTAAAACAAGTAACTGTTACACAAATTTTTAAGAAAAAAAATCAAGAAAAAATTACAATGATTACTGCTTATGATGCACTTTTTGCAAAAATTTTTGATCCTTTTGTGGATATGATTTTAGTAGGTGATAGTCTTAATATGAGTTTCTTTGGCGAACAAGATACGCTAAGTGCGAACTTAGATCAGATGATTTATCATACAAAAGCAGTTTGCAATGGTGCTAAAAGAAGTCTTGTAGTATGTGATTTGCCCTTTGGTAGCATAAAAACTCCAAAAACTGCTTTAAAATCCGCTATTAAAATTTATAAACAAACAAAAGCCCAAGCCGTGAAACTAGAGGGCGGATTAGAAGTAGTAGAGCATATTAAATTGCTTGTGCAAAATGGTATTGCAGTTGTGGGGCATATTGGGTTAAAACCGCAACTTGTAAGGTTAGAGGGGGGCTATAAAATAAAAGGCAAAGAAGGAATTAAGAGTAAAGAATTTCAAAAACTCTTAGAAGATGCACAAGCTATTGAAGAAGCAGGTGCTTTTTGTATTGTGTTAGAAGGGGTTAGCTCTAGTGTAGCAAAAGAGCTCACACAAAGAGTAAAAGTTCCTATTATTGGCATAGGAAGTGGAGTGGATGTAGATGGACAAGTGCTTGTTTGGAGTGATGCCTTTGGGTTTTTTCAAGAATTTAAGCCAAAATTTGTAAGAGAATATTTAAAGGGTGCAAATTTAATGCAAGAAGCTATTAAAAACTATGTAGAGGATGTAAAAACGGGTAGATTTCCAAGTAAAGAGGAAAGTTATTAAGAATGGAAAGAATTGTAGAAATTGAAAAAATGAGCCTAGAGGGTGAAGAAGAAGTAAAGCTTCGCCCCACAAATTGGGAAGATTATATAGGACAAGAAAAGCTTAAAAAAAATCTTCAAGTTTTTATTAATGCAGCAAAAAAAAGAGGTGATGTGCTAGATCATCTTCTTTTGTTTGGTCCTCCAGGACTTGGAAAGACAACACTAGCACATATTATTAGCTTAGAAATGAATGCACCCATTAAAGTAACAGCAGCACCCATGATAGAAAAAGCAGGAGATTTAGCAGCGATTTTGACTAATTTAAGCGAGGGGGAAATTTTATTTATTGATGAAATACATAGGCTAAGCCCTGCAATTGAAGAGATTTTATATCCTGCTATGGAAGATTTTAGGCTAGATATTATTATAGGAAGCGGTCCAGCAGCTCAAACAATCAAGATTGACTTGCCAAAATTTACACTCATTGGTGCAACAACGCGTGCAGGAATGATTAGCAATCCTTTGCGTGATAGATTTGGAATGCAATTTCGTATGCAATTTTATGAAAAAGAGGAGCTAGCAAGAATTGTGATGATAGCTTCTATTAAACTCCAAAAAGAATGCCAAAAAGAAGGTGCATTAGAGATTGCTAAGCGTTCGCGTGGCACACCAAGAATTGCATTGCGTCTTTTAAAAAGGGTGAGAGATTTTGCAGATGTAGAAGATGAGATGATGATTACAAAAGAACGCACACAATATGCACTCAATGAACTTGGAGTGAATGAATATGGATTTGATGAGCTTGATTTACGCTTTTTGAAAATTATTTGTGAAAGCAGAGGGCGTCCTATAGGGCTTAGCACACTTGCAGCAGCAATGAGTGAAGATGAAGGGACTATTGAAGATGTTATTGAGCCTTATTTGCTTGTTAATGGATTTTTAGAACGCACTGCAAGGGGCAGGATTGCTACACAAAAGACTTATGAGCTTTTTTCATTTAAAAACCCTGAAAGTTTATTTTAATTTTACTGCAAAATCAAAACAATGCAACCAAGTTGGGAAAATTTAGGGTTTAGGAAGTTTGGCATAAAATAAATGAATCAATATAATTTAATAAATCTTAGAGTAATGCAATAAAGATTGGCTTTAACAAGGTTATTTTTAGATTATAATATGGAATTTCAATTTATCATCAATATTTTTGTGCTTTAATTTTGCTAAGAGGGTTCTATTTTGCCCTTTTTAAAACTTCTTTTGCTATACTGCAAAAAATTTTTTTAGGGATATTATGGAAGTTGTCATTACCTTTGGTATTATTTCTTTGCTTATTGCAATAGCACCTTTTATTAGCTCACTAACTAGAATACCGCTTGTGGTTACGGAAATTATTTTAGGAGCGATTGCCTTCCATTTTGGTATTTTTACTTATTCAAGTTCTTTAGAATTTATCGCACAGATTGGATTTTTATTTTTGATGTTTTTAGCAGGACTAGAAGTAGATTTAAAGACTTTTAATAAGCTTGGAATAGCATTTTTAAAAAGAGCGGGAGTTTATTTTGTTGTTCTTTATGGGTTGGCTTTTTTATATGTGTTTTATGCGGGAGTTTCGGAGTTTTACATAGTTGCATTGCCTGTTATGAGTCTTGGAATGATTATGGCACTTTTAAAAGAATATCCCAAAAATACCGATTGGCTAACTCTTTCGTTGAATGTGGGGATTTTGGGAGAGCTTATTAGTATTGTAGTTTTGGTGGTGCTAAATGGTGCGTATTCTTATGGACATACTTTCGAGCTTTATAAGACCTTGATTGTTTTATTTGTGTTTTTAAGCGTAATTGTAGGGATTTTTAAGATTGCAGATATTTTATTTTGGTGGTTTCCTGCATTAAAATTCCTGCTTGTGCCAAAAGATTCTAGTAAAAACCAAGATATTAGATTTTCAGCAATGCTTTTTTTGAGCATGATTGGAATAGCACAGCTTTTAGGGTTGGAAAAGGTTTTGGGTGCATTTTTAGCGGGTATGATTTTGGCTACCTATTTCCATTATCAAAAGGGCTTAGCGGAGAAATTAAATGATTTTGGATTTGGGTTTTTTATCCCATTGTTTTTTATTTATGTAGGTTCTACATTAGACTTAAATCTTATTTTTAATAACGCATATTTACTTTGGCAAACTTTAACTATCATTATGGTTATGTTAAGCTTGCGTTTAATGAGTGCTTTTATTGCTTATAAAAGCTATTTTAAAGATTATCAAAAAGTTTTACTTTTTGCTTTTTCACATTCTATGCCACTTACATTTTTAGTGGCTACTGCACAGCTTGGAAAGCAATTTAATGCTATTAGCACACAAGAATATTATGCTTTTATTCTAGCAGCAATTTTAGAGGGGATTTTGCTTACAATTTGTATTAAATTTATCTCAAATTATTCTAAAAATTGTGAGAATATTTCAAGCTAAAAGAATGATTGACTATTGATTTACATTCTTTTGAAATAATAACCTTTGATAAAATAATTTTAATTTCAAAAAAAGGAGTGGAAATGAAAGCAAAAATGCTATTTTTAAGTGCATTGATTGCTAGTAATGTTTTTGCCTTTGAAGTGCAGGAACTGCCAAGTATTACAGAAAGAGAAACACCCAATCTTTCTCAAAATAAAATTTATTCTTATTATGATTCAATAAAAGATGCTAAAAATGGAGTGGTAAATATTTCTACACAAAAGAAAGTAAAAGCCCCCAATATGCAAAACCATCCTTTAATGCGAGATCCCTTTTTTAGGCAATTTTTTGGAGATTCTTTTGGCTCTATTGTGCCAAAAGACAGAATTGAACGCAGTTTAGGAAGTGGTGTTATTATATCTAGTGATGGATATATTGTAACCAATAATCATGTAATTGATGGAGCGGATAAAATCCTTGTTTCTTTGCCAGAGAGCAATAAAGAATATACTGCAAAACTCATTGGAAAAGATGCCAAAAGCGATTTAGCGGTGATTAAGATTAATGCAAAAGATCTTCCCTTTTTAAAATTTGCCTCTAGTAGCGATTTAAAGGTAGGCGATGTTGTGTTTGCTATTGGGAATCCTTTTGGAGTAGGCGAGAGTATTACACAAGGGATTATTTCAGCACTTAATAAAAGTGGAATAGGGATTAATGATTATGAAAACTTTATCCAAACCGATGCTTCTATAAACCCAGGCAATAGTGGAGGTGCGCTTGTAGATAGCCGTGGAGGTTTGATTGGGATTAATACTGCTATTCTTTCACGCACAGGTGGGAATCACGGGATTGGTTTTGCGATTCCTTCAGAAATGGTAAAAAAAATCTCTAAAGATCTTATTGAAAAAGGTGTGATTGAGAGAGGATTTTTAGGTGTTAGTATTCAAGAAGTAAGTGAGGATTTAAAAAGTGTTTATAATAACCAAAAAGGTGCAGTCATTATAGCTATTGAAGAGGATTCTCCAGCACAAAATGCAGGATTAAAAGTATGGGATCTTATCACTAAAGTTAATAATAAAGAAGTAAAAAGTCCTTCAGAGCTTAAAAATATCATTGGAACCTTTAATCCAAAAGAAAGAATTACACTAACTATTATCCGCGATAAAAAAGAGCAAACAATTAGCCTTACTTTAGCCAAGGCTAAAGAGGAGCAAACACAAACTTTAGGAGCGAAAGTAGGCGGGATTAGTGGCTTATCTGTGGATAATCTAACTCAAGAGCTAAAAGCACAGCTTGGCATACCAAATAGCATTCAAGGTGTGTTTGTAACCGATGTAAAGCCAGAGAGCAAAGCAGAAGAGCTTGGTTTTGTAAGAGGTGATATTATTGTTCAGATTGAAAGCTTTAGTATTAATAATCTTAAAACTTTTAATGAAGCATTAAGTCGCTATAAAGGGCAAACCAAAAGAATGCTTATTAATCGTGGTGGTAGAATTTTTACCATTGTAACTAAATAATAAATTTCATTTTCTCCTTGATTTTCCACAAAAGATTCTCCTTTCTTTTGTGGTATTTTTTAAAAATCTCTCTTCATTTTCAAATCCAAAAAGTTAAATTTTTAGTAACTTTGTTACAAAGAAGACTTGCAAGCCTTTGTTATAATTTTTTTGCTTTAAAAAAATTAGGGAGTTCCTATGGAAAAGACAAAAAATATCAGTCGTAGAGACTTGTTAAAAATTATGGGTGTAGGTGGAGTTGCACTAGGGACTGCAGGTGGCTTGATGGCTACAAAGGCAGAAGCAAAGTCTAATCTAGCTCCAAATATTGCAATTATTGGTGCAGGACTTGGAGGGATTTCTCTTTCTGCAAAGCTAATAGATGATTTGCCTAATGCAAAAATTAATCTTTTTGATGCAGATCCTATTCTTTATTATCAACCAGGATTTACACTAATTGCAGGAGGAATTTATGATAAAAAAGACACAGAATTTCAAAAGCAAGATTTGATTAATGAAAAAGTAAATTGGATTAAGGAAAATATAGATTTGGTTAATCCAGATGATAAAAGCCTAGTTACTACAAGTGGGAAAACTTATTCTTATGATTATTTGATAATTGCAACAGGGACAACTTACAAGTTTGAAGAGTATGAGGGATTAAGTGAAGAAATTATCAATGATCCACAATATAGCAACATTGCAAGTATTTATACCGTAGATGGATCAGTAAAAGCACATACAATGATACAAGAGCTTGTTAAAAATGGAGGTAAAGCAGTTTTTGCAGAGCCAAACACTCCTATAAAATGTGGTGGTGCAAACAAAAAAGTAAATTTTCTTTTAGAGGATTTAGCTACTAGTAAAAATATGCGCTCCAAAGTGCAAATGCATCTTTATGTAGGCGGGGAAAGTATGCTTTCTTCTCCAGTGCATGCAAAAATGATAGAGCAATTTTTCTTAGAGAGAAAAATGCCTTATTCTATGAGACATTTGCTAAGAAAAGTGGATAAAGAAAATAAGATTGCTTATTTTGACAAGCTTATGCCATATACTGAAAATGGGGTGCAAAAAACAGCAATAGAGCAAGTTAGCGTTCCTTTTGATTATTTGTTTGTAATTCCTAAGATGATTACTTCTCCTTTTATCGCTAAAGCAGGACTTGCAGTAACTAGCGGACATGTAGCAGGAAATTGGGTGGATGTGGATAAATTTACCCTGCAGCACAAAAAATATCCTACTATTTTTGCTATTGGGGATTGTGCAGGTGTGCCAAAGGGTAAGACAGGTGCAAGCATTAGAAAGCAATATCCAGTAATAGCACAAAATATTTTAGATCATTTAAATGGTAAGCCACTTAGTGCAAAATTCTATGGCTATACAGCTTGTCCGCTTCTTACTCGCTATGGTAAGGCGGTAATGGTTGAGTTTAATTATGAGGGGGTTGATCCTAGTATGCCTTGTTTTGGTGCGACTAGAGAGAGTTGGCTTAATTGGTTTGTCAAAGTGTATTTGATGAAAGCAATGGTAATGAAGGGCATGGTGTTTGCAAAAGCATAAAATAAATAAAGGATAAAAAATGAGTAATTTAGATAAAACAATACGCCTTTTAGTTGCAATGGCGTTGTATTTTGTATTTGGATTTGTGTGCCAAAGTTGGTGGTGGTTAATTTCTTTATTACCTTTACTTAGTGCAGTTTATGGATATTGTCCTTTGTATAAGCTATTAAAGAAAAAGCAAAGCTAAAGGAGGAGCAATTCCTCCTTATCTAGCAAGATTAATTTTAAACTCTCTATTTGAAGCTATTCTTCTAATAAAAACTATAATATTTTTAAATGCTTTTTAGTAAAATTTACATACAATTCTTTTATTTAATAGGGGATATTTTTGAAAACACAAGAATTTCAACCAATTATTAATTTTATTTGGAGTGTAGCAGATGATTTACTCCGCGATGTGTATGTAAAAGGCAAATATCGCGATGTAATTTTGCCTATGACTATTCTAAGACGCATTGATGTCCTCTTAGAGCCTACAAAAGAGCGGGTATTAAAAACCTACAATGCCTATAAAGATAAACTAGAAAATTTTGATAATCTACTTGGCGGGGATAAAGGGAGTAATTTAGGATTTCATAATCATTCAAACTTTACCTTGCAGACACTCCTAAATGATCCTAAAAATATTAGAATAAACTTTGAAAACTACCTAGATGGCTTTAGTGAAAATATAAAAGATATTATTTCTAAGTTTAAATTCAAAAATCAGCTTGATACGCTTGAAGAGGCAAATATACTCTATGGCGTGATAGAGCGATTTTGCTCGCCTAAGATAAACCTTTCTATTAATCCTATTTTAGATGATAAAGGAAAAATTATCCACAAAGGCTTAAGTAATCTTGGTATGGGATATGTCTTTGAAGAGCTTATAAGAAAGTTTAATGAAGAAAATAACGAAGAAGCAGGAGAACACTTCACACCAAGAGAGATTATCGAGCTTATGACACATCTTGTATTTTTGCCAGTTAAAGAGCAGATAAAAGAGGGGATTTACACTATCTATGATAATGCCTGTGGAAGCGGTGGAATGCTAACAGAATCTAAAGAATTTATCACAGATAGCCTAATGCAATCAAAGGCAAGTATCCATCTCTATGGACAAGAGATAAACCCAGAAACCTACGCCATATGCAAAGCAGATATGCTAATAAAGGGCGAAGATCCAAACAATATCAAATATGGCTCAACACTAAGTGATGACAAACTAGGGAATCTAAAGTTTGATTTCATGCTTACAAATCCGCCTTATGGAAAATCTTGGGAAAAGGATCAAAAAGAACTAGGTGTAGATAGCAAGAAAACTTGCAAGGATTTAAGATTTCAAGTAGGTATTACAAGCAAGAGCGATGGGCAAATGATGTTTTTATTAAATATGCTAAGCAAGATGAAGCCTTGTGAGGAAGCTAACCCAGAATCTCAAAAATCTAAAGAATCTAAAAATAGCAACTCCACACAAAGCAAGCTTAAAGGCTCACGCATAGCAAGCGTGCATAATGGAAGCTCACTTTTTAACTCTGATAGTGGAATGGTTGCCATTAGAAAACACATCATAGCAAATGACTATTTAGAATCTATAGTCGCACTCCCTACCAATATGTTCTATAACACAGGAATTCCCACTTTTATATGGATTATCACAAATAATAAGCCAGAGCATAAAAAAGGCAAAGTCCAGCTAATAAACGCTACAAGTCCTAAATATTTCTCCAAGATGAAAAAGTCCCTAGGACAAAAGCAAAACGAGATGACAAAAGAGCATATAGAAAAAATCACAGATTTATTTTTGAATTTTAGTGAAAATGAGGATTGCAAGATTCTAGATAATAGCGACTTTGGCTATACCAAAATCCTTATAGAAAAGCCAAAAAGCACAGAATCTCTAAAAGATGATGAAAAATTTGCAAAACTAAAAGATAAAGACAAAATCCTACAAAAACTACAAGAGCTAGAATCTAGCCCAAAAGATTTCAAAGATAGAGCAGAGTTTTTCTCCTATCTTGGAGTGAAGCTAAAAAAGAGTGAAGAAAATCTCCTGCTAGATTCTGATAAAACCAACAATACAGAGAAAATCCCACTAAAAGTAGATATACAAAGCTACTATGATAATGAAGTAAAGCCTTATGTTTCAAACTCTTGGATGGCTTGGGAGAGTGCAAGTGTAGGCTATGAAATCCTTTTTAACAAATATTTCTATACCTACACACCACCAAGAAGTTTAAAAGAAATTGATAGCGAACTAAAAGAGCTAGAAAAAGAAGTGCAAGATCTCTTAAGTGAGATTATACAATGAGAGCTTTTAAAGATAGCGGTATAGAATGGCTTGGGGAGATTCCAGAGTATTGGGAAGTGGTGAAAATTAAGCATATTGCCGAGAAATTGATTGGAGGCGGAACACCTGATACATCAATATCTGACTATTGGAGTTCAGATAAAAGCAATTCATATTTGTGGGTGTCTATTGAGGATATTACTAAGTCAAGTTTTATAAGGGATACAAGTCGGCGTATTACTCAAAAGGGTTTAGAAGCATCGTCAGCTAAGATTATTCCACCATTTTCAATCCTATATTCAATTTATGCGTCATTAGGGAAGATTGCATATTCTGATTTACCTGTAACAACAAATCAAGCCATACTTGCAATTCAACCAAAAAAAGAAATTTTTTATAAATTTCTTTTTTATATTTTGCACTCAACAACGAAATATATTATTACACTTTCAAGCGCAACTACGCAAAACAATATTAGCTTGCTTATTGTTCAAAATCTTAAAATCCCACTTCCATCCCTAGAAGAGCAAAAAGCAATTGCGGATTTTTTAGATTCTAAATGCATGCAGATAACAAACTTCATAGAGAAAAAGCAAAAGCTCATCACACTTCTAAATGAGAAAAAGCAATCCCTTATTAATGAATGCGTTACCAAGGGACTTGATAAAAATGTAAATTTCAAAGATAGTGGCATAGAGCATTTAGGAGAGATTCCAAAGCATTGGGAAGTAAGCAAAATTAAATTTGTGGCTTATGTTAAAGGCAGAATAGGTTTCCATGGATTAAATAGCAATGAGTTTCAGTATAATGAAGGAGCTTATTTGGTTACAGGCAATGATTTTGATAACAATGAAATCTCATGGGATAAATGTAGAAGGATAGGCGAAAAAAGATTCTATGAAGACCCAAATATACATTTGCAAAATGATGATTTACTAATAACAAAAGATGGAACTATAGGAAAAACAGCTATAGTTAAAAAATGCCCCAATCAAGCCACGCTAAACACAGGAATTTTTCTTGTAAGGGTTAGGGAAAAAATATGCTCTGTAAAATATTTATTTTATATTATAAATGCGCAATATTTTAAAGAATTTGTTGCTTTAAAGACTTGTGGTTCAACTATTAAGCATTTATATCAGTCTGATTTTCATGAGTTTAAATCCCCACTTCCGCCTATAGAAGAGCAAGAGCAAATCGCACAATTTTTAGATTCTAAAATTTCTAAGATAGATAAAATCATAGAAAAAACCAAAAAACAAATAAAACTCATAAAAGAATACAAAACCACACTTATAAATCAAGCCGTTTGTGGTAGAATTGGAAAAAACTAAATTAACTATAATTTTGGAGGTTAAATTATGAATAAATACACTAAGCCATATTTTGAAGGAAAAGCGTTTAATTGTCCTCATTGTGAAGTATATTCAAGTATGAAATGGGATACTTTTTATGAGTGTACAAGCAGGGATATAAAACAAGTGGAGGGATATTCTTTTTTTGATTCTACTTGTTTTAATTGCAAAAGGAGTGTTATTTGGTATTTAAAAGATAAAAATGCAAAAATATTCTTTCCAAGGGAAGTTACTATTCCTCCTGAAGAAAATATGCCTGAAAATGTTAAAGAAATTTATGAAGAAGCATCTTTGGTTTTGGGTGATTCTCCTAGGGCCGCTTGTGCTTTATTGCGGTTGGCGTTGCAAGAATTAATGAAATATCTTAAAGAAAACATTGAAGGGTATAACGAATTAAAAATCGAAAATCTTAATCAAGATATTGAAAAAATAATAGAAATTGGAAATTTTTATCAAGCTCAAGAGGCAATGATTAAAGAAGCAATGAATTCTGTTAGATTGATTGGCAATAGAGCTATTCACCCTTCAGAATTGGATATTAATGATAATTTAGAGATTGCAAATATTCTTTTTGAAATGATTAATTTTATTATAGGAGAAATTATTACAAAACCAAAGGAAAGAGAAGAAAGACTTAATAAACTAAAAAGCGCTTTAGGTAAAAAACAATAAATCAAAGGAAAAATATGGAAGATCGATTCTTGACATACGATGAAGTTTTAAAACAAACAGGTGAAAAAAGACACCTTCTTTTGGGAAATGGTTTTAGTATGGCTTACAATAAAGAGCGTTTTTCTTTTGCTAGCTTATTGCAAAGTGCTATTGATAAAGGCATCATAAAAGAAAATTCAAAGATTCATCAAATATTTAAAAACAATAACACTAGCGATTTTGAAGAAGTTGTTAAAATTTTAGAAAATACTTCTAAAATTATACAAATTTATACACAAGATGAAAAATTATGCAAGCAATTATTGGAAGATTCTAAAAAATTAAAACAATTTTTAGTTGATATTATCACAAATAATCATCCAGAAAAAATAACAGAAATTTCTGATGATAAATTTTTTTTAACTATAGATTTTATAAAAGAATACAAAAATATATATTCATTAAATTATGATTTATTGTTATATTGGACTACTGAAAAATTAAGAGAAAAAATAAAAAATAAGCAAATTCAAGATAGCACGAAAGTATTTATTGATGGTTTTTGCAATGGCAAAAATGGAAATGAAGTAGTATTTGATAACAATTCTCATGGCAATACTTGTTTTTATCTGCACGGGGCTTTACATATTTTTGATAGTGGAGATGAAATAATTAAAAAAACATATTCAAGAACAGGTAAACCTTTAAAAAGGCAAACTGAAGAAGAATTAAATAATAACAGATATCCAGTTTTTGTATCGGAAGGCACATCAGAACAGAAAAAAACAAAAATTATTCACAATGCATATCTAAATCATTGCTATAAAAGTCTATGTGCCATAGATGGAGATTTAGTTGTTTTTGGGACAACATTAAAATCAAATGATGAACATATACAAGATGCTATTTTGACAAGTAAAATTAAAAATATATATTTTGGGGTATCGGATTTAAACAAAGGACAGCAGGAGTTATTGGATTTTATTGAAAAAAATAACAATTTAGAAAAAAATAAAAAGCAAATTTTCTTTTATGATTATAAAAGTGTGAAAATTTGGTAAAAAATAAAGGAACTAATAATGCCTAACTACCAAGAAAAAGATTTAGAAAACTTTATAGAATCTTATCTACTAGAAAATAATGGTTATGCAAAAAGAGTAAGTCAAAATTACGATAAGGCTTTGTGCTTTGATGAAGAATTGCTTATAAACTTTTTACAATCCACACAAAGCAAAGAATTAGATGAGCTAAACAAGCGTTTAGGAGAGGATTATCAAGATGAGATTTTAAAACAAATTGCTTCTAAAATCACAAAGCAAGGTATTGTCAAATCCCTGCAAAATGGCATAGAAATACGCGGGATAAAGCTAAATCTAGCCTATAGAAAACCAAGCAATAGCCTAAATAGCGATAGCGTAGAAAATTATAATAAAAACACCCTTTCAATCATTCGCCAACTTTATTATAGTAAGGAAAATCAAAATTCTATTGATATAGTGATTTTTCTAAATGGTGTGCCACTTTTAAGTATCGAGCTTAAAAACCAACTAAGCGGGCAAAATGTCTATAATGCAATAGAGCAATACAAAAAAGATAGAGATCCAAAAGAGAGGCTTTTACAAAATTGTATCGTGCATTTTGCACTAGATTGTGATTTAGCCTTTATGAGCACAAAGCTAGAAAGAGAAAAGACAAGATTTCTCCCCTTTAACCGTGGGCTAAATAATGGTAGTGGCGAGATAGGCTTAAAGAGCGGTGCAGGAAATCCGCCAAGTGAGGGGCTAAAGAGTGCTTATCTTTGGGAGAAGATATTAAGAAAAGATATTTTGCTTACGCTTATTTTTGATTTTGTAAAAATGATAAAAGATAAAGAGCAAGAAAAAATCATTTTTCCACGCTATCATCAATTTGATGTGGTAGAAAAGCTTTTAGATGACGCAAAGGCTAATGGTGTAGGGAAATGTTATTTGATAGAGCATAGTGCAGGAAGTGGCAAGAGTAATTCTATTTCATGGCTTGCACATAATCTTGTAAGTTTGCATGATAGAGATTCAAAACCTATTTTTGATAGCATTATTGTTGTTACAGATAGAAAGGTGCTAGATTCTCAAATTAGAGAAAATGTAAAATCCTTTTCAAATACAAAAAATCTAGTAGAAGCTATCACGCATGGAAGCAGACAGCTAAAAGAGGCACTAGAAGAGGGTAAGAAAATCATCATCACAACTATTCAAAAATTCCCCTATATTTTAGATGAAATCACAACCTTAAAAAGCAAAACTTTCGCAATTATCATTGATGAAGCACACTCTAGCCAAAGTGGTGTTAGTGTGCAAAAAATGGGCGAGGCTCTTAGAGATAAAAGCCAAGATGAAGAAAAAGATATAGATGAAAAGATTATAGAGATTATAAAAAGCAAAAAATTACAAAAAAATGCTTCTTATTTTGCCTTTACCGCTACGCCTAGGCCAAAAACATTAGAGATGTTTGGGACGCCTTGCAATGTAAATGGAGAGAAGAAGTTTATCCCTTTTCATCTTTACTCTATGAAACAAGCAATAGAAGAAGGGTTTATCCTTGATGTGTTAAAAGGCTATACAACTTATAAAAGTTATTATAAAATCCTCTCTTCTATCAAAGAAAATCCTTTATATGATAAAAAAAAAGCTACTAAAAAGCTAAAAGCCTATGTGGAAAACCATAGAGATTCTATTGCTAAAAAGAGTGAAATTATGATTGATCATTTTTTCACTCATGCTTATAAGAAAATAGGAGCTAGAGCAAAAGCTATGGTAGTAACCAAAAGTAGAGAAAATGCACTTAATTATTATTTTGCCTTTAGAGAATATTTAAAGAGGAATTTTCCAAACTTTGAAACGATTGTTGCATTTTCTGGTGAGCTAAATATTAATGGTGAAACTTATAGCGAAAGTGCTCTTAATGGATTTAGCGAGAATGCTCTAAAAGAGGAATTTAAAAAAGATAAATATAAGTTTTTAATCGTAGCAGAGAAGTATCAAACTGGATTTGATGAGCCATTATTACATACCATGTATGTAGATAAAGCCCTAAGTGGTGTAAGTGCAGTGCAAACGCTATCACGCTTAAATAGAGTATGTAAAGATAAGGAAGATACTTTTGTGTTAGATTTTGTAAATTCACATGAAGAAATCGCAAAATCTTTTAGCACATTTTATGAGCAAACTTATTTGGGTGAAAAAAGTGATGATGAAAAGATTTTTGAACTTAAAAGCAATCTTTTAGAATATGAAATCTATACACAAGATGAGATAGATACTTTTGTAGAATCTATTTTAAACAAAGAAAAAGAAAATATTATTCACACACAGCTAGATAGAATGGTAGAGCGATTTAATCAAAAAAGCGATGATGAAAAAACAGAATTTTATAGCAAGGCAAAAACTTATTTGAATAACTATGCGTTCTTAGCACAGATTTTGCCCTATGAGGATATAAACCTAGAAAAGCACTATATTTTATTAAAGAAACTTATTGCAAAGATTTTTCCTCCAAGAATAGAAGATTTGGCAAAAGGGATTTTAGACAATGTGAGCTTTGATAGTTATCGTGTGCAACTTGTAGAAAGTAAAAATATAGAGCTAGAAGGTAATGGTGAGCTTTTGCCCTCAAATGCCGATGGTTCAAGCAAAACACAAGAAGCAGAATTGCAAGAGCTTTTAAGTATTGTTAAAGAATTTAATGAAAAGTATGGGAATGTAGAATGGAGTGAGGGGGATAAAATAGCAAGGACATTGCAAAATATCAAAGAAGATGTTCTAAAAGATGAAGGCTTTATTCAATCTTCTAAGCATTCTGATAAGCAAAATTTGCGTATTGAATTTGAAAAATTACTACAAACAAAAATGCAAGAGATTATAGAGGTAAATTTTGCCTTTTATAGAAATTTTAATGAAGATGAAGCATTTAAGCAAAGGGTTGTTCAAAAGATGTTTGATGTTGTGTTGGCAGAAGTAGGATAAATAGGGTAGAATAAAAGATTATTCCACCGTTACACTTTTTGCTAGGTTTCTTGGCATATCTACATCATTGCCTAAACGCAAGGAAACTTCTAGGGCAAAAAGCTGTAAAGCTACCATCATTTCAAAGAATTCTTCCATATAGCTTTGGCTTTGAGAGATTTGTATAAAATCATCACTACCTTCATAATTTTCCACACTAATCGCACAAATCATCGCATCTCTAGCACTTAGTTCTTCTACATTGCTTTTAATTTTTTCATACAAAAGATTTTTAGGCATGAGTGCTACACAAAATAGCCCACTATCTGCAAGTGCGATAGGACCATGCTTCATCTCTCCGCTAGGATAGCCCTCAGCATGTAGATAGCTAATTTCTTTTAGCTTTAATGCACCCTCTAGGGCTAGAGGATAGAAAATATCCCTGCCTATAAAGAAAAATCCATGTCCATGTAGATAGCGTCTAGCAAGTCTTTTGATGTGTTCGTGAGTTTTTTTATTAACTTGTGTGAGTTTTGTAGCATTTAGCATAGTTTGAGAAAGGATTTTTATCTCTTCTTTGGTTAAGAGATTGCGTTTTTGGGCTAGAAAACTTGCAAAAATCCACAATACCATAACCTGCGTAGCAAAGGCTTTAGTGCTTGCAACCCCTTTTTCAATTCCAGCGCGCGTAAGAAGCGAGGCATCACTTTCTCTTACAATGCTACTATTATCTACATTGCAAATACTAAGAGTTTTTAAACCTTGTTTTTTAACAAGCTTGAGGGCTTCTAAGGTATCAGCAGTTTCGCCACTTTGTGAAATAACGACAAATAACTCATCTTTGTGCAAAATTGGCTCTTTGTAGCGGAATTCACTTGCAATTTCCACTTTGGTTTTTACTTTTGCATAGCGTTCTAGCAGGTAGCTTCCAGCAAGTGCTGCATGGTAGCTTGTCCCACAAGCACAAAGGGTAATAGAGTTAATGTTATTTAGATTTAAATTATCTAATTCTCCTAAATCAAAAGAAGTTTCATTAACCCTTCCCATCATAGTTTCTAATAAAACCTTGTGTTGCTCATAAATCTCTTTTTCCATAAAGAAAGTAAAACCATCTTTTTGTGCAGAAAGTTTATCGCCTTTTAATTCTTTTAGATGCAAAAGAGTAGCAAAGTTTTCTTTATTCATCGCACCCAATGCTCCATCTTCAAGATAGCAAACTTCTTTAGCAAGTCCAATAAGGGGTGCATCAGAAGAAGCAAAGAAGATTTCATCATTTTCACCTTTTCCTATGATGAGTGGAGAGCCATTTTTGGCATAGAAAATCGTATCTTTTGCTTGATGAGTAATTAGTAAGATTGCATAAGCACCTTTTAAAGAAGCAATAGTTTTTTTAAAAGCTTCTAGTGGAGTTTTGGAGTTTTGTAAAAAATCTTCAAAAAGATGCACGATTACTTCTGTATCTGTTTGTGATATGAAATGAATTCCCTTTTTTTGCAGCTCTTCTTTTAGGCTTTGGTAATTTTCAATAATTCCATTATGCACGACATTGCTAAATTGTCCAAAGTGTGGGTGTGCATTAACTTCTGTGGGTTTTCCATGTGTAGCCCATCTTGTGTGTCCTATCCCCACTCCAAAATCACTAGAAGTAAAATCTTGGCATTTTCTCTCTAAGTTTTCTAGCTTCCCAACTGCTTTAAAGGTTTCTATTTTATCTTCTTTTAGAACGCAGATTCCAGCAGAATCATAGCCTCTATATTCAAGCTCTTTTAATCCATTTAAAAGAATGGATTTTTTCTCTTTTGTGCCAATATAGCCGATAATTCCACACATTGCAGACACTCCTAAAATTTAAAAATTTTTGTATTCTTGCATAAATTCTATAAATAAAAAGTAAATTAGCGAGGTTTTAAACATTTATTTTATAATTTTAAGTAAAATTAGTATGTTTTATTTGATAGAGTTATGGCAAAAATTAAACTTTAATAAGTTTTTAAAATAAAATTTAAAATTTCAACGCCACAATAAAAGGACAAAATTGCAACGAGATGTTTTTTATATCGCTGGTTATGATCCTAGAGGACGCAGACATTACTATACACTTTTAAAGGAAAATTTACTGAAACAAAATAAAATCAATGGATTAAATTTAGAGATTTCTCCTTTGCAAAAAGGGGAGCTTTCTTTTTGTGAAATTACACATAAGAGTGCAAAAACACATTATTATTTTCTAGAATGGGATAGTATCATAAGAGCACATTGGGCTAGAGGGAGTTTGCAATATTTGCAGGAATTTTTGTATTTTTTAAGAGTGTATGTTTTTTCTAGTTTATTTATGAAATTTGCAAGAGCTTCTAAAACACAACTTATTGCAGGGCTTTATCCGGTGATTTATTTTACTTTTATGCAATTTTTTGGGATTTTTTTGGTTTTAGTTGGTTGGAAGATTTTGGCAGGTTTTGGGAATTTTTTATTAGCTTTGGGTGTGATTTTTGGGATTGTTTTTTTTAAATTTTGGAATGATTTTGTAATTTTTTGCGGTAAAAAATTAGCCGTTTTTTGGCTTTCTAATATTTATGTATTTTGTGCTAAGTTTGCAAAGGGTAAAATTCCACAACTCAATGCTAAAGAAAATGAGTTTGCACAAAAGATTGTTAAGATTTTGGAGCTAAACCACCAAAATAAAAATTATGAAATGCTTATTGCCTCGCATAGTGTTGGGACGATTTTAAGTATCGGGGTGGTTGCTAGAGTAATAGAACTTGCCAAAAAGAAAAATTTAAATCTTAAGAATTTAAAGTTAGTAACTTTAGGAGAGTGCATACCACTTGCAAGTTTTCAAAAAGAAAATGAAGCATTTATTGCCAAGCTTGCAAGCATTATAGAGGAAAAATTGATATGGATAGATATTACTTCCCCTATTGATGGGGCTTGTTTTCCTCTTTTGGATTTTGTTACAATAGCAGGTATTCAAAAAGAAAAATTTCCGCATTTTAAAAATGCACGATTTTTTACACTCTTTAGCAAAGAAACTTATGCAAAAATACGAAAAAATCGCTATTTGGCACATTTTTTATATTTGTATGCCAATGAGATTTTGGGTGAATATGATTATTTTGCGCTTATAGGTTCTTGTGAGTTTTTAGAAAATAAATTTAAGGAGTGAAGATGGGTGAATGCCCCTTTTTTCCAAGCCCACACAAAAACAAAGCAAGCTTGCTTGTAACTTTTTTACTAAAGCGTAGATCATGGCTTGATGGATTGTATGAAAGAAGCTATAAGATGAAATCAGGTAGGGTAAAAATGCCTGGATTTGATTTGGTAATTGCAAATCATCCAAAAGATGTGCGTAATATTATGGTAGATGAGGTAAAAGAGTTTCCTAAAAGTCAGCTTTTGCATGAGCTTTTAAGTCCTCTTTTGGGAGAGAGTATTTTTACCACTAATGGAGAAGTTTGGAAGAGACAAAGGGAGCTTTTACGCCCTTCATTTGAGCAGGCTAGAATCACTAAAGTTTTTTCATTGATGAATGAAGCGGTTTTTGATATGATGCAAAAAATAGAGGATTTAAGCACTAAAGATAGCATTCTTGAAGTAGATGAGATTATGACTTTTGTAACTGCGGATGTAATTTTTAGAACTATTATGTCAGAAAAACTAGACGCAACAAGGGGAAAGGCAGTATTAGATGCGTTTGTTATCTTCCAAGAGCAGACTGTGCATACAGCCATCCATAAAATGTTTTGCTTTCCAAAGTGGATTTCTATACTTTTAGGAGAATACAAAAGAATTAAAGCAGGAAATACAATTAGGAAAGTTCTAGCAGATATTATAAAGCCTCGCTATGAGCAATCTCTCCAAGGCAGTAAGAGAGAGTATAGCGATATTCTTTCTTCGCTTTTAGAGGTTGTGGATGCAAATACAAATGAGCGTTTTAGTTTTGAAGAAATTTTAGATCAAGTGGCAATGCTTTTTTTAGCAGGGCATGAAACTTCAGCAAGTGCGCTTACATGGACTCTTTATCTTTTAAGCTCTCATACAAAAGAGCAAGAATTGGTTTATGAAGAGATATGTTCAATTAATCCAAATGGGGATTTTAGTGTTACGCATTTAAGAGCTTTGAAATATTTAAATAATGTTTTTAAAGAATCACTTAGATTGTATCCGCCAGTTGGATTTTTTGCAAGGACTGCTACAAAAGATACTAGTATTCAAAAAAATGCTTTAAAAGAAGGAAGCGGAGTGGTAGTAGCTCCTTGGCTTATCCATAGGCACAGCGATTATTGGGAGAATCCTCATGCTTTTAATCCTATGCGTTTTGAAGAAAAAGATAAAATTAAAAAAGATACTTATATGCCCTTTGGTATGGGGGAGCGTATATGTATAGGGCAGGGATTTGCTATCCAAGAGGCGATGTTGATTTTAGCAAATATTTTAAGGACTTATAAGTTAGAATTACAAGATGGTTTTGTTCCAGATGTGGTAGGGAGGCTTACTATCCGCTCAGCAAATGGAATGAAGATTAAATTCACTAAAAGATAAAGAATAATGAAAGAGAAACTAGCAGGAACAATTCTACTTTGTGCACTTGTGCCATTGATGGTGATAGGATATTTATTTATTGTCATTGTAGGGACTTTTGGCAAGGTTAGTCGCGTAAGGCAAGGGGTTAGAGCGCTAGATCATTTTGTAAATGCAACACTTTTTAATGGATATGCTTGGGAGTCTATTTCTTCACATGCTTGGAGAGAAAGAGATAAAAGATGGGCTAAAATTGTGATAAAAGTTACAAATTTTTTCCAAAAAGATCATTGCAAAAGAGCAAATTCAAGAGAGCAACCTATCATAGACTTAATGCTAAGAAAACGCCTTAATGATCAAACTATTGGCAAACAATTATAAAGGAAGATTATGCAAACTTATCTTTTTACAGGGGCGTGCGGGTATATAGGCTCACATACAGCTTATTGCTTTTTAAAAAATACAGATTGTAAGATTGTAATTTTAGATAATCTTAGCACAGGTTTTAGGGAAAATCTTAGCTTTTTACAAGAGAGTTTTAAAGGGCGAGTAGAGTTTATTTGTGGGGATTTTGGAGATATTGGAATTTTAGAGGAGCTTTTTAGCGCATTTAAAATAGACGCTATTGTGCATTTTGCTGGGAGTTTGATTGTAAGTGAATCGGTTGTTAAGCCTTTACTTTATTTTCATAATAACACAGCAAAAACGATTACTCTTTTAGAAATGGCGCAAAAATTTGGCATCAATAAAATGCTTTTTAGCTCCACCGCTGCAGTTTATGGAGAAGTTCAAGACGCAAAACCTATTAAAGAAAGTGCCATGCCTAATCCTATTAACCCCTATGGTGCCTCTAAACTTATGATTGAAGAGATTTTAAAAAGCTTAGAAGTGGCAAATAAGGACTTTAAAAGTGTGATTTTGCGTTATTTTAATGTAGCAGGTGCATTAAATGATTCTAAAAATCTTGGACAAAGATCGCTAAATGCTACACATTTAATTAAAGTGGCTTGTGAATGTGCTGTGGGTAAAAGGCAAGAAATGGGAATTTTTGGTGTAGATTATCCTACAAAAGATGGAACTTGCATAAGAGATTATATCCATATTGATGATTTAGCAAACGCACATTTAGAAAGCTTGAAAACACTAGAAAAAGAGGGGAAATCACAAATTTATAATGTGGGTTATGGTGTTGGCTTTAGTGTAAAAGAGGTTATTCAATGTGTTAAAGAAGTTAGTGGGGTGGATTTTGCGGTTAAAGAACAGCCAAGAAGGGCTGGAGATCCTGCGATTTTAATGAGTGATAATCAAAAGATTTTAACCCATACAAATTGGAAGCCAAAATATAATGATTTAAAGATTATTTGCAAGAGTGCTTATGAGTGGGAGAAGCAATTAAAGCATTAGGGTGAATGGTTATGCCTCTATGTTTAAAACATAATTGAAGGAAAATGCTATGGAAAGCATCAATAACTATGAAGATTGCAATCCTTTCTTTTATGGAGCGATTGTAATAAATGATTTTGTAATAGAAATGCAAAAAAGAAGAGTTAAGCTTAATTTTTCTTTGCAAACTGCACTCAATGAGCTAAAAATAAAAGATATTATAGATTAAAGAAAGTAGATTTATTACTTGGCGGTGTTTGAATCTGGTTAAGAGAACATATGGGAAGATTTTAAGAAATATCATAAATTATATTTAAGTATAAGGAACGCCTTTTGCTTACTCCTTTATAAATAAATCATAATAAAGGGGTTTAGCAATGGCAAGTGTATCTAATACTTATAACAGTTATGTTTTAAATGGGGCTTACACAAGCCTATATAAGACTTCTAATCCTAAAGTTTCTAATACTCAAGATGATGTTTTTATATCCTTGCAAGGCAATAATAAAGAGCAAACAAATTTAAGTGATAATGAGATTTTAGAAAAGATAAGGAATCAAACACATACCTATCAAGAGGCTTGGAGAAAAAGTTTAAATGTAAATGATATGGTGTGTTATACTAATGAAAGTGCTTTATATAGCGATGATACAGATATAAACTTCATAAACAATATAGATACCCAATTAAAACAAAATATGAATAAGAAAATTACCTTGCAAGAAGCAGAGGAAGCACAAGAGTTTTTAAATAAGCAAATGGATTCTATTATGCTAGAGCTTTATAAGAAAAATCCAAAGCTTATGGAAGACACTATGAAAAAAGAATATGACTTTTATACTAATGGCGGTTTTAGTGGAGATTATAAGCCTAGTGAAGAAATAGCTAATTTACAAACGGATAGAAAACTATCCTCAATTTTACTAGCCTATCAAGAAAGAGTAGAACAAGACAATATTGATAAGGATTTTAGTAACTTTATAAAAGGCTTTAAAGAAAACTTCAAAGAAGAAGAGATTGATGAAGAAACTTTAGCATATTTTAAAAAAAATATTGATTTTTATCTAAGAGCCAAACAAGATGCATCAGGTTATCACTTCTTTTCCTATGTTACCGATATGCTCTCTCCTTCTCAACAAGAACAAATTAGCAATGCCATCTCTAAAGTAATAACATTTTACTCACAAACGCAAACCTTAGAAGTTGATGGGGCTAAATTATCGTGGGAAAATCAACAAGCTAACAATAAAGCTTTGGATAAAAATTTAATGTATGGACTTCATAATTACTATGGTTTTGGACTTGATAATTTAAAGATAGAATACAAAGCAGATTTAAACAAACCCACCAACGAACTCTTAACTTCTCTAAGTTCTAATCTTAATAGCACACAAAACTTTTTTGATATGTTAGAACAAAGAGAAAAGCTAGAAAAAGAAAATCAAGAATTGCAAAATAAAAGAGGATTGAATTTAGTCAATAATCCTTATATAGAAACTAAAAGTGATGGTATTTTAAAAGAAGTGTTAAAGAGTAAAGATAAGGAGATAAAAGCATAGGGGCTATTTAAAGAAGCTCCTATTGGGGAATTCTAGTTTTTTAATAATAGGGGGTTTTCTATCTTTTCTTGCTATAAGGAGTGCGTATCCTCCTTTATTAAATCTATCCCAAACAGAATAAAATTCTTTTTTGGTGCTAATATATTCTCCAAAATTGGGATCTAGTATTTTAATAAAATCTCCCTCATAGTTAATAACTACTACAAAATGAGGAAATCTAGGGTCATCTTCAATTCTTACTAAAAGTGGGTAAGAGATTTTTTCTAAAATATCTCTTGAGAGCTGAAAACCTTTTGTTTCATATCCTAAAAATGTTGCTACTTCTTTTAATTCTTGAAAGCTAAGCATATCAGTTTTTTGTTGCAAAAGTTTTAAAATATCTTGTTCGCTAAATTGCTTAAATTCAAAGAAGTTTAGTAAATTTGCCAAAGATGAAGCCCCACAAGATTCTTCATAATTTTGTCTTACGACAAATTGATTGTGGATTTCTTGCAAAGATTTTACAGCAAAGCTATAACTAAATTCCATCATACACAATAAAACTAAAATACTTTTCTTCAAATTAACTTCCTAAACCATTAAAATTTCTCTTAAAAATATATCATATTTTATCAAATTTTATAAAATTGCACTTATTTTTACTAAATTCTATGTAAAAAAACTAAAAAATGATTAGTTTTGGAATGGCTTTTGCTATATATTACATTTTATATCTAAAAAAAGGAATTACAAATGGCAAAAAGGATTTTATTATCTTTATGTTTATTGTTGTCTATCAGTTATGCATCTGACCCTGTTACAATGGACTCACTTTTCAAAAAACAAATCGGCTTAAGGAGCATTACAAGCATTAGTTATTTAAGTAGTGGAAATGCCTATATTTATAATATGTATCCAACTCTTGTAGCACAGCCTGATACAAAAACTTGGACAGATACCAAACAAATCTCACTCAACCAAACTTTTATTTATACTCTTACACCCAAATTTGACTTATTAGTATCTGGAAGTGGTAGCTATAAACAAAATGAATATGTTGATAATTTTAGTTTCAAATATAGCTCACAAAGATCTGTAGATTTTGATTCTTTATGGATTGGTGGAATTTACACTGCCGATACTATAATGGATATGTTTGTGCCACAAATCACATTGCAAGCTGGGGTAATCCAACAAGAAGAACATTTTGATGAGGAAAAAAACTTTATGTTTAAATCCTATTCTGCACAATTTTCTTTAAGAAACTATTCTGACCCTGTAATTTCTTCTCTTTATATTGGAAGTGTTTATAATGCTGATAGGAAATTTGATTATGGAAAATTAGAATATGGCAATAGCTTTTATTTTGGCTTTGATATGTCTGTGATTTTAAGTCCTAAAATCTCTTTAGATGCAGGATTGGAACAAAGATATCAAACTGCTTCTAAATTTGAAAGCATAAAAACTTCCAATTCATATTCTATTCCCACATTCTCTTTAGGAGCAACTTATAGTCTTGATAGTGATACTTCTGTATCAATTTCTGGAACTGCTGGTGGTAGCTCTTCGGCTCCTGATAGTGTTTTTACTTTTAGTCTATGGAAAAAGTTTTAGATATTTTAAAGGAGGTTTTGTGTGATATTCTGACACAAAACACTTTAAAAATATTTTTACTCCTTTGTTAATGATTTGAAACTCCTCTTTTTTTTGGATATAATGTTGCGTTTTTTCTCAAAAAACTTTAAAAAATACAAAATACATTCTAAAGGTAAAGCATAATTTTAGTATTTTATTTTTATATTACAAAAAGGATTTAACATAACAATGAAAATATTATTAACTCTACTACTTAGTTTTACATTTTGTTTTGCAGAATTTGGACAAATCGCTTATGATAATAGAAGCGAAGAGGTTTTAAGCACTTTTGATATCGAGCCTAATTTTTTAAATAATCCCTATTTTATGGATGTTAAAAATTCTTTTTTTAAAGAGGATAAAAAAAATTATATTCTTAATAAATTTGAAAAAGGTTATGAATTTATTCCCACACTTAAAGAAATGTTTTTAAAAGAAGGTATTCCTCAGGAATTTTTATATCTTGCAATGATTGAATCAGAATTTTCTCCTCTTGCAAAATCCAGCAAAAAAGCTGTAGGAATATGGCAGTTTATCCCACAAACTGCTAAATCTATGGGCTTAGAGATTAATTCTCAAATTGATGAAAGAAGAGATCCTATTAAATCTACTCAAGCTGCCATTGCTTATTTAAAATATTTAAAAAATACTTTTGGTAAATGGTATCTTGCAGCTATCGCATATAATTGTGGTGATGGAAGATTAAGGCGTGCCATTAAAGAGGCGGGGAGTGATTCTTTAGCAGTTCTTTTGGATCCTGATGCCAAATATATCCCTTTAGAAAGCAGAATGTATATCCGAAAAATTCTTTCGGTTTCTCTTTTGTTTCACAATATAGATTTGTTAAAATCTAGCGATTATGATTATTTTTTAAACCGTGGGGCAAATTCACTTTTAGCTACCATTGAAGTACGCCCCTCAACTCCGCTTAGTCTTATTGCTTCACAAGCCAACTTAAGTTTAAAGGAATTAAAACATTACAATCCGCATTTTAAGCAAAATTCCACACCTCAAAAAGCAAGAATTTATAATGTATATTTACCTTACCATCTTCTAGCAAATTATAAAGAGGAAAATATCAAAAGAGGTAACAAAGTGCAAAATTTTCTTGTGCATAAGGTAAATAAAGGAGATACTATTTATTCTATTGCAAAACGCTATGGAATTTCTTCTAAAAAACTTGCTAATTTTAATGCAATTAAAAACTCAAATAGCCTTTCTATTAACCAAGAAATTATTATTCCCCTAGATGGAGGCAATGTATGAAAAAAATCTTATTATTTGTGAGTGTTCTTTTGTTTTTAGGAGGGTGTGGCTATAAAAGTAGCTCCTATAATCCTTCTTCCTATACTCCTTCAGCCACTAAAAACTATGGTACTATGAATAATAATGAACGCGTCCATAAAGCTACAATGCGTCCCTATCAGATTAATGGAAAATGGTATTATCCTACTTCTGTTGCACTAGGTGAGAGGAGCGAGGGAATTGCAAGTTGGTATGGCCCAAATTTTCATGGAAAGAAAACAAGCAATGGTGAAACTTATAGTATGTATGCTCACACAGCAGCACATAAAACTTTACCTATGAATACTATTGTGCGTGTAACTAGTAAGGAAAATGGTAAAAGCACTATTGTTAGGATTAACGATAGGGGGCCTTTTATTAGTGGCAGAGTGATTGATCTTTCAAATTCTGCTGCTAGGGATATTGATATGGTAGGAAAGGGAACTGCTAGAGTAAGCTTAGAAGTTATTGGGTTTAATGGGCAAATTTCTAATACTATTCCACTAAATACAACCACACTTGCTAATACAGAATATAAAGTGGCACACACACAAACAAGTGTAGAAATTACAAGTTTTATGGTGCAGATTGGAGCTTTTAGAAACAAAGAGGGTGCATATAGATTCCAAAAAAGTCATTCCCATTATGGCTATCAAGCATTGGTTAGAGAATATTCCTTAAACAATGCACCAATTTATCGTGTCATGCTGAGTGGATTTAAAAGTGAAGCAGAAGCTAGAGATTTCATAGCCTCTAAAAAATTAGTAGGCTCATTTATTATCACACAATAAGGATAGATTATGGCAACTCTCACAAGACAAACCAAAGAAACTAGCATTAAAGCAACTCTAGAAGTCTATGGAAAAGGGATAAGTAAAATCCAGACGGGCATTGGTTTTTTTGATCATATGTTGGGCTCTCTTGCAAAACACGCTTTGTGGAATTTAGAGCTAGAATGTAAAGGAGATTTACATATTGATCCTCATCATAGTGTTGAGGACTGCGGGATTGTTCTTGGATGCTTGCTTAAAGAGAATCTTTATCCCATTTCTTGTGTAGAACGCTTTGGAAATGCTTCTATTGTTATGGATGAAGCTTGTGTAGAATGTGATTTAGATCTTAGCAATCGTCCTTTTTTGGTTTATGAAATTCCCGCTTTAGAAGGAAAGCTTGGAAATTTTGATTGTGAGTTGGCAGAAGAATTTTTTAGAGCTTTAATCTTTAATGCAGGAATTTCTGCACACATTATTTTTAAAAGAGGTAAAAATCGTCATCACATTATTGAGGCAAGCTTTAAAGCGTTTGCTGTAGCTATGCGTAGAGCTTGTGTTATTAATAATGCCTTTAATATTCCCAGCACAAAGGGCGTATTGTGATCAAAATGATTGTATTAGATGTAGATGGAACTCTAACAGATGGTTCAATTACCTATAATGAAAAGGGGATTGAGAGTAAAACTTTTAATGTAAAAGATGGCTTAGGAATTGCAGGTTGGATAAAATTAGGCAAAAAAGTAGCTATTATTACAGGTAGAAAGTCTAAAATCTTAGAACTAAGAGCTAAAGAATTGGGTATTACCTATTTAAAGCAAGGTATTAGTAATAAAGCACTTGTATTAAAAGAAATCTTAGAAAAAGAAAATCTAAAATCAAATGAATTTGCTGTAATTGGAGATGATTTAAACGATCTTTGCATGTTAAAATTAACAAAATATTCTTTTGCGCCTAAAGATTGTGCTAAAATTTTACATAAAAAAGTCTATAAAGTTTTAAAATCAAAAGGCGGTAAAGGAGCAGTTAGAGAAATGATTGATTTTCTTATCCAAAAAGAAAATTTACAAGAGGAATTTTATGCACTCTTTTAAAACAAAATTCCAAAAAGGCTCTTTGGTTATTTATTTTTTTATTTTTTTATGCATTGCTTGTGTAGTAATGGCACTCATACTTAGCCAACAAAATCGCAAAATTGCAGATGCAGCCAAGCAAATTGAAAAATTTGAAATTTTTTCTTTTTTATACCAAAAAATTACTCCTTTTGGAGTAGAAGTTATAGCTAATGGCATCAAAGCCAAACAAAATAAAGAAGGACAAGAAGAATTGGAAGATTTTGTGGTTAAACATTATCTTTTTGATGAAAGAAAAATAGAAACTCTAACCTCTAGTTTTGCAATCCATAAAAATGATAATATTTATATGCCACAAGGTGCAACATATCAAAAAGATGCTTTAAATTTTTGGAGCGAAGTTGCAACTTATGAAATTAAAACCAAAAATTTATTAAGTCAAGGGGATTTTAAAATTATAGAAAAAAATTACCAATTTAATGGTAAAAATGCAGAATATAAAAATGGCAAAATTTATGCTAAAGATATTAAAGGAATCTTGCAGACAGGAAAAAAATTATGAAAAGATTTTTTCTTTTAACTTTTTTATGCTTAAGCCCGCTTTTATGCGATGAAATACAAGTGAGCGCACAAGAGCTTAGTGCAGATGAAACTAGCAAACTCACACATCTAAAAGGCGATGTTCGTATTAAACGCTTAGAAGATCGTCTCCATGCTGATGAGATGTTTATTTATTTTAATAAACAAAATCGTCCTGAAAAAATGGAAGCAAAAAATAATGTGCAATTTTGGCTTACTCTAAAAGATTCTCGCAAAATAGAAGGTAGTGCAGATACCCTTATTTATTTCCCTCAAAAAGAAGAATATCAACTTATAGGAAAGGCTTTTGTAAAAGAACCTGCTAAAAAAAATGAAGTGAGAGGAGATAAAATCATTATTGAACAAAAAAAGGGTGCTATTAATGTTTTAGGTGATACCAAAAAACCTGCTGTGTTAATTTTTGAATTAGAGAAAGAAAAATAATGCAAGAATATAAACTCTTAAATTCACAATTTATCACTTCAGCACAAAATATTTCACAATGTCCCCCACCTCTGCTTAGTGAAATTGCTTTTTTAGGCAGAAGCAATGTGGGTAAAAGCACAATCATCAATCTACTTTGTAACAATAAAAATCTAGCCAAAAGCTCCCAAACTCCAGGCAAAACACAACTTATTAACTTTTTTTTGACCCAATGGTGTAAAGAAGAAGAAAAACTCCAGCTTTATTTTGTGGATTTACCAGGATTTGGATATGCAAAAGTCTCTAAAACTCAAAAAGAATTATGGAATAAAAATCTTGTAGAATTTTTACAAAAACGCGATAGTATTAGACTTTTTATACATCTAGTAGATAGCAGACACCCTAATTTGGAAAATGATGTTAATCTTGTTTCCTTTGTGAATGGATTTTTAAGGGGTGATCAAAAAATCTTAAGAATTTTTACTAAAATTGATAAGCTAAATTCCTCTCAAAAGCAAAAATTAAAAAACTCTTTCCCACAAGCACTTTTTAGTGGCAATAAAGAAAATATTGCTCCTATTAGACAAAGAATTGTGCAAGAAGCTTTAGGAATTTATAAGGAGAATTGATGATTATTATACAGCCTACATTAGATTTGATACCCAAAATGCAAGAACTCTTAAAACCTGAAATTGAAAAGGGTGTGATTTTAGAGCGTTCTTCTGAAGTTATGGCAAATATGATTCGCTCTTATCATGTAGCTTTTGAAGAGGAAGAAAAGTTAAAAGAAAACTCCTTATTTTTGGAACAAAAATCCCTAGAGGATTTTAAAAATCCCATTATGCTAGGATTTTGTGCTTTGCATATTCATTCAAGCACATTAGCAGAAATTAGAAGTCTCATTGTCAATCCTCTCTATCAAAGAAAAGGAGTTGCAAGAAATCTTATACAAGATTGCATTAGTGAGGCAAATATTCTTAAAATCAAGGAGGTTTTAGTCTTGACTTACAAAAGAGAGCTTTTTTCTAAGCTTGGTTTTGTAGAAATCAGTAAAGAGAAAATCCCAAATCAAAAAATTTGGGCAGATTGTATTTTATGTAAGCACTTCCCTGTATGCGACGAAATAGCCCTCATCAAAAAAATTTAAGATTTATTTTCTTAATTATTGGCATTATTATTTACTTACCTTTAAGTGATATGTCTTATTATATGCCTCCTTTATTTGGTGTATTGTATGTATTATCACAAGATGCGTATGAGAAAGCCAATTATAATGCTTTTTATATTCTTGTTCCTATTTTGCTAATTTTTGAAACAACTAAAAATCTTCCTTTAGGAAGCACGCTTTTATTTTTAGCATTTTCTTTTGCACTCTTATTGCCAAAAGTGCGTAAATTCTTAGGGTTTAGTAAAATTCTTGTCCCTTTTTTCATTCTCTATAGCTATTTTGGATATTTCTTATTTTTAAAGCTTTTTGGCATAATTTTAGATGAAGAATTTTTAAAATTTAATTGGATATTTGCTTGGTATGTTTTGTGTGAGATTTTTCTTATTTGGATTTTTCTATGGATTTTATAGATGATTAATAGACAATTTTATCTTTTTATCTTTGTTTTTGTTGTTTTTTGGGGAATTCTGTTTTTTCGCATTTTCCATATTGGCATTATTTCACATGAAGACTATGAGAAGCAAGCTTTAAATAATACTTTAAGAACAGAACCTATTATTCCTTTTAGGGGTCAAATTTTAGATAGATATGGGCTTCCACTAGCTACAAATATGGTAAATTTCAATATAGCTCTTCCTCCACGCCTTTCTTTAAAAAGCAATTTACCTATTTTAGAAAAAGAAATTGATAAAATTTTAGAATTCTTTCCACAATATTCTAAGCAAGAATTGATAACAAAATATAAAAAAAATGATTCGCCTTATAGTCATGATCTTATTAATGTTATTGAATTTGTAGAACATGATTTTATCTTAAAGCACCACACACACATTTTGCAAAGTGAAAATATAAGAATAATTCCTACCGCTAAGCGTCTTTATCCTAATAATTCAAGTGCTTCCCATGTGATTGGTTATATTAATAAAGCTAATCAAAAGGATATAGAAAGAGAGCCTATAGCACAATACACAAAAATTATTGGCAAAGAAGGGCTAGAGCGACAATATGATAATTTTTTACAAGGAAAAATCGGAAGTCGCGTTATTAAAGTAACCGCCTTTAACAAAGAAATTGAAACCCTTTCTTATAAAGAAGCTAGTGATAACCAAGATTTAATTACAACGCTAGATATTAAAATCCAAAAGAAAATGGATGAAATTTTTACAGGCTATAATGGTGCTGCAATCATTATGGATGCTTCAAATGGTGAGATACTAGCAGCAGGTAGTTATCCTGAATATAATCTCAATCATTTTGTGGGTGGTATCTCTCATGATAATTGGAATACTTTGCTTAATAGTCCTTATAAGCCACTAATTAATAAGTTTATTAATGGGCTTTATCCTCCAGGCTCTGTTATAAAAATGGGAATGGGATTAGCTTTTTTAGAAAATAGCGATATTGATGAATTTAGCGAACTAAAAACACCGCCTTTTGTAGAAGTTGGAGGTAGAAAATTCCGTGATTGGAAAGAGGGAGGACATGGAAGTGCTGATCTTTTTAAAGCATTAAAGCGTAGTGTGGATGTGTATTTTTATCTTCTAGCTCAAAAGAGTGATTTTGAAAAAATCGCAAATGTGATTAAACAAATGGGGTTTGGGCAAAAAAGCGGTGTAGATTTAGCAAATGAATCTGTTGGAATTGTTCCTTCTCCTTCTTTAAAAAAATCAAAATATAAACAAGATTGGTATGTGGGAGATAGTATTGTGAGTTCTATTGGGCAAGGTTTATTTTTAGTTACTCCTATGCAAGTGGCAAACTATACTGCCCTTATTGCAACTGGGAAATTGCCTATTCCTCATTTTGTAAAAGCTGTTGGCGATGAAGAAATACAAAGGGAAAGCAAAGATGTTTTAAATGATTTTCAAAAAAGTAAATTAAAAGTTTTAAGAGAAGGTATGTATCAGGTATGCAGTGAAGTGGGAGGAACTGCATTTTATGCCACAAGAGAATCTAAAGCACTTTTGGCTTGTAAAACCGGAACAGCACAAGTAGTAGGCATCTCGCAAACCGATAAAGAGCGTATCAAAGAAAAAGATATGGAATATTTTCATCGCTCACAAGCTTGGATTACAGGTTTTTTGCCTGCAGATAATCCACGCTATGTAATTACTATTATGGTAGAGCATGGTGGAAGCGGTTCTGGCACAGCAGGACCTATTTTAGCTAAACTTGCAAATACTCTTGTAGATTTTGGCTATGTTGCACCCAAAAAATCTAAAAAGGAGCAATAATGGATATAGGCTTTCTCCCACCTCTTTTAGAAAACAAAAAAGTGATTTTAGGCGTTAGCGGAAGTGTATCTATCTATAAATCCTTAGAGATTTTAAGAGGCTTGCAGAAGTTAGGTGCTAGTGTGCGTGTGGTTATGAGTAATGAGGCACAAAAGTTTATCCAACCCTTGCTTTTTGAAGCACTAAGCCACCATCAAGTTTTACATAAAAGTAGCCAATCTTGGAGTCAAAATCCTTGTAATCATATAGAGTTAGCTACCTTTGGGGATGTTTTTTTGATTGCTCCTGCAAGTGCAAATACAATCAATAAATTGGCAAATGGAATTGCTGATAATCCTCTTTTGGAAACTTTTTTAGCTTATGAGGGTATTAGGCTTATTGCCCCTTCTGCAAACACTAAAATGCTAGAAAACAAAATCACTCAAGATTCTTTAAAAAAGCTTGAAAATCTGGGAATTTGTATAATTCCCCCTCTTTGCAAAGAGCTTGCTTGCAAAACCATAGGCAATGGTGCATTAGCAGAGCCTTTAGAGATTATCTATAAACTTTTAAGAGAATGTTTTAAACAAGATTTTTGGAAACAAAAAGAAGTATGTATTAGTGGTGGAGGAAGTATTGAAGATTTAGATAGTGTGCGTTATCTTTCAAACCATTCAAGTGGTAAGATGGCTCAATATCTAAGTATTGCCTCCTATCTATTGGGAGCCAAAACCACATATATAGGCTCTAAATTTCCTTTTATTTTGCCTCAAGAAATCAAAAAAACTCCTGTAAAAAGCACACAAGACTTTCTAAAAGAACTAAATATTTGGCAAGAAACCTCCAAAAACCACCTTTTGATTATGGCAGCAGCCATTAGCGATTATTTGCCAAAATACACACATTCTAAAAAACTAAAGAAAGAAGATTTAGGTGAAAACTGGAACTTAGAACTTATAAAAAATCTAGATATTCTAAGCACAATTCAAAAAGAAAACCAAACTACAATAGGCTTTAAGCTTGAAAGTAGTAAGGGATTAGAATCTGCAAAAAAAGCCTTAAAAAATAAAAATCTTGATGCAATTTGTCTTAATATGATTGATGAAAACTTTAGTCCTTTTAATGCAGAAAATAATGATATTACTTTTCTTAGCAATGATACTTGTGAAAATCTAGGCAAAGGGCATAAGTTAGATTTAGCCTTTAAAATCTTAAATAAGGCAAAAAGCTTATGATTAAACAAATGGCACAAGTAGCAAACCTCCATAATAAGCTACAAGCCTCCAATAATCCTACGCAATTTAATGCTACCCTCCCTATTAAGCTTGAAGTGTTAGAAAAATATCAAGGTATCCGTTATATGATAAAAGTAGGAAATGTGGCTATGGAAACTAAAAGCGTTAAAGAGCTTGAAGTGGGAAAAAATTATTGGGCACTTATGGGGAAATCTAATGGTTCTATTACGCTATCTAACCTCATAAAACAGCCCAATTTACTTAAAGAAACCAATACACCCTTAAAATTAAATCCCGAACTTTTAGAGAAATTTTTACAAGATGGAGCAAATCCTTTTGAGGCAATGAAGCAATTTGTGGGTGAAAGAATGGCAAGTGCTGAATCTAAATGGGAATTTGCCTTTCTTAGCCATATGCTAATGTCCCTAAAACATAAAGTTTTAACGCTTCCGCTCCATTATGATGATGAAAAAAAAGATGGTTTTTTACAGCTTAAAAAAAGAAAAGTTCAAGAATTGGAGGTTTTAGAATTTTATTCTGTGTTTGCAAATCTTGGTGCTACCTCTGGAATTTTAAGAAATTCTAATGAAGGTGTGAAGCTTGATATTAGTGTTATGTATGAGAGTGTAGCAAGGTTACTTAAAAACAATTTAGATGAACTTGCTTTCATTCAAAAAGTTAATATTAATGTAGATTCTTCTATTGCTCCACTTTATGATTTTAGTGATCAACTTTTGGATTTAGAGGGTTAAATGCTTCATTTAGCAATTATTATGGATGGCAATGGTAGATGGGCAACTCTAAAAAATAAACCACGCCATTATGGACATAAAGAAGGTGCTAAAAAAATTAGAGAAATTACACAAAGTTGTCTAAAACTAGGGGTTAATCATCTCACTCTTTATGCTTTTTCTACAGAAAATTGGAAACGCCCTAAAAGTGAGGTGGATTTTTTAATGAAGCTTTTAGAGCAATATTTAAAATCTGAAAAAAACACTTACAAAAATAATGGTATTGCTTTTAAGGGTATTGGAGATTTGAGTATTTTTTCTCCAAAACTTCAAAAACTTATTCAGGATTTAGAAGAGGAAACTAAAGATGGGGCTAAGCTTACACAATATCTTGCATTAAATTATGGCGCAAAGGATGAAATTATTCGCACATTTAAAAAGCTAAGTGCTAGTGCAATTTCTTTTAATGAAGAGAATATCAAAAAACATCTTGATAATCCACAAGATGTGGATATTCTAATAAGAACAGGAGGAGATTGCCGTCTTTCTAATTTTCTTTTATGGCAATGTGCTTATGCAGAACTCTTTTTTACCAAAACACTTTGGCCAGATTTTAATAAAGAAGAACTAGAACAAATTATTCAGGAATTTCACAACAGAGAAAGGAGGTTTGGGGGGTTAAAATAATTTCTTTAAATAATATTAAAATATTGCTAATTTATAATTCCCAATATATTTTAGTATCTAAAAATAAAGGAATAAGTGCATTGTTGGTCTTATTTTTAAGTTCTTAAAATAGCAATAAACTAAATAATTAAATTTAAAAGCAAGTATAATACAAGAACAGCCAGTATTAAAGAGATAAATTTTATAGAAATTTTTTTATATTTGCTTTTGGCTATTGGATAGAAGCTTGGTTTTTATTATATTTCAATTTTTTAAATTGGATTAAATATTTAGGAAATTTAAATAGCCCCTATGCCCTTATCTCCTTATCTTTACTCTTTAACACTTCTTTTAAGATACCATCACTTTTAGTCTCTATATAAGGATTATTGACTAAATTCAATCCTCTTTTATTTTGCAATTCTTGATTTTCTTTTTCTAGCTTTTCTCTTTGCTCTAACATATCAAAAAAGCTTTGTGTGCTATCAAAGTTAGAATACTTAGCATTTAGAGGTAACAATAAATCATCATTATTTGTTCCATATTCTATTTTTACATCAATACAAGCTACATCCATTGTAACATTAGAACCCCAACCATAAACACTATTTGGGTCTTTACTTTCTGGCTCCCAAGAAACTTTAGTTCCATTAAGCTCTATGCTATTAGCTCCTGAATAAAAAGATAATACATCAACAATAGCATCTGTAATCTTTTCTTGTTCTTCTTTTGAAAGCATATCAGTAACTTGTGAGAAGAAAGCATAACCACTCATTTCCATTTTTTGGTATCTATATATGCCAACACCTTGTCTTAATTCTAAAATTAACTCTTCATCAATATTTTCACCTTGAAAATTTTCTCGCATTTTTGCTAAAAATTTTTCAAAACTTTTATCAAGTTCTTCTCCCTCTGTTCTAATTCCATAATCTATTAATAATCTCTCTATTCTTTCATCAGATTGCAAATTGGCTATTTCTTTACTAGGCTTATAATCTCCACTAAAACCACCATTAGTATAAAAGTCATATTCTTTTTTCATAGTGTCTTCCATAAGCTTTGGATTTTTCTTATAAAGCTCTAGCATAATAGAATCCATTTGCTTATTTAAAAACTCTTGTGCTTCCTCTGCTTCTTTTAGGGTAACCTTTTTAGTAGCTTTTTCTTGCAATTTAGTATCTATTTTATTGATAAAGCTTTTATCTTGAAGAAAAAAACTGCCTGATGAAATAATAGTTTCTACATTAGGGTATTTTTTTCTATAATCCTTATCTATTTTTTCAATCACACCATTTATTAAGATATCTTTATCATTAACATTATAAAAAATAGAGGTTCTCCAAGCTTGTTGAGTAATGCGTGTTTGATTCCTTATCTTTTCTAAAATCTCATTATCACTTAAATTTGTTTGCTCTTTATTATTGCCTTGCAAGGATATAAAAACATCATCTTGAGTATTAGAAGTTTTAGGATTAGAAGTCTTATATAGGCTTGTGTAAGCCCCATTTAAAACATAACTGTTATAAGCATTAGATACACTTGCCATTGCTAAACCCCTTTATTATGATTTATTTATAAAGGAGTAAGCAAAAGGTGTTCCTTATCTAGAGTATCTGCTTCTGTAATTGTTCCTCCAATATCTGTCAGCGTCTGTATATATGTAATGATTAAGTCCATCTTTAATCTGATTTTTATATTTTGCAAGCAATTGATTTGCATAATATCTGTCAGCTGGGCGTGTATATACAGGATTGTATTGATTAACACCAATAAATGAATAGCTGAGCGAATTACTACCACAACAAGAATAAGTTAGTGTAGCTTGAATCATAGCTTTGTATCTTCTACTACCATCATCTACATTTAATGGAAGTAGTTCATTCCTAACATTTTCTCCTAATTGGTAATAAGCAGTATAAGAAACTTTAGTGCCAGAATTGTTTCTTTTGCCATATTGATGCCAAGCATTTCCAACTATGTATACTCCTCCCACAATCTCATTCATTTCTTGATTGCTAAGAGCTTTCACCCCTAATGAACTTTCATTAGCTTTTCCATTAGTAGCAAGAGAGATTAAGTCTGTTGCATTGGCTCCACTTATAAGTCCTAAAGCTATAAGACTACCACATAACAACTTTTTCATTGTAACTCCTTGTAAAATATAAGATACAAATTCATTCTATCTAAAGCTTAATCATAAAACAACTATATTATGATTAAGTTATTAGTTTTTATAGGATTGTTTCTAAATAACTCAAAAGCATTAGAAAGTTATTATTACGCAAAGTTTTCTAAAATGCTGTAATTGGGGTAGTTTTTTAGCAGAATTGTATAAAGAAATTTAGAAATTTGAATAAGATTTGAAAGTTTTAAGCTAATAAGAGTATAATTGTAAGGATAAAAATTATTATTTACAAGGAGACAGAAATTATGGCTGGTTATATTGAATTAACAGAGCAAAATTTTGAAGAAACAATTAAAGATGGCGTTGTAATGGTTGATTTTTGGGCACCTTGGTGTAATCCATGCAAAATGATTTCACCAGTGATTGACAAGCTTGCAGTTGAATATGCAGGAAAAGCAAAAATTTGTAAAGTAAATACAGATGATCAACAAGAATTAGCAATGAAATTTGGAATTCGCTCTATCCCTACTATTTTCTTTTATAAGAATGGGCAAAAAGTGGATGAAATGATTGGTGCATCAAGCGAACAAGATTTTAGAAATAAAATTGATAGTTTATTATAAGAAATTAAAATGAAAGAGGGGGCAGAGTTTGAAAAAATGTTGCCCTAGCTTTCCTATTGCATTTATTATTGTTTTTGCATTAGGAGCTTTTTTGTATTATCAATATTCTTTTAGAGCTGTATCAAAGATTAATTTTAAAGAAAATGGATTTTTTATACAAAAAGATGATAAAGGAATAGAATATTTTGAGCCTAAAGATTTAGAATATCAATTATGTTTTTATAGTTCTCATCAAGAAAATTGGAAAGATTTTTTAAACCAACAAAGTAAAGATTATCAAAATAAAATTTTAGCAGTAGATTTATACCAAAGTGGAATAATACAGGATAATAAAATTGTAAATTTAAAAGTAGGTAGTCATGGTTTGCTAGAACTCATTAATCGCTTTGAAATCAAGAAAGTTCCCATTTGCTTTAAGATTAAGCAAAACAAGGAAAAAAAAGAATTGTATGAGAAGCCTAAGGAGAATGGCATTTATAAGTTATTTAATTTTCAAAAATAAATTCTATCTATAAGGAGTTAAGATGTTAGAATTAGCAATTATTGGTGGAGGTCCTGCAGGATTAAGTGCAGGATTGTATGCTACTAGAGGTGGATTAAAAGATGTGGTAATGTTTGAAAAAGGAATGCCTGGTGGACAAATAACTTCAAGCAGTGAAATGGAAAATTATCCTGGCGTTGCGGAGGTTAAAAGTGGATTTGATTTTATGCAACCATGGCAAGAGCAATGTTTTAGATTTGGGCTAAAGCATGAAATGGCGGAAGTGAAATATATAAAAAGAAAAGAAAGCCATTTTGTATTAGTTTTAAGTGATGGTAAAGAGGTAGAAGCTAAAGCTGTGATTGTAGCGACTGGTGGAAGCCCGAAGCGTTCAGGTGTAAAAGGCGAAGATACTTATTGGGGCAAGGGAGTTAGTTCATGTGCCACTTGTGATGGATTTTTCTATAAAAATAAAGAAGTTGTTGTCTTAGGTGGTGGAGATACTGCAGTAGAAGAGTCTATTTATTTGGCAAAAATTTGTTCTAAAGTTACATTAATCCATAGAAGGAATGAGTTTAGAGCATCGCCTATTACACTAGAGCGTGCTAGAAATGAGTCTAAGATTAATTTTTTAACACCTTATGTAATTGAAGAGATTTGTGGAACTAGTGAAGCAGGTGTAACAGGACTAAAACTTAAAAATTTAGAAAATCAAAGCACTATGGATTTAAAGATTGATGGAATTTTTGTTTTAATTGGCTATAATGTTAATAACAAAGTGCTTTTAGGAGAAGATGGTAGCTCAATTTGTGCTTTAGATGAGTATGGACAAGCAATTGTAAATTTAAAAATGGAGACAAATATTCCTGGATTATATGTAGCAGGAGATTTGCGTAAAGATGCTCCAAAGCAAGTAGTTTGTGCAGCAGCAGATGGAGCTACAGCAGCTTTAAGTGCGATTGAATATATAGAACATCATAAATAAATCACAATAAAGGGGAACTTTATGGTAAAGATTGGTGTGTTTGGTGCTGGTGGGCGTGTAGGCAAGCTTGTGGTGGATTTAGCTAGAGAGAGCAAAGAAATTAAATTGGAGAGCGTTTATGTAAGGCGTGAGCTAGACTTTTCTATAGATCCTGGAGTGCTTATCACAAGCGATTTAAAAGTTTTTTTGCAATCTTGTGATGCGGTAGTAGATTTTACAACACCGCAAGGCACAGAAAATCTTTTAGAAGTTGCTATGCAGGGATATCCTAAGCCTATCGTTATTGGCACAACAGGATTGGAAACTCACCATGAAAATCTTATCAAAGAAGCTTCTAAAAAAATGCCTATTTTATATGCTTCTAATATGTCTTTAGGGGTAGCAGTATTAAATAAAGCTATTGCAATGGTAGCTTCTACTTTGAGGGATTTTGATATTGAAATTGTAGAAACACACCATCATTTAAAAAAGGATTCCCCAAGTGGAACAGCGTTAAGTCTAGCAAAAACTTGTGCTAATGCAAGAGAGCTTGATTTAGATAAAGTTAGAGTGAGTGGAAGGAATGGAAATATAGGCGAACGCAAAGTAGATGAAATTGGCGTGATGTCTTTAAGAGGTGGAGATGTAGCAGGTATCCATAATGTAGGTTTCTATGGAGAGGGTGAATATTTAGAATTTTGCCATACTGCAACTTCAAGAGCCACTTTTGCAAAAGGAGCACTAAAGGCTACTTTATGGCTTAAAGATCAACCAAATGGGCTTTATAGTATTGAAGATTCTCTAAATTTATAAGGAGTTTTGTGGAAACTAGAGATTGGAATGAGGAATGTGCTGTCGTAGGTGTTTATAATGTGCAAAATGCAGCAGTAAGTGCGTATTACTCGCTCTTTTCTATGCAGCATAGAGGGCAAGAAGCGACAGGAATTGCAAGTAGCAATGGAGAAAAATTAAATTGTATTAAAAATCATGGATTGGTTACAAGTGTATTTTGTGATGAAACCTTAAGCAAATTAAAAGGTTTTAGCGCAATAGGACATAACCGCTATTCCACAGCAGGTGAGGATTCAATGGCGGATGCACAGCCTGTTTTTGCAAGATATGATTTAGGAGAGATTGCTATTGTTCATAATGGTAATCTTACAAATGCGAAGCAAATACGCAATGAACTTATTGCAGAGGGTTCTATTTTTCAAAGCCATATGGATACAGAAAATCTTATCCATTTGATTGCAAGATCTAAAAAAGAAGCTTTGATTGATAGGATTAAAGAAGCGGTATTACGCGTAGAAGGTGCTTTTTGTTTTGTGATCTTAAGCCGTAAGAAAATGTTTGTAATACGGGATAGACATGGGTTTAGGCCTTTAAGTTTAGGGGAGATTAAAAATCCAGATGGAAGCATAGGATATATTGTTGCAAGTGAGACTTGTGCATTTGATTTAGTGGGTGCAAAATATGTGCGAGATGTGAAACCTGGAGAAATGCTTGTCTTTTCAAAAGAGGGAATGCAAAGCCATAGTATTATGCCTGCTAATCCTTATCCTTGTGTGTTTGAGTATGTTTATTTTGCGCGCCCTGATAGTCATGTGTTTGGTAGGCTTGTATATAATATTAGAAAAGCTATGGGAAGAGAGCTTGCTAAGGAAAATCCTATTGATGCAGATTTGGTAATACCAGTTCCAGATAGTGGAGTGGCTGCTGCATTGGGATATTCTCAAGAGAGTGGTATTCCCTTTGAGCTTGGAATTATTAGAAACCATTATGTAGGAAGAACTTTTATTGAGCCCACACAGCAAATTAGAGAGTTAAAAGTTAAGTTAAAGCTAAATCCTATCCGAGAGCTTATTGAAAACAAACGCATTATCGTGATTGATGATTCGGTGGTTAGAGGAACTACAAGTAAGCAAATTGTAAAGATTTTGCGTGATTGTGGGGCTAAAGAAATCCATATGAAAATTTCTTCTCCTCCTACGATTTCTCCTTGTTATTATGGGGTGGATACTCCTAGTGTGGGAGAGCTAATTAGTGCTAGAATGAGCGATGAGGAAGTGTGTAAATTTATCGGTGCTGATTCTCTTTCTTTTCTTTCGTTAGAGGGCTTAAAAAGAAGTATAGGAGTAGAGGATTATAAGTTTTGCCAAGCCTGTTTTGATGGGAATTATATTGTAGAAATAAAGGAATAGAATTGAAACAAATGCTAACCTTTGGACGCTATTGTAAGCGTCGTTTTGGGCAAAGAGTGCGTAAAGTGCCTATTGCATTAGCAGGTTTTACCTGTCCTAATATTGATGGTAGTGTGGCCAAGGGAGGTTGTATTTTTTGTAAAAATGAAAGTTTTTCTCCTACTTTGGAGCATGAGCCTAAGGCGCCTTTAAAAATTAATCCTAGAATGAGTGAAAATCCTCTTTTACCTATGCAACTAAAACAATTGCATTCACAATATGAATGGCAAAGTGATTTTCATAAGAATAAATTTGGTGTGGGTAAATATATGATTTATTTCCAATCTTTTACAAATACTTATGCGCCTTTTTCTACTTTAAAAACGCTTTATACGGAAGCTTTGAAATTGCCTAATGTTGTGGGTATGTCTATTGGCACAAGAACAGATAGTGTAAGTTTGGAAATTTTAGATTTACTTGCAAGCTTGCAAGAAGAAAAGGGGCAAGAAATTTGGGTAGAATATGGCATACAATCTGTATATGATGAAACGCTAAGGTTTATTAATCGCGGGCATACTACAGAGGGTATGGAATATTGGATTAATGAAACTAAAAAGAGAGGCTTAAAGGTGTGTTCTCATATTATTTATGGGCTTCCAAATGAAACTAAAGAGATGATGTTACATTCTTTAAAGCAAGTAATTGATTGGGGAAGTGATGGGATTAAAGTTCATCCACTTTATATTATAGAAAAGACGATTTTAGCCTCATTGCATGAAAAAGGAGAATATACACCTATTACTTTGGTAGATTATATAGATTTAATCGTGCAGTCATTAAAAATAATCCCACAAAATGTAGTGATTCATCGTGTGAGTGCAGGAGTTAGAAACGACACGCTTATTGCTCCTAAATGGTGTTTTGATAAAAATATCCAAATGCGTTCTATCCGCGATGCTTTAAGGGAAGCTGGGATTGAATATTGATTTAAATTTAAGTTTTTGTTAAAATTTATCTATTGAGAAGATTACAAAAAAGGAAGTAAATTGCCAAAAATGACACAAAATGAAAGCTCTACGCTTGAGCAAGTTTCTATGCAAATTCAAGAACCTTTTTACTATAAGGTAATTTTGTTAAATGATGATTATACAACGCAAGAATTTGTGATTGAGATTTTACAAAAGATTTTTGGTAAAAATTTTGAAGATTCTCTTAATTTAATGCTTCAAATCCATCACAATGGAAAGGGTGTATGTGGAATTTATCCTTATGATATTGCAGAAACTAAAGTTGCACAAGTTAGAAAAAAATCTAAAGAGCAACAATATCCTTTGCGTGTTATTTTAGAAAAAGCCTAAAAATGATTGAAATTAGCAAAGAATTAAATCATATTTTGCAGGGTGCTCAAAAGAATGCAAAAACTTTTAAGCATGAGTATTTAACTACAGAACATATTTTTTATGAATTGCTTTTTAATGCTAGAATGGTGCAAGCTTTAGAAGCATGTGGAGGGAATATCCAGCAAATTAGAGAGAAGATTTATCAATATTTGGTAAAAAATATCCAAGTAACACAAGGGGCAGATCCTATTGAAACTTTGGCGCTCTCTCGTATTATTGAAATGATGATAAGCCATGTGAGAGGCTCACAAAGAAAAGAAGCAAGTGTAGAAGATTTGTTGGTGGCTATTTTAGAAGAGGATAAAGCATATAGCACACAGGTTTTAAAATCTTTTGGAATTACGCGTTTGGCGATTTTAGAATATATTACTGATAAGGGCGTTTCTAAAGAGGCTGGCACAACAGAGGAAGAAAGTTTTTTAGAAAAATACTGCATAAATTTAAGTAAAGAAGCAAGAGAGGGGAGAATTGATCCGTTAATAGGTAGAGATGAAGAGGTTAAGCGTTGTATGGAGATTTTATTAAGACGCAAGAAAAATAATCCTCTTTTAATAGGAGAACCAGGAGTTGGAAAAACAGCAGTAGCTGAGGGTTTAGCACTGAATTTAGAAAAGAGTCCTCTAAAAGGAAATGAAATTTATGCACTTAATCTTGGAGCTTTGGTAGCAGGGACGAAGTATAGAGGAGATTTTGAAAAGAGATTAAAAGGATTAAGTGAGGAGATTTTAAAGAAAAAGAATATTATTTTATTTATTGATGAGATACATACTCTAATGGGTGCAGGTGCAACAAATGGTGGTAGTATGGATGCTAGCAACCTTTTAAAACCAGTTTTAGGGAATGGAAAATTGCGTTGTATTGGTGCTAGCACTTATGCAGAATATAGAAATCTTATAGAAAAAGATAAGGCTTTTTCTAGGCGTTTTGCTAAAGTAGAAGTGGATGAACCTAGTATTGAAGAAAGCATTTTAATTCTAATGGGACTTAAAAAGCATTATGAAAAACACCATAATGTAATTTATACTAAAGAAGTGATTAGAGGAATTGTAGAGCTATCTAGTCAGTTTTTGCATGAGCGATTTTTGCCAGATAAGGCTATTGATATTATGGATGAAGTGGGGGCAAGTTATAAACTAGAGGGAAAAAATGGAAAAGTAAGCTTGCAAAGCATTAAACAAAGAGTGGCAACGATGGCTAAATTGCCACAAATTGAAGCTACAAAAGATGATAAAAGTTTGCTAAAAACCCTAGAAGCAAAACTAAAAGCAAGAATCTATGGACAAGATCATGCAATTTGTGAGGTTGTTAAGGCGCTTAAACGCAATAAAGCAGGTTTGGGAGCTCCTAATAAGCCTATAGGTTCTTTTTTATTTAGTGGTCCTAGTGGAGTGGGTAAAACAGAACTCGCAAAAGAACTTGCAAAACTTTTAGGAATTGGTTTTTTTAGGCTAGATATGAGCGAATATATGGAAAGACATAGTATTTCACAGCTTATTGGAGCTCCTGCTGGATATGTGGGATATGATAAAGGTGGGATTTTAACAGAGATGATTAAGAAAAATCCGCATACACTTTTGCTTTTAGATGAGATTGAGAAAGCACATCCTGATGTGCTTAATCTTTTTTTGCAAGTGATGGATTATGCTAAATTAACCGATAATAATGGAGTAAGTAGCGATTTTTCATCTGTGATTATTATTATGACTTCTAATGTAGGTTCTAAAGAAGCTCCTACGCTTGGATTTAATCAAGATAGCACTTTAAAATTTGAGCGAGCTATCAAAGAGAGTTTTAGTCCAGAATTTAGAAATCGCTTAGATGCTATTTTGCCTTTTAATGCTTTAACTTTAAAAGAGATTGTAAAGATTGTGGATAAAAATATTTTAGATTTAAATACACAAATTAGTAAAAAAGGTATCAAGGTAGTTTTAAGTAAAAGTGCAAAAGAATATCTAGCAAAACAAGGCTTTAGTGAAGAGCTTGGGGCAAGACCACTTTATGGATTGATAGAAAGAGAGATTAAAAATCCTATGAGTGATTTTTTGTTGTTTGAAAATCTAAAAAAAGATACAGAAATTTTTGTAGATTGCACAAAAGATGGCTTAAAAATTTCAAAAAAGAGTGCAAAATAATGGAATTGATTTGGGATTTAGAAAAATATAATGCTGCTATTTATCGCTATGATTCTTTATTGGGAAAAGATTATTTTCATTGGGTAGAAGAGTTGGAGGAGGTAGATTTTAAGGAATTAAAAAATCTTGAGAAAGAAAGAGCAATTTTAGAGCAAAACACAAGAGCGTTTTTACAAAAAGATGCGGGAGTTAATGTTCTTTTGTGGGGTGCTAGAGGTTGCGGAAAATCCTCTTTGGCAAAAGCAATTTTTACAAAATTTATAAAAGAGGGTTTGAAAGTTTTGCAAATTTTTAAAGAAGATTTAAAGGCATTACCTAAAATTGTGGATTGTTTGCGTCAAAAAAAAGCTAAATTTATTATTTTTTGCGATGATTTAAGTTTTGAGGAAGGGGAAGACTACAAAGCCTTAAAAAGTGTATTAGAAGGAAGTATTGAAAAGTTTCCTAAAAATATTTTAATTTATGCAACCTCTAATAAAAAACATCTAATGAGAGAAAATAACGAAGAAAATGATCTTTTTGGCTTTATGGGAAACGATGATAAAATTTCATTAAGTGATAGATTTCCTATTGCTCTTGGGTTTTATGCTTATGGTGCTAAGGAATATTTAGAGATTTTGCAAGAAGAATTTAAAAAGGGTAATTTTAGTGGATATGAATGGGAAGAAGTTTCTAAAATTGCTCTTAATTACGCTACTAAGAGAGGTTCTAAGAATCCTCGTATTGCAAAGCAATTTTGTGAGCTTTATCAAAGTGGTTTGTTAGAGTTTATTTAAGGAGATAAGATGAATAAAAATGTTAATATCAAAAAGTGTTTATTCCCAGCAGCGGGGTATGGGACAAGATTCTTGCCTGCTACTAAGGCTATGCCAAAAGAAATGTTACCTATTGTTAATAAACCTCTAATTCAGTATGGAGTAGAGGAGGCTATTGAAGCAGGAATTTCAAATATGGCTATTATTACAGGGCGTGGCAAGAGAGCATTAGAAGATCATTTTGATATTAGCTATGAGTTAGAACATCAAATTAAAGGAACAAGCAAGGAAAGCTACTTGCAAGAAATTAGAAAGATTTTAGAAACTTGCACTTTTTCTTATACAAGACAAATGGAAATGAAAGGGCTAGGACACGCTATTTTGATGGGAGAAAATCTAATAGGCAATGAGCCTTTTTGCGTGATTTTAAGTGATGATTTGTGTGATAATGAGGAAGAGGGTGTCTTAAAGCAGATGTGTAAAGTCTATGAAAAATACAAATGCTCCATTGTAGCAGTAGAAGAGGTGGAAGAAAAAGAAGTAAGTAAATATGGAGTAATAGCGGGTAGAGAGATAGATAAGAATGTATATGTAGTGGATAATATGATAGAAAAGCCCTCTATTAAAGAAGCTCCTAGTAATCTTGCTATTATTGGGCGTTATATTTTAACACCTGATATTTTTGAAATTTTAAAAAAGACAAAGCCAGGAAAAAATGGAGAGATTCAAATCACAGACGCACTTTTAAGCCAATGCAAAAGCGGAATGGTTTTGGCTTATAAATTTAAAGGGAAGCGTTATGATTGTGGGAGTGTAGAAGGATTTGTGGAGGCTACAAATGTATTCTATGAAAAATATAAAAACTCCAAGGCTTAAAATTTGTATTATTTAGATTTTTATTTTTTTGTTTGGGTTTTGATGATTATTGCACTTATGCCCTTTGCGTTGCTTTCAGGGGTGGCTATTATTATGCAAAATATCCAAGCTTATCTTGAAGAGCAAAGAAAAAAAGAGAATCTATTAAAAAATATCCAACATTTGATTTCTGTTCTAAAAGGCACACCTAGTGATGATGAAGTCCAAGAGGTTTTAGAAGCGTTTAAAAAGTATTTTAATCCCTTTACAAATCATAAAAAAGAGAGTAAAGAATATCAAGAAAGAATGGACTTCATTTCTGCACTTGCTTGGTGTGCAAGTGTAGATATTGATAGCATTGTAAGATATAGAGAGGAATTTGTAAAGCTTAATCCAAACTATAAAAAGGAAATTGAGACAACTATTGGTTCTGCATTGAAAAATCGTGAAACTAATGAAAAAAAGAAAAAATAAATTAAAGGAGCAATATGGATTTTTTACGATGTGAAGGTGGTCGGAAGTTACAAGGTTCAATTAATATTTCGGGCGCTAAAAATTCTGCATTGCCTTTAATAGCGATGGGATTATTAGCTAAAGATTGTGTAGTTTTAGATAATTTACCTAATGTTGTGGATATAAAAACTTTTCTTACACTTTTGGAGATGTTAGGTTGCAAAATACAAAAAGAAGGGGAGCATTTAGCGAAAATTTACACTTTAGAGCTTCATAGCACCAAAGCAGTATATGATATTGTGCGTAAGATGAGAGCTTCTATCTTAGTTTTAGGGCCACTTCTTGGAAGATTTGGGCATTGCGAAGTGAGTTTGCCAGGGGGTTGTGCAATTGGTGCAAGGCCAGTGGATTTACATATTAAAGCATTGGAGAAAATGGGAGCAAGTATTCGGATTGAGGGAGGTTATATTATTGCTGAAGCAAAAAGTGGTTTAAAGGGTGCTACGATTAATTTTGATAAAATCACTGTTACAGGAACAGAAAATATTCTTATGGCAGCGGCTATGGCAGAGGGTAAGACAAAGATTTTAAATGCAGCCAAAGAACCAGAGGTAGTGCAACTTTGTGAAGTTTTGCAAGAAGCGGGAGTAGAAATTAATGGAATTGGAAGTGATGAATTGGTGGTTTATGGCACACAAATGCAAGGGTTGGATTTTAAAAAGGTAATTAGTGTTATTCCAGATAGAATAGAGGCAGGAACTTATTTGTGTGCGGGTGCGATTTGTAATTCTCCTATTACTTTACATAAAGTAAATTCTAATCATTTAGGAGCGATGATTTCAAAACTAGAAGAAATTGGCTTTAAAATTACGGCAAATGAGGGGAGCATTAGTATTTATCCTGCAAGTAAATTGAATGCTTTTGAAATTTCTACTGCAGAATATCCAGGATTTCCAACGGATATGCAAGCACAATTTATGGCATTGGCTACGCAATGTGAGGGGACAAGTATTATTCAAGAAAGACTTTTTGAAAACCGCTTTATGCATGTGAGTGAGCTTCAAAGAATGGGGGCTAATATTAATTTGCATGGCAATAGTGCAAGCATTCATGGAAAAAGTGAGCTGTATGGTGCAGATGTGATGGCAACGGATTTGCGTGCTTCTAGTGCGTTAGTCTTGGCAGCACTTGTAGCAAAGGGATATACAAATATCCATAGAATTTACCATTTAGATAGGGGTTATGAGGCATTAGAAACAAAGCTTTGTAAGTTAGGAGCAAGTATTATTCGGGAGAGTGAATGAGTCCTCATATTAGTGTTTTGCCAAATGAAGTTGTAGAGAGCTTTAACACTCCTTTGGTGCATCAAGGGGGAGTTTTATTGGATTGCACTTTAGGTTTTGGAGGACATACTTCTAGGCTATTAGAGGCATATCCAAAGTTAAAAGTAATAGGAATTGATAAAGATAAAGAGGCACTTAGTTTTTCTAAAGAATTTTTGGCTAAATTTGAGGAACGCTTTACACTTCTTTATGGAGATTTTAGTGTGAGAGCATTAGAGGTTTTAAAACAAGAAAGATTGGTAGGGATTTTAGCAGATATTGGGGTTTCCTCTTTACAGTTTGATAAAGAAGAGAGAGGTTTTAGCTTTAAGTCTAGCGAACTTGATATGCGTATGGATACAGGTAAGCCTCTAAGTGCAAAAGAAGTGGTAAATTCTTATTCTCTTTTAGAATTAGAGAGAATTTTTAGAGATTATGGCGAGATTAGAGAATATAAAAAAATGGCAAGATTGGTTGTAGAATGGAGAAAAGAAGGAAAAATTACAAATGCACAAGAACTAAGCTCTAAAATAGCTATGCATTTTAAGGCTAGTAAAATCCATCCAGCTACTTTAGCTTTTCAGGCTTTGAGGATTGAAGTAAATGATGAATTAGGAGAGCTTGAAAGACTTTTGAGAGGGATTTTTGAAAATCCTTTAGAGGAGGGTGCTAGAGTAAGTATTATTTCTTTTCATTCTTTAGAAGATAGAATTATTAAGCAGCATTTTAAAAAATGGGAGAAGTCTTGCATTTGTCCTATGGAAGTGATGCGTTGTGAATGTGGGAATAACCATGCACTGGGTAAAAATTTATATAAAAAGCCTATTATTGCTACAGATGAGGAAAACAGAAAAAATCCAAGAGCAAGAAGTGCAAAACTAAGGACTTTTGAATTTGGAAAATAAAGAGAATAATTTTTATGAAGAACTGCGTTTAGGGGAAGCAGACAAAATACAAAAGATAGGCTTTTTTGAAAGATTGTTTAAAAAAGATTCTAAAATGCAAGAAGAGGATTTAGGATTTTTAGAAGAACGCTACAATAAAGAGGTTTATCAAGAAAATCATCAGGAAAATGGAGAATATTTTGATGAGGATTTGATATTGCCTTCTCCTTATAAAGAGCAATTGCAAGAGGTTGTAGAGGAATATAAAGAGGGCGATTCATTAAGTGTGGCTGAAAAGGAAGAAATCTTAGAAGCAACAGAGGAGCAAAATTTACCTTTCCAATTTGTAGCTTTTACACTCATTGCTATTTTTTTAACACTTTTAGTTTTTGTACCAAAAATTTATATTCGCAATAATATCTATTATTCTAGTAGAAATATTATCCAGTTACAAGCTCAAATGTCTTCTTTGAATGAGGAGAATAAATTTATTAAATCTCAATTAGAAGATATTAAATTTAAAAATCTCACACATGAGCTAGATTTTTAGTTTTTTATAAAGAATTTATTAATCTTTAGAGAACTGAATAGTAAATTTATTATTTTCTAAAGTTATGGGATAAAGTTTTTTGGTATTTAAATCAATCAAGAAGCATTCATCGCCATTTTCTAGGGAATAGCGTTCTTTTGGATAGAGGAGGAGGCGACGCTCTACCTCTTCTAAATCTTCGCACAAAGCACTAAAGCCAAACATTACAAGTTTGTAAGCAAAATCTTCCATTATAAAGAAGTAACTCTTGCTACACCACTATCAATAGCGGCTTGTGCTACGGCATTAGAAACAAACTCACATAATCTTGGATCAAAAGGAGAGGGGATAATATATTCTCTTCCAAAGCCACATTGTCTTTTGTGGATTGCTTCAAGTTCTGCTTTTATGGAAGAGGGTATTTCTTCTCTTGCTAAATCAGCTAGTGCTTTTGTGGCTGCAAGTTTCATTTCTTCATTGATACATCTTGCACGAGCTTTTAAGGCTCCTTTAAAGATATAAGGGAAACCTAAAACATTATTGATTTGGTTTGGATAATCGCTTCTTCCAGTAGCGATAATCGCATCAGGACGAACTTCTCTTACAATTTTTGGGTCAATTTCAGGAATTGGATTGCTCATTACAAAAATCATAGGATTTTCATTCATACCCTCAATATCTTTTGCTTCTAAAATATCTGCACGCGATAGCCCTAAAACTACATCAGCACCATCTAATGCCTCTTTGTAGCTGTTAATTTCTCTATCTACAATAAATTCTTTTTTAAAGCCTGTTAGATTATCTTTTCTATGGGTTGTAATAGCACCTTTACTATCAAACATGATAATTTCTTTTGCACCTAATGTTTTGGCAATTCTAGCACATGCAATAGCAGCACCTCCTGCACCCAAAACAACGATTTTTAAATCTTTGATATTTTTATTAGCTAATTTAGCTCCATTAATAATACCTGCTGCAGAAATAATTGCAGTTCCATGCTGATCATCATGCATAATAGGAATATTTAGGATTTCTTTTAAGCGTGATTCTATGTAAAAACATTCTGGTGCTTTAATATCTTCAAGATTGATACCGCCAAATGTTGGAGCGATTGCTCTTACAATATCGATGAATTTATCAGGATCGTTTTCATCTACTTCAATATCAAAGGCATTAATATTTGCAAATTTCTTAAAAAGGACTGCTTTGCCCTCCATCACAGGCTTTCCTGCAAGAGCACCGATATTTCCTAAGCCCAAAACTGCAGTTCCATTAGAGATAACTGCTACTAGATTACTTTTTGAAGTGTATTCATAAGCACAATAGGGATCTTTTTGGATTTCTTTGCAAGGAACAGCAACTCCAGGAGAATAAGCCAAAGACAAATCATATTCATTATTAAGAGGAGTGCGTGGGACAACTTCTATTTTACCGCCTTGATGGTAGGGAAGTGATTGTGGATAGGTTTGCTTTAAATCTTCCATAGGGGGAAACCTTAATGATAAATTTTGAAAGGAATTTAAGCAAAAAAATAATAAAAGCTTGGTTAAAGTAGGGTAAATTTTATAAAAATTTTATAGGTTTTGAGAGAAAGTTACACTATAAAAGCAATTCTTTGTATTTTTAAAAATCTAAAGAAAAGCTTTTAGATTGATATGGATAGTTATCAAATCTTAGTAAATCAAATGTGCCTCGTGTGTTAGAATCTTTAGTAATTAAATCTGTATAATTAAAAAGCTTTAAATTGTCTTTTTCTAGTGTAAAACGCGTTGTAATTAGATTTTCGTTGGTTAAAGTTTGAGAGAAAGTGCCTGTAAAATTTGTGTTTTTAAAACTCATTTTAGAACTTTTTTCTATAGCTTTAAGAAGTGGATTGTTTAAAGTTAGATTTTTGCTAGAAAATAAAATTTCTTGGACATCGTTATGGTGTGTAAAAGTAAAATCCCCAATCCCTTTAAAAAAGTGCGGATAATTAAAGATTCTATAAATTTCAGAAGTAGAAACATTAGAAAGGTTTAAAGATAACCTGTTTTTCATATTAAGTATTGTTGTTTTTATGCTTTGGTTATTTTGTAAAATTTCTCCTTCTAAATATAGATTAGTATCTGTCAAATTTCCTTGTAGCTTTAGCTCCCCATTTGGAAGACTTTTGTTGTTGAAAGAAATATTTTGCAATTTTGGAAATTGTAATGAAATTGGGGCTTTTATATTATTTATTAAAGCATAAGAAGCATTTTGTATTTTTAGATTCAAAAGATTAGAATTAAAATCTAAATTGAAAATCCCTTTTCCCTCTGCTAATTCAAGCTGTGAGAAAAAATTAAAAGTAGTGTGTGGAAAACCTAATTGCGTTTTTTCCTCTATAAGTGGGCTATTGATAAAGAGATTTTTAGAATCTAAAGTAGCAGTGCCTGAGATTCCTTTTAAAAAATCTCTAAGGTTAATATTTAGATTAAAATTTCCTTCAAGATAAGGCTTTTGGCCAAAAAACATAAAAAGATCTTTAGCTTGTAAATTATTAGAAGACATTTGCAAAGTTTTTGGATAAAAATTATCTAAATTTAGTGTGTAATTAATTTTGGAATTTTGTAAGCTTAAATCCCCCATTGCAAGCATATTATATAAATCCCCTTTTAAGATTCCTTTTGCATTAAAACTTCCTTGAGTAGGGAATTTAAAGAATGCAGATAAAGGAGAAAGATTAGAAAAAGTGGCTTCATAATTTGTATCCATAGAGAGCGTTTTAATTTGTGTGTTTCCTTTTGTTTTAATTTCACCTAAATTGGAATAGAGATTAAAATTATGCTTTAAAAGATTGTCTTTTAAAGTTAGATTTAAATCAGCCATAAAATTTGTTGTGGGAATTTTTAAATCAAATTCCTCTAAAAAGGTTTGTTCTATTGCATACCCACCCTCTAAATTTGCTTTAAGAGTGCCATTTGGAATTTTATTGATCCATTCTATTTGGCTGTCTATATCTAAAAGTCCATCGGCATATTTTTTTTCTTTTAGAAACTCAAGGACATCTGCAAGAGGAATTTGTTTTAAATTTATATCTAAAGATTGTGGGGTAAGATAGGATAAAACAGCCTTAAAAGAGTGTGAAGAGTCCTCTTTATTTACAATGCTATAATGATTAAAACTTCCAGTTATTTTACCATTTAGTAAGAGATTTTTGGGTAGATGTAAGTCTTTATTGAGAGCTTTAAAATCAAAACCATTAGATTGTGCTAAGAAATTTAAATCTAAAGTTTGTAAAAAGAGCGAGTAATTTCCATCAATAAAGAACTCAAACTGTTTGTCTTTAGATGAAAAATGTAAATTTATTTTTGTAAAACCCAAAGAAAAATCTTCTTTTGTCCATTCTATACTTGTTTTTTTATTTAAATAGGAAAGTAAATAGTCTGCAACAATGTTGTTACCAAAAGGAGTAAAGAGAGTGCCAATAAAGGTAGCCATAATCACTATAAGAAAAACAAATAATAAAAGAAGTTTATAAAAAATGCTTTTCTTATTAGCTATTTTAGCGTTCATAGGGATTACCTATAATTTATTTTTTGGTGCAACGGAGTTTGCATTGTTCAGCAGCAGGAGTGCCTTTACCATACTGGATATTGCAATCTTGCAAACAACCTTTTACTTTGATGGCTTCACACATTCCGCGTGCTTTTTCGCATTCATCTAGGCAAATCATTCTACTTTTGCCTTGTTTTGCACACTTGTCTAGACAAATCCTTTTGGCTTCATTGCAATTTGAACTTCCATATACTAAATTTTTATCTTCATTGCTAGAACAGCCACTAAAACTTAAAATTCCAATACTAATCATTAATAAAACTAACTTTTTCATCAAGAAAAGTTTATAAAAAAAAAGTTAAAAAAAGCTTTAATGTCTAGTAAAATAATGCTTATTTAAAGCTATGTAGAGTAAAATTAGTAAATTTTTAGATTGATTTTAATTGTGAGAAGAGGAAATGGATTACAAAGATACTTTAATATTGCCTAATACAAGTTTTCCTATGCGTGGAAATTTACCTGCAAATGAGCCTAAAACTTATGAAAAATGGAAAAATAGTTCTCTTTATGAGAGAATTTTGAAAAATAGAGAAAATGCAACAGCAAGTTTTTGTTTGCATGATGGACCTCCTTATGCGAATGGGCATTTACATATAGGACATGCTTTAAATAAAATTCTTAAAGATATGATTATAAAATACCATTATTTTCAAGGGGAGAAAATCAACTATACTCCAGGTTGGGATTGCCATGGATTGCCTATAGAACAGCAGGTAGAAAAAAAGATTGGCAAAGAAAAAAAAGAAATTTTACCAAAAACAAAAATTAGAGAATTATGTAGAAAGCATGCACAAGAGTTTGTAGAAATCCAAAAAAATGAATTTTTAGAACTTGGAATTTTAGGAGATTTTGAAAACCCTTATAGAACTATGGAGTTTGCTTTTGAAGCAGAGATTTATAAGGCTTTGTGTGAAATTGCTAAAAAAGGACTTTTAAAAGAGCGTAGCAAACCAGTTTATTGGAGTTGGGCTTGTCAAACTGCACTTGCAGAAGCAGAAGTGGAGTATGAAGAAAAAGAAAGCGATTCTGTTTATGTAAGTTTTCCTTTACAAGAAGATGCACTAAAAGCATTGGGGATAGAAGGGGAAGTATCATGTGTGATTTGGACGACTACTCCTTGGACATTGCCAGCAAATAGCGGGATTGCACTAAGTCCAACAGAAGATTATGCCCTTACAAAAGATGGTAAGATTATTATGGCTTCGCAAGTTGAGAAGCTTTGTGCTTTAGGAATTGTAGAACAAGAGATTTTAAAGACTTTTAAAGGTTCTCTTTTGGAGAATACTCATGCCACAAATCCTTTAAATGGTAGAGATTCTAAAATCATCTTGGGAGATCATGTTGGAGTTGGTGATGGAAGTGGTTGTGTGCATACAGCACCAGGACATGGTGAAGATGACTATTTTGTGGGGTTAAAATATAATTTGCCTCTTTTGATGCCTGTAGATGATTATGGTAGATATGATGATACTCTTATTAAAGAGGGGCTATTCTTTAATCCTAGTGAATTTGTGGGACAATTTGTTTTTGATACACATGCAAGAATTTTTGAGCTTTTGGGCTCTCATCTTTTGCACCATAGTAAAATCAGGCATTCCTATCCGCATTGCTGGCGTTCGCATCAACCCATTATTTTTAGGGCAACACAGCAATGGTTTATTATGATGGATGAGCCTTATACTAAAGAGGGGAAAACCTTAAGAGAGGTTGCATTAAGCGAGATTGATAATACAAGATTTTATCCAGAGCATGGGAGAAGAAGAATCCGTTCTATGATTGAAAATCGTCCAGATTGGTGCATTTCAAGACAAAGAGATTGGGGGGTGCCTATTGCCTTTTTTAAAGATAGGCGAAGTGGAGAGGTATTATTAGAAGAGGAAGCGCTTCAATATGTTGCAGATATTTTTGAAAAAGAGGGTTGTGATGCATGGTGGAGTAAAGAGGTTAAAGAACTTTTAGCACCTAAATATTCCAGTGATGCGGAGCATTTTGAAAAAGTGCATCATATTTTAGATGTATGGTTTGATAGTGGAAGCACTTGGAAAGCGGTTTTACAAAGCGGAAGATATAGAAGTGGAGGCTATCCTGCTTCTATGTATTTAGAAGGAAGCGATCAGCACAGAGGATGGTTTCATAGTTCTTTGCTTGTAAGTTGTGCAATTAATGAAAAAGCTCCTTATAAAAGTATTTTAACCCATGGATTTACTATGGATGGGAATGGCAATAAGATGAGTAAATCCAAAGGAAATGTGATAGCTCCAAAGGATGTATTAAAGGAATTTGGAAGTGAGATTTTAAGGCTTTGGGTTGCCATGAGCGATTTTCAAAATGATCAAAGAATTTCACAAAATATTTTGAAGCAAGTAGGCGAAACTTACAGAAAGATTCGTAATACTATTAGGTTTTTGCTTGCAAATGTTGAGGGATTAGATAAGCTTGATATAGAAAATTTCAGTCAGATAGATTTGTGGATTTTAGAGCGTGCTAGAAATTGCTTTTTGAATGTTAATAAACTTTTTAGTGAATATGAATTTTCTAAAGGTTTGCAAGAACTTATTTTCTTTATTACCACAGAGCTTAGTGGAATTTATTTGGATTTATGCAAAGATAATTTGTATTGCAATGCTAAAGGAAGCAAAATTAGAGAAGCAAGTAGAAGTGCTATGGCAATCATTAGTGGAAGAATCTTTGCACTTTTAGCTCCTATTTTAACTTACACTATTAATGAGGCTTTAGAACATAACAACTCTAAGGCTTTAATGGAGAGTTGTGGTGCTAAAGAGGGCGATGTGTTTGAAATTTTATATTTACCTATGCCACATTTTCCATCTCCTAAAATAGATTTTGAAAAGCTTTTAAATCTTAGAGGTGCTTTTTTAGAGCAGATTGATCTTTTGAAAAAAGAAGGCAAGATTAAATCTACGCTAGAAGTGGATTTAATGGTGCTAGATGAGGAGATTTCTAAATTTGAAGCATTAAATTTATGGCTTATGGTAAGTGCTATCCATAAAGAGCCTACAAATGAAGTTCTAGCGACTTTTAGTGTAGAGGGTAAGGAATATAAAATTTTAAAAGCAATGGGTAAAAAATGCCCAAGATGTTGGCAATTTACTTCACAAGCTGAAGAGGAATTGTGTGCTAGATGTCAAGAGGTTTTAAAATAGAGGGATAGTGTGGAAGACTTTTTTGATTTGACTAAGCCTGTGGGCTTAGATGAAACTTGGATAAGTATCTTTGTTGTTACTTTTTTGATAGCATTGTTTTATTTTTTGCTTAAAATGAGAATAAAAAATAAAACATAATTCAAAAAAATAGTTTTTGTTTATCGTTTGTTATTTTTTTAAGCTTGTGGTTATGCTCTTTGTAGTAAAATTTGGGGTTCTCTAAAAGAAAAAGGGAAATCTTTAGTAAAGAAGGAGCGTATATGCAGGCAAATTCTGCGTTAGAGTATGATTATTCTATTGCAAAATTATTTCTTTTTGCAACAATCGCATTTGGTATTGTTGGCATGTTGTTAGGGGTTGTGGTTGCATTTCAAATGGCATTCCCATCACTTAACCATTTAGCTGGCGAATTTGGAACTTTTGGTAGGCTTAGACCTTTGCATACTAATGGAATTATCTATGGATTTACATTAAGTGGTATTTGGGCAGCTTGGTATTATTTGGGACAAAGAACCCTAAAAATCTCTTATCATGAATATCCATTTTTAAAATTTATTGGTTATTTGCACTTTATACTTTATATTATTTTAATGGCTTTGGCAGTTGTAAGTCTTTTTGCAGGACTTAGTCAATCTAAAGAGTATTCCGAGCTTGTTTGGCCATTAGATTTACTTGTAGTTGTTGTTTGGGTGCTTTGGGGGATTAGTCTTTTTGGCTCTATGGGAGTAAGAAGGGAGCAGACAATTTATATTAGCCTTTGGTATTTTATTGCTACTTTTGTAGCTATTTCTGCACTTTATATTTTTAACAACCTTTCAATTCCTACTTATTTAGTGTCAGGTGTGGGATCATTTTTCCATTCTATTTCGCTTTATGCTGGAACAAATGATGCAATGGTGCAATGGTGGTTTGGACACAATGCAGTTGCTTTTGTATTCACTTCAGGGATTATTGGGATTATTTATTATTTCTTACCTAAAGAATCAGGACAACCTATTTTCTCTTATAAGCTTACGCTATTTTCATTCTGGGGATTGATGTTTGTTTATATTTGGGCGGGAAGTCACCACCTTATTTATTCTACTGTTCCAGATTGGATGCAAACAATGGGTTCAATTTTCTCTGTTGTATTAATTTTGCCATCTTGGGGAACAGCTGTGAATATGCTTCTTACAATGAAAGGGCAATGGCATCAATTAAAAGAATCGCCTCTTATTAAGTTTTTGACTTTAGCATCAACTTGGTATATGTTAGCAACACTAGAGGGACCTATTCAATCTATTAAATCCGTAAATGCACTTGCACACTTTACAGATTGGATTGTTGGGCATGTTCATGATGCTGCTTTAGGTTGGGTTGGATTCACAATTATTGCTGCTTGTTATCATATGACACCGCGTCTATTTAAGCGTGAGCTTTACTCTAAAAAACTTGTGGAAATCCAATTTTGGATTCAAACTATCGCTATTATCCTTTATTTCTCAAGTATGTGGATTGCAGGTATTACACAGGGTATGATGTGGAGAGCTACAGATGAATTTGGAAGCTTGGCTTATTCATTTATTGATACTGTAACTGTATTGTTCCCATATTACACAATTAGAGCTATTGGTGGGGCGTTGTATTTGTTAGGATTTATTATCTTTACTTATAATATTATTATGACCATTGTTGCAAGTAGAGAGCTTGAAAAAGAGCCAAATTATGCAACTCCAATGGCAGCGTAAAGGAGGGTTTATATGTTTCATTGGTTAGAAAGAAATCCGTTTTTCTTTACGGTAGCATTTTTGTTAGTGTTTTCAATTGCGGGGCTTGTAGAGCTACTACCAGATTTTGCAAAAGCATCTCGTCCTACAGAAAATCTTAAGCCTTATACGCTTTTAGAAACTGCAGGAAGACAGATTTATATTGCAGAGGGGTGCAATACTTGTCATTCACAGCTTATTCGTCCTCTAAAAGAAGATACTAGTCGTTATGGTTCTAGAAGTTTGAGTGGTGAGTATGCTTATGATAGACCATTTTTGTGGGGTTCTAAAAGAACAGGGCCTGATTTACACCGTGTAGGAGATGTAAGAACAACAGATTGGCATGAAGAGCATATGTTAAGCCCATCAACTGTTGTGCCAGGTTCTATTATGCCAGCATATACGCATTTATATGAAAAGAATGTGGATGTGGATACTGCCTATGCAGAAGCTTACACACAAAAGAAAGTTTTTGGAATGCCTTATGATGTGGAAAATAATCCAAAATTGGGTGATTTAAATACAGCTAGAGAGGAAATCTTAGCAGAAGCTAAACTTTTAGCAGCAGATATGAAAGATCCAAAAATTAAAGAAGCTTTAGAAAAAGGCGAAATCAAGCAAATTGTTGCATTGATTGCTTATTTGAATAGCTTAGGTCAAAAAAGAAGGGCAAATTAATCGTGGAATATGAAACTATAAGGGTATTACAAGGTTATATTTATTGGTTTTTAACAATTGTTTTGGTGGTTTTTCTTTATGGATATATCTATCATTTGTATAAAAACCAAAGGAGCGGTAAAGTAGATTATGAAAAGTATTCAAGATTGGCTTTAGATGATGATTTGGGTGATACTCTAATAGAAGCACGAAATAAAAAAGAAAAGAAGGAGAGCTAAAATGGAATGGTTAAACTTAAGCGATAGCATTAATCAAATTACCTTGATAGGTGCTATTGCTATTTTGGCTTTGACTATCTTTGTAGCAGGTAACTATATCAAAAAGATGAAAGATAGCAAAGCAGAAGGAGAGCTGACAGAAGAAGAGTGGGATGGCATTAGAGAATTTAAAAATGATATTCCTATTGGTTGGGGTGTAACCTATTTAGTGCTAATTATTTGGGCATTATGGTATTGGTTTGTAGGTTATCCTCTCAATTCTTATTCTCAAATTGGAGAATATAATGAAGATATTAAAGCTCAAAACGCAAGATTTGAAAGCAAGTGGGCTAATATTGATGAAGATACTTTAAAGAAGATGGGGCAAAACATCTTTTTAGTGCAATGCTCACAATGCCATGGAATTACTACAGAGGGTAATAATGGAATAGCAGCAAACTTGGTAGATTGGGGTAAAGAAGAAGGTATTATTAATACTATTAACAATGGTAGCAAAGGATTAGGCTATATGCTAGGCGATATGTTGCCAATTAGTGAAGTAGCCCCAGGAGTGCTTAATAATGATGAAGATAAGAAAGCAGTAGCTGCTTATGTAATGGGTGAGCTTTCAGAAGCTAAAAAGACCAAATATCCTGAGTTAGTAAGTAAAGGCAAAGAGCTTTATATGGCTGCAACTTGTAATGCCTGCCATGGAGAAGATGGAAAAGGTATGGGAGGAATGGCGCCTGATTTAACAAAATATGGAACACCAGATTTTGTAGTAGAAGTGTTAGAAAAAGGGAAAAAGGGACATATTGGAACAATGCCATCTTTTAAAAATCAAATGCTAACAGATACGCAAAAGAAAGCTCTAGCACATTTTATTTATTCTAATGAAAATTAAGGGAGGTTTGTGTCTATGAATGGTTTATTTGGTTTGAATGGACTTGGAGGCTACATTATAGCAGTTGTTTTATTGCTTTCAGTTGTGTTTGGGTTAGGTTATAAGGCTGTGATGACACAGCATACACAAGCACTTAATCCTTATGTTATTGAAGATATTAATAACATTAAAAAAATTAGCACAGAAAATAAAAAACATTTTCAAGATGTAAAAGCTGCAACCAAGGAGTAGTCTATGATTAAATATAGTGGTTTAGAAAAAATACTTTTTATTGCAAATGTTGTGATTGCACTTGTATCAATCGCTGTTGTTTTTATTCCAGATATGCTTTTATATTTGGGCTAATGAGGAGCTTTAAAATCATTATAGGGATTTTATCCCTATGGATTTTTAGCGTGAGCTTAAACGCTAAATCCTTTGTTTTAGATAACCAAGGAATACTTGTAGAAAAAACTACAGATTTTATGGAGATATTATCTTTAGAGGTTTATGAGAAAAGTGGTGTAAGGATGTATGTTGTCGCTCTTGAGGATTTAGGAGATATGAGTCTTCAAGAGAGAGAACAAACTTACACTAAAGGGTTGAAAGAGCCTTATTTGGTATTGTTTTTTGTTAAGAATAATAAGAAGATTGATATAATAACTTCCAAAAGTGTAGAAACAATGTTTGATAAGCGTGCGGTGTATTGGGATTACATAGTGCCTTTAATCCCTCTTAAAGATGAGGAGCTAACACAGCAAAATATTTCTGCATTTTTGCTTAATGGTTTTGTGGATATTGCAGATAGGATAGCTGAATTTCATAAAATAGAATTAGAACATAATTTTCCAAAGCAAAATAAAGGTGTGCAGATTGCTACTAGAATGACACTTTATGTAATGATGTTTGTTTTGCTTGTTTTGTTTTTATTTGTGTATTTGAGGAGAAAATAATAATGAAAAGAAATTATTGGCCTTTAGGCATTTTTATGCTTGCTATGGTTGTAGTGGGAATGATTATTCTTACTTTAAAAATGGCTTTGGGAAATCCCGTGGAATATACTACAATATGTGGTTGGAAGCCACAAGAATTTGATGAAAAAAATAATGAAATTATGGTTGCTAAAAGTCAATTTTTACAAAAATATAATGTGGATTTTGAAGGCAAAATAGAGCCCACCAAAGAAGAATTTAAAAGACTCTTTGTAAGGGTAAAAAATAAGGATAATAAAATTGTTCAAGATGCAAAAGTGGATTTTTTCTTGACGCGTCCTCATACTGCTAAAGAAGATAAGGAATTAGGAATGGCAGAGCTTGTAGATGGGTTATATGAGAGTAAAGATTTTGCAGTGGAAAATTTAGGAAAATGGGAGGCTCAAGCACTCATTAGAATTAATGAAGATTATATTTGTATCACAAAAGAATATCAAGTAAAATAAGGAGTAAGAATGGCTTGTGTTTTACAAATTGGGGCAGGTGGTGTAGGTGGCGTAGTAGCGCATAAAATGGCGATGAATAGAGAGGTTTTTTCTAAAATTATCCTTGCTTCTCGCACACTTTCTAAATGTGAGGCAATTGCAGATTCTATCCGCTCTAAAGGCTTGGGTGAGATTATTTGCGAGAGTGTAGATGCGGATAATGTGGATTCTATAGTGGCTTTGATTGAGAAATATCAGCCAAAGCTTGTTGTAAATGTAGCATTACCTTATCAAGATTTAGCGATTATGGAAGCATGCCTTAGAACAAAAACACATTATTTAGATACAGCAAATTATGAGCACCCAGATAATGCACACTTTGAGTATAAAGAACAATGGGCGTATGATACACGCTATAAAGAAGCAGGAATCTTCGCTCTTTTAGGCAGTGGCTTTGATCCAGGAGTTACCAATGTATTTTGTGCGTATGCACAGAAGCATTATTTTGATGAGATAGAATCTATTGATATACTAGATTGCAATGCAGGGGATCATGGCTATGCGTTTGCTACGAACTTTAATCCAGAGATTAATTTGCGAGAGGTGAGCTCTAAGGCTAGATTTTGGGTAAAAGATGAGAATCTATCACTAAATTCAGACCTTAAAAAAGATACTATTTATCGTAAGTTTGAAAGAGAGGAGCGACATTGGGAAGCAGAAGTAGCCAAGAAGGAAAGTGCAAGAGCGGAAGCATCTCTAGGGGATTTTAGTAGTTATCAAGGTGGTGGCGAAGGGAGTTTAGCAAACCTAAATGAGCAAGCCACCAGTGCAGATTCTGCTAAAATCACCAGAGAGGCAACGCGCCTAAAAAATGAGAGTTATTTTGGTGGAGAATGGAGGGATGTCGCTCCACTTGATTTAATGAAAGAGTGGGAATATCCAGAAGTGGGCGTAAAAAATAGCTATCTACTTTATCATGAGGAGCTAGAATCGCTTATTAGAAATATCAGAGGGCTAAAGCGAATCCGCTTTTTTATGACTTTTGGAGAATCTTATCTCACGCATATGAAATGCCTAGAAAACATCGGATTCTTGCGTGTAGATGAGATTGAGCATAATGGACAAAAAATCGTGCCTATCCAAGTGCTAAAGACGCTTTTACCTGACCCTGCATCTTTAGCTCCTAGAACCAAAGGGCAAACACACATTGGCTGCTATATCAAAGGCAAAAAAGATGGCAAAGAGAGGACAATCTATATTTATAATATTTGCGATCATGAAAAATGCTTTGAGGAAGTTAATGCGCAAGGTGTGAGTTATACTACGGGCGTGCCTGCGATGATTGGAGCAAAGCTGATAGTTGAAGGCAAATGGGGGATAAATACGCCAAAGAATGTATCTTTTGTGCAATCTTTGCAGGAGCTTGATAAATCCTCAATCAATAGGCAAGATACCTTATCTCAATCGGATTTATCTACACAACCTACAAATCTCACACAAAATATCCATTCTTGCAATACATTAAGCGATTCTAGTATAGAAGCTTTTAACAAAACTCGCCTAGAGCAAAACAAAGATATGCCAAAGGGTGGAGAATATCAAGGGATTGATAATGGCGCAGAGCTTTATGCACAAAACAATGGCAAAAATAGCACACAAGCAGTTGAGATGAGAAATTGTAGCTTTCAAGGAGTGAATGCAGGGAGTTACCAAAAGGGTAATGACCAAATGAGCGACGCAGAATCTGTAATTTATCGCTCAAATGTGCCGTGTGGTGGGGTTTGGAACATGGAGCAAAACGACCCTGATCCCTTTATGGCAGAGCTAAACAAGCAAGGACTCCCTTATGTGGTATGTGAGATAGATTCTAATGGAGAGAAAAAAGTGCTAGAGGATGGGAGAAACAATGAATGATAGTCTTAAATATGATGGATTTATTCAAAAAGTGAAAATAAGTTTATAGCGATTGATAGGCTAGAAAAAGAATATATCATTAATAATTATTCTAATGATATGTTTTGTCCAGAGTGCCATTTAGCAGAGCTGTATTTTGTATCAAGTGTTAATACACCACATCTTCGAACAAAGAGAAATTCATCCCATAATGCAGATTGTTATTATAACTATGAGCCTGTAAGTAATCAAGTTGCACAAGATTTTATAAAAACACTTAATGACAAACAAATACAAGACAAATTAGATTCCATAATGCGTTATCTTTGTCATAAAAATAATACTCAAGCTATATCGCAAGGAAATTCAACCACGATAAACCCATTATCTATTGAACATCATCATTCACAAGACAATATAAGAACAATGCAAGTTTTAAAGAAAAAAAGTTTAAATTCATTTTTTTCTTTAGAGGATATAGGCAATATTTATGCATTTTATGGTAAAGTAACGCTTAATTTATTGATTGGAAATAAAGAAGCCCATCAATATGCTTATTTGAGGTTATATATAAATGGAAAAAAGAAATTTCAAATTTATTTTAAAAATAATATACCAAACGATATAGACAATAATGCGATGTATAATATAGTAATAATTGGAAGCATTAATACGCACAAGCAAGATGAGGAATTCTTACTGCCTTTTAAAATAAAACTACTTCAATCAAATTGTATTAAGTATGAAAAACTATAAGGAATCAACATGCCCTGTCAAATCACCTTGCAATATAAAAATGACAAAATTTATTCGCATATACGCAAAAAATATTTAGTTGCCACGCCAGAAGAGCAGGTGAGACAAAATTTTGTCTGCACGCTTGTCAATAATTATCATTACACACTAGAGCAAATGGATGAAGAAGTTAAGGTAAAAGAAGGCAAGGGAAGTGTCAGGGCTGATATTGTCATTTGGAAAAGTATTAAAGATAAACAAGATAAAAAGCCGCCCTTTATCATCATAGAATGCAAAGCAGATTCTATCCACATCAAAGAAGATGATTATATGCAGGGTGAAAGTTATGCAAGAATTGTTAATGCACCTTTTTTTGTAACTCATAATAGTTATGAAACAAGATTTTGGCGGATTAAAAAAGACAAAATGCCCGGATACAGACAAGAAATCTCAAATATCCCTGCAAACAACGCCAATGAAAAAGATATAGACAAGCTTTATAATGACCTAGTAGCCTTTAAAGAGGATGAGTTTGCCGCACTGCTTCATCGTTGCCATAATATCATAAGGAATATTGACAAGCTTGATCCAGCTGCTGCCTTTGATGAGATTGCTAAAATTTTATTTATGAAAGTGTATGTTGAACGCACTCTATTAAAAGGTGAAAATAAAAAGTTTAATTTAGAATGGCTACAAGAAGCAAGAAATTATAATGCTAAACCCATTGAAAATTATTTTGAAGAAGCCAAAAAAGAGTTTGCTAAAGATCAAATATTTTTAGCAGATGAGAAAATCAATCTCAAAGAGCATACTATTTTAAAAATCATTGAAGAGCTTCAAAAATACAATCTCTCAATCACTTCCACAGATATAAAAGGAATTGCGTTTGAACGCTTTTTGGGCAGGACTTTTCGCGGGGAGATAGGGCAGTTTTTCACCCCTAGAAGCATAGTTGATTTTATGGTGGATATGATAGAGCCAAAAGAAGGTGAAATTGCTTGCGATCCTGCAAGTGGTAGCGGTGGATTTTTGATTAGAATCTTTAGCAAAGTCAGAGAGCATATCCAACAAGATATTATTAGTAAATATGAATCTTATAAAAAAGAGCTTCTAGGCGATAAAGATAAAGAAAAAATCACAGAAGAAGAAGCCAAAAAGTTGGCTAATAAATTCAAAGAATTGCAAAAAGATTTAGAAATTAATATTGAAAATCCCAATTCAAGACTTTATAAATTGTCAAATTTCTGTATTTATGGCGTAGATGCCAATGAAAGAATGGCAAGAACTTCTAAGATGAATATGATTATGCATGGTGATGGACATGGTGGCATTCATCATCATAATGGACTTTTAAATATCAATGGCGTTTTTGAAAATCGCTTTGATATCATTCTTACAAATCCTCCATTTGGCTCACAAGTGGAAAAAGCAGATCTAGTGCAAAATACAGATTCTCAGCTTGAATTTAGAGGCGAGAATCTAAAGCCAAGAAAAGGCTATGAAGACTACATTGAAGAATATTATCAAAGATATGGCACAGAAACCTATCAAAATGCTCAAAGAAAAATACTAGATAATATCGGCAAGCCCATAGCTTCGCTTTTTGAGTTAAAAGAAAATTTAGAAAGCAATAAAACAGAGCATCTTTTTATCAATCGTTGCCTAGATTTATTAAAGCCAAATGGAAGATTAGGGATAGTTTTGCCAGAAGGTGTATTTAATACGCCAAATGCTCTTTATGTGCGAAAATTTGTAGAAGGCAGAGCTTTTGTAAGAGCGGTTATATCCTTGCCACAAGAGACATTTACTAGCTCAAAAGCAAGTGTAAAATGTTCTATTTTATTTATCCAAAAATTTGATGAAGATTCTCTCAATCAATGGAATAGCTTATTAGAAAATCATAAAAATATACTAAGAGACGATCATAAAGAAAAATTACAAAAACTAGAAGAAATCATAAGCTATCGCAAACAAAAAGGAGAAAAGCAAGCTAAATTTAGTGCTGAAGATAAAAAACAAGCCAAAAAAGAGCTAAAAGACTTAGAAGAAAAAATAGCTAAGAATGCGTGGCAAAATGCAAAAAATGACTTCAACTATCCTATATTTATGGCAGAGGCTGAAGCTGTTGGTATCACTAGCACAGGTGAGACAGGAGAAAATATCCCAAACGAGTTAGTAGATAAGGTTGAGATAAATGAAAAGAGTAATGAAAGAATTATTATAGAAAAAGGCATTGCAACTCATTTTAAAGATTTCTTGCAAACATATAATATTAAGTGGGCTAAGCATGATTGAGCTAGATAAAAAGAGCCTAGAGAATGCCAAAAATCTCTTTGAAAGTGGCAAAATAGATTCTATAGAGGTTGGCACTACAAAAGGATTGCAAGAAATCCATTATCATCTTTTTTGTAATCTCTATGATTTTGCAGGAAAAATCAGGGAGAAAAATATCTCAAAAGGCAATTTTCGTTTTGCAAATGCCATATATCTTAAAGAAATCCTTATTGTCATTGATACAATGCCACAAAATAATTTCAATGAGATTATTGCCAAATATGTGGAGATGAATATCGCCCATCCCTTTTTAGAGGGTAATGGCAGAAGTATGAGAATCTGGCTTGATATGATACTTAAAAAGCAAATAAGGTGTATTGTAGATTGGCAAAAGATCGACAAATATAAATATCTTCAGGCAATGGAGCGAAGTCCTATCAATGATTTAGAATTAAGGACATTAATAGAGCCAAATTTAAGCGAAAAAATTAATGATAAATTGCTGATTTTTAAAGGCATAGAGCAATCTTATTATTATGAAAGCTAAGGAGTGATTTTTGAGCAAAATAGAAGTGGTATGGTTTAAGGATTTGGATCGCTGGGATGTTGGATATTTTTTGGGCAATCATAACATAAAAACAAATTTTGCCTTAGAATACTTAGAAAATATTCTTACGCCAAGAAAAGAAAGAATTAAGCAAAATGAATATGATGGTATAACGCCAATTGTTGCAAAAATTCCATTTCAAACTTCCCATGTTGAATACAGAAAAGAATTTAAAACAAAAATGGATATGTATGCTGTTTATAAGAATGATTTGCTGGTATCAAATATTAATTTTCATCAAGGGGCAGTTGCTTTTTGTAATATAGATAAAGCATTTGCTTCAACTCATTATCAACCATATATTGTAAATAACAAGATAGTTGTAAATGAATATTTGTTGTTAATTTTTAAACAAAAAAGTTTTCAAGAATATGTAGCTACAAAAAAAATCAAAGGAATAAAAACAGAATCTAACTTTAATTTTATTAAAACACTTCAAATCCCTCTTCCGCCGCTTGAGATTCAAAGAGAGATAGTAGAAAAGATTAAAAATATCCAAGATAAAATCAAAGCTCTGCAAGATGAAGAAAAAAGACTAAAAGAAGAGATAGAGGCATATATATATATATAGCACTTGGCTTAGAAAGAAAGCAAGAGAAGAAAAAGCAAAAGGTATTTGTAGTGGAGTTTAAAAACTTAGATCGTTGGGATGTGGTTTATAATCAAAATTATAATGATTGCTCCCTGACAAACAATAAATATCAATTAAGTAAAATTAATGATATTTGTTTCATTAATCCTAATGTGGATTTTAAAGCGTTGATTCAAAATGATAAAAAAGTGAGTTTCTTGCCAATGGAGGCTGTTTCAAGTAATGGTATTGATTATTCCTCAAAGGAAAGAAATGCAATAGAAAGCAAAGGTTTTGTTAAATTCCAAAATGGTGATTTATTATGGGCTAAAATTACGCCTTGTATGCAAAATAAAAAATCGGTTGTAGTTGATAATCTGCTTAATCGCAATGGTTTTGGCTCGACAGAATTTTTTGTTTTGAGGGCAAAAAATAAGAATGAGGTTGATATAAGATTTATTTTGCACTTTTTAAGATTAAATAGTGTTATAGAAGAGGCTAAACTAAACTTTAAAGGCTCTGCAGGTCAGCAAAGAGTGCCTAAATCATTCTTGGAAAATTTATCTATCCCACTCCCGCCACTTGAGATTCAAAAACAAATCGTAAAGCATATAGAATCTAAACAAAAAATTATAGAAGAAAATAAAAGTAAGATAGAAAATTTACAAAGCAGTATAGATAGAGAATTACAAGAACTTATTCTGGCTTAAAAAGGATTGATATGATTAGGCTTTATGGGATTTTGCAATATTTAGGGGAGTGTAAAGAGACTGAAAATGTTAGCGATAGATTTCCAATAGCAATTAGCACAAAAACTTTAAATAAATATAAAAAAATCAAACCATTGAACTCAAATAGTGGGATACAAGTCTTAAGAGGCTTTGCAGATGCTAAAACTCTAGCTAGTATTTCTAAGACAAATAATGAATTTCAAAGACCAATTAATAAGGAACATAAAAGAGATATTAAAGAATATCTTATCAAAAGTAAAGAAGATAAGATTTATTTTCCAGAAGTTACATTGCTTTATAAATACAATCCGGAAATTGATCTAAACAATTTAGCTTTTAGGCCATTATGGGAGATGAAGGATGTCAATCAGAAAAATGTTTTTATGCTTTCTATTATTGATGCATTGGGTGTGGCTTATTTGGATCTTAAGGACAATGAAAAACTATATCGTTTAGATGGCAATCATCGTTTAGAGGCATTAAGTGAAATTGGTAATAATAGAAATTTATCATTTTGTATAATCTTGGTACCAAAAACTTCAAAATTTTCTTATGAACATTTGTATTTTTACTTATTAAACTCTACAGGACTTCCTATAGATACTATAAAGACATTAGATATAGTTACTAAAGCAGATGAAGGAGAGCTAAAGGAATTTATAGAAAGTGATGCTTTGCTAAACTTGCTCAATAAAACAAAAGAATCTTGGAAAGATTTTAAAGATAAAGAAAAAGAAATATTAATGAAAGTTGCAAAAGAACTTTTAAAAAATAATAGTAAAAATAAAATCTTAGAAAATATTATTAAAGAATCCATTGGGATTTACAAAGGAATGAAAAATTGTAGTTGTTCTATATTGGGCTTTATATGCTTTTTAAGACTAAAATGCAAAGATACAGATGGAACAAAAGAAAACCTTAAACATTTTCAAAATAGAGCATTTTGAGAAATTTAGTGATTTATATGAATCTTTTATAAGATATATTGAAGAAGTGGGGAAGACAAGATACATTTTTGTGGCTATGGAGTTTAATCAAAAATATATAGATATTTATAAAAGTGCTATCAATAATGTTATACATAGGATTAAGGGCGAAAATGATTTATTGAATTTTAAATTAACACCAATAATGGAACAAAAGAGCGATGTAAATATTCCACAACAAATTTTTGATGATATAAAAAATTCCCATATAGTGATAGTTGATATAAGCACAAACAATGCAAATGTCTTCTTTGAGTATGGCTATGCAAAAGGATTAGGCAGACATATTGTTTTGGCCTATTCTAAAGAGTGGCATGAAATAACTTTGGATGAATTTAGTGGAATTGCAAATAATCAACCTCATTTAAGCAAAATAAAAAAAGATTTGGAAAATAAGAGTTTTGATATAAGAACTAATAATTGCCAATCTTGGACTAATCAAAATGATTTAGAAAAAATATTAGAACAAGAATTTAAAGGATATATTAGACACACAATAAAATAAAAGTTATTTTACAATTAATCTTAACCTATCAAAAGAGTAAATTTTTTAAGGAGCACCAATGAAAAAACTCTATTTTTTAATCTTTTTACTGCTTTGCAGCATAGTTTATGCAAATCCTAATGTAAATTCTACGAATTCTGCAAAGAATCTGCAAACTAACACTTCGTTGCAAAAGCTTTTTAGCAAATATGGCATTAAAGGCACACTTATTATCAGCACGCAAGATAAGCTCATAAGTAATGATATAAAACGCGCAAAAGTCCGCTATATGCCTGCCTCTACTTTTAAGATTTATAATGCACTTGTTGGGCTTGATTTAGGCATAGTGCGTGATAGTGATGAGGTGTTTTACCGCTATAATGGAGAGCCTGTAAGCATAGAATCTTGGAAAAGCAATGCAAGCCTTAAAAGCGGTATGAAAATCTCGCAAGTCCCTGCGTTTCAAGAGTTAGCAAGAAAGATTGGCAGGGAGAGAATGCAGGAGTATTTGCACAAGCTACACTATGGAAATGAAAGCATTGGCAAGGATATTGATTATTTTTGGCTTGATGATAGCTTGCAAATTAGCGCATTAGAGCAATTAGAGTTTATAGAGCGCCTAAGCACACTTAGCCTGCCTGTATCCAAAAAGGCGCAACAAGAAGTGATTAAGACAATAAAGCTAGAAGATACCAAAGAATATACTCTCTATGGCAAGACTGGCTTAAGCAAATGGGATAACTCTGGAGTATCTTGGTTTGTGGGATTTGTAGAGATAGATAGTGCAAATCTGGCTAATGGGGGCAAAATAGATAGTAAAACAGGGGATACAAAGACTTTAGGAAATAGAGCTATGGCAGATTCTCACAAGGTGCGCTACCCCTTTGCTTTTAATGCAGATTCTAAAAGCCTAGAAGAATATGCAAAAACACATAATCTCACACAGAGGGCACAAATTGAGTTAGTAAAGGAGTGTATAGAAACTATTATTAGCCAAAATTAATCCAAATAAAACTTCAATAAATAAAAGCTGTATAAAAGCACAAATTAAAGTATAAAGATGAGATTATGAGGAAAATGGAGAGATAATTTCCTCTTAATTAAATAGAATAATTATTTTAATAGCTCTCCTAAATCTTTGTAGGTGCTAATTAGCGAGGCAAGAGTAATGATAAAACCTAAAATAATAAAAATAAATTCTATCTTTTTCCTTTTTTCTTCTTTTGCAATAGTTTCCATTTCTTGTTTTTCTTTTTGTTCTGTGTATAGAAGGTCTACAAGATTTTCAATTTGAGTTTTAACTTCTTGATGCTTTTCTGAGATTTTATAGTATTTAAATAAGATTGACCAAATTGTATATTTTTGTTGGTGATTATAATGGATAGGATTATTGAAAAAATATTTTAGATTAAAGGTGTAAATATCTTTTTTGATATTAATAATTTCTTTGTGGTTGTTGTCTATGGCGTTTGAAGTTTGTTCTAAAAAATGTTCTATTTTTTCACGATAGGCTAAGGAGAGTATAAATAAACCAACAATAGCTTCAAATTTTGACTTTTGAGATTTATCATATTTATTTTGGAATAAAAATCCCTTTTCATAAAAAACCACTTTAATATCATCATTATCGTAGCAATTGTCTTCGTTGATTTTTAGGGTTGAGCTCCCCCTTAAAGCTTCAGAAAAGTCATCATTTGACATATTTTGGTTTGTATAGATTGCTTTATAATTGGTTGTAGGTTTGTAGAAGCTGCAATAAGTGCTTGGAATATAACTTGTTTGATATTCTTTTTTAATGCATAGAATTTGAATATCAAATATTTTATAAATCCAAAAAGTATCTTTTTTAAAAGTATTGTCTTGTTTGTTAGTATAGATTTCTAAATTTTGCGATAAAAGTTTATGGAAGAATGAAAAATCATCAGTTGTATTAGTTTTTTCAAATTTATCTTTGCAAAAATTTTTAATGATTTTAATCTCATAATTTAGATTATTCATATTTAAACCCCCTGGGTAAAATTGATTTATTTTGGAAGTCTTATTTAGAAATGGTAGCAAAAATTCTTAAGAGTTACAAGAGAGTTATTAAAAACTCACATGATATCTTGTATAATATAATAAAGATTGAAGATTGGTAGGGTTGATTTATGGGGGATATAGTAATGAAAAAGCTTTGCCACAGTTATTAAATTGTTGCACAATACTAAATTAAAAGGAATTAAATTCTTGATGAGCAAATTTGCCTCCTACAATCCCACCATTGGTTGCACTAAGGTAAGTGAAGGGTGTAAAAACTGCTATGCAGAGGCTATGGCAAAGAGATTGCAAGATTTAGGGAATGAAACCTACAAAGATGGCTTTAAATTTAAAATGCTTCCTAGCCGCCTAGAAGAGCCACTAAAGAATAAAACGCCCACACTTTATTTTGTAAATTCTATGAGTGATTTATTTCATGAAAATATGGAGGTTGGCTTTTTAGATTCTATCATGGAAGTGATAGCTAAAAGTGCGCACCATAGCTTTCAAATCCTAACCAAACGCCCTTTAAGAGCGAGAGAATATTTTCTAGGTGATAGTGGCGGTTTTGGCGGTGGCAAGAAGCGAGAAATCCCCCAAAATGTGTGGTTAGGCACAACCATAGAATCTTATAGAGTAAAAGAGAGAATTGAGCTTATCCGCGACATTCCCGCCCCTATAAAATGGCTGTGTTGTGAGCCATTGCTTAGCGATTTGGGTGAGCTTGATTTAAGCGGGATTAGTTGGGTAGTAGTAGGTGGCGAGAGTGGGAGCAATGCAAGAGCGATACAAAAAGAATGGGTGCTAAATATTAAAAGGCAGTGTGAGGAGCAAAATGTCGCCTTTTTCTTTAAGCAGTGGGGCACTTATGGAGAAGATGGCATTAAAAGAAGCAAAAAAGAAAATGGTGCAAAGCTTGGCGGTAAGATTTATCAAGAATATCCCAAAAATGCACCTGCCTTTGTTTTGCTCAAGCAAAAGCAGGCTAAAAAGCAAGCGCCAAGCCTATTTGATTAAATAAAATTCTAGTTCTTCACTAATCTTTTGTATATTAAATTTTGTGCATGCAATGAGGATAATTTAGGATTTATAAAACACGAAATGAAAAAGGTTTTATAAAGCCTCTAGCCTATACCCCAAAGATTTTGCGAAGTATCGTAAGTCTATTTAGTCCAAAAAGCTTTTTGCTAAAAGGCGGATAACGCAAGGGCAGGTCAAAATGCGGTGCGGTGTAGATAGCCTTCTTCCTTGCAAAAGTTTTTGCACTATGCCTTCCATGATAGCTCCCCATGCCACTATTGCCTACACCTCCAAAAGGCAAGTGATTATTAGCCAAGTGTATAATGCAGTCATTCACACAGCCCCCGCCAAAGCTTACAGATTCTATAATTTCACGCTGCTTGCATTTATCATCGCTAAAGATATAAAGTGAAAGTGGCTTTTCAAAGCTTTGTATAAACGCCCTGCACTCGCTTAGATCATGATAGGTAAAAATTGGCAAAATGGGTGCAAAAATCTCTTCATGCAAAATACGCATATCGCGCTTAGGATTTATAGAATCTTGCTTGGAGATATAGTCGCGTATATTGCCCATATCAAGGAGTGTAGGAGCGATTTTTAAAGCTTTTTCATCACTTTTTCCGCCAAAAATCACACAATCTTGACCCAAAATGCGCTTAGTGTCCTCAAAAAGTGAGATGATCCGCTCAAAATGCCTGTGTGAGATGATTTTGCCATATTCTTGATTGTTAAGAATGCTTATTTGAAGCTCGCTCTCACTTTGCTTAAGCGCATGTGGCGCATATAAACTAGTCATAGATTCTATAAGCTTTGCAATAAGCTCCTCTTTTAAGGTTTCGCGCACAAGCAGATAATCCGGCACTGTGCAAGTCTGCCCGACATTCAGCAGTTTAGCCCACATAATGCGTTTTGCAGTGGTTGCACTATCTTTGTAGTCTTGTATAATGCAAGGATTTTTCCCGCCAAGCTCTAATGTAGCAGGCGTGAGCTTTTTAGCCGCTTCTTGCAAGACAATACGCCCTACATTCACGCTACCCGTGAAAAAGATATAGTCAAATTTTTGCTCTAAAAGGCTGGCTCCTATTGTGCTATCACCTTGCACAATGGCTACTTGTGTGCTTTCAAAGGCACTTTGCACTATCTTTGCTAGCACGCTGGCACAATGTGGCGCGTATTCTGAGGGCTTTAGTATCACGCAATTCCCACATGCAATAGCCCCAATAAGCGGACTTAGGCTAAGATTGATAGGATAATTCCAAGGAGAGATGATAAGCACCACGCCATAGGGCTCATAATAAATCTCGCTCTTTCCACCAAAGTGGCTAAGTGGCGTTTTTACGCGTTTTGGCTTGCTTAGTGATTTTACCCATTGCTTAGCGGATTTGATTTCTTCATACACTTGAAAGATTTCAGATATATAGGCTTCTTCTTTGCATTTGTTGAGGTCTTTTAAAAGCGCATGAAGTATTTCATCTTCATGAGCCTTTATAGAATCTTGCAAGCAAGAGAGAGCCTTTAGCCTTGCTTTTAGTGGCTTTGTTGCATTGCTTGTAAAATATTTTTTCTGTAAGTGTAGAATATGGGGGATATCTTTCTTCATTATTACTTTCCCCCTACTTCTTTTGCGCCTTTTGTTCTTCTATGATTTGTGCATACCATTTGGGTAGTTTTGTTAAGCTGCTACCTGCAAACTCGCCTTTGAACTCTGTAAATTCATAGGAGAAGCGACAATCTTTTCTTACTTGCCAGTTGTCAATATTTTGTGAAAATTTATGACAATTAGAAAAGATACGATCCATATCTTTCACATTTCTCACATCCCATTTATCAAGGGGTTGGTTAAAGCTCATTTTCCCTCCTTCTCCGCCAAACCCCCCATAAAACATACATCGCATATAAATAACCTTGCTTACATTCCAGTTATTTAGTGGTTGGTTAAAAGAAACTGCCTCACTAAACATACTTGACATACCCTCTACATTAGAAGTATCCCAAGATTCTATATTTTGGTTAAAAGAAAATGCTCCACTAAACATATGCCCCATCTCTTTTACTTTAGAAGTATTCCAAAGATCTAAGGGTTGATTAAAACGCCTTGCATCCATAAACATAGCACTCATTGTTTCTACATTGCTTACATTCCAAGAATTTAGCGGTTGGTTAAACTCTATACATCCATAAAAAGTATGATCCATACTAGTAACACTGCTTACATTCCAAGAATCTAGAGGCTGGTTAAACTTTATACATCTATAAAAAGCCCAACCCATATTTGTAACCCTACTTACATCCCAAGAATCAAGTGGCTGGTTAAAATTCTCGCATTCATAAAAAATGCCTTGCATATTTTTAAGCGATTTTGTATTCCAAGCGCTAATATCGTGGTTAAAAAACTTTGCCCCACGAAACATATCTTTCATATTTTCCACGCTCTCTACATTCCAAGTTTCTAAGCCTTTAAAGCTTCTGCGTTTTGATTCTTTAAAGATATAACTCATATCTTTAATCTTGCTTGTATCAATCGTCTCTAGCTTTACTTTGCTATTTTGAACGAGTTTTAAAAGCTCTTGTTTGGTGGTTGGGAAGTATTTTAGCTTAGCGACTTTAGGAGTAGAATCTTTTGTGTTTTTGGCGCTTGGTTTTTTGATTTTTACGGGCTTTGTGGTGGCTATTAGCTCTTCCCATGCTTTTTGGGACTTTTTGTCAATTTGACTTTTAATGAGAGAATGCACATCATCGCCATCTTTATCTTTTAGGCTAATATCAGCCCCAGCTTTTAGCAGTGCTTTAAAGGCATTTTGCTTGCCGTTAATGATAGATTGCATAAGTGGTGTTATCCCTTCATCATCTTGATTATTTATATTTGCACCAAATCTTACTAATAGGTTTGCTTCCTTTTGAAAGCCTCTATTATAGGCATAATGCACAGGTGTAATCTCAGCATTATTTTTTGCTTCAATATCTGCACCCTTTTCTAAAAAGATTTCTAAATAATCTGTGTCTTTATTGTAAATCACACGGAAAATAGGCGTGAAGCCATTTTTATCTTTGTGGTTGATATTCACTCCAGATTCTAAAAGCATATTAAAAATATTTTTGTTAGTATAGGCTTTTTGGAAAAAGAGTGCATTTTGATTAAGTCTATTTGTGGAATCTATCTTAGCACCTTTGCTTAAAAGCTCTTTTATAAGTCCCTCATCACCCTTACGACACGCCTCTACAAACGCCTCATCAACACTTCCGCCATTTTCTAATAAAAGCGGCAAAACCTCTAAGTTATAAGTGATTGCATACTCTATGGGTGTCCCTGCATTAGCAGCTAGATTTACATCTGCACCATGCTTTAGTAGTAGTTCTACTGCCTTATTTTTTCTATATCGCACTGCTATCATTAGGGGATTTTCATAGATGTTTTGGGTGTTGATTTCAGGCTTTAGTCTTAAGAGCTTTCCACAATCTAGCAGATAATTGTGCTCAATCATAAAGCAAAGCAGATTATCACCCTTTCCTTTGAACTCGCCTTCAATCTTTTGGTTGCTAGCAAAGAAAAGATCTAGAATCTTTTTCATTAATTGCACTTCTTTTTGTTTATCTTCAAAACGATAGTTATGCCAATAGTCTCTATACAAATCGCCAAAAAGATGACTTTCTTCACCATAATGTTCTACTTTTGCATTAATGGGTGCTCCCTCATCTAAAAGCTTTTTAACCGCTTCTACATTGAGACTTTCTACTGCGTTAATGAGTTGTTTTTCTAAGACTTTTGCTGGTTTTTGCATATTTGCTCCTTTAATTGTAGTTAAATTTTTTCCATTCTTCTTTATTTAGTGAAGTTTTTATGAGATTTTTTGGGAAATCTTGTGGGATTATGAAGTCTTCATCTACTAAGATGTGTTCTAATTTCTTGCACTCTAAAATCTCTATAGGTAGGGATTTTATAGAAGTGCCACTTATATCTAGCAATCTTAATTCTTCTAAATTTTTAATCTTATCTGAAAGCTCGCTTATATCTGTGCCTGAAATATCAAGATATTCTAGGCTTTTTATACCAAAAATTTCGCTTGGAAGAGTGGAAATAGGGTGGTAAGAGACATTAATTTTTTGAAGTCCTTTTAGCTTTCCTAACTCTTTTGGTAGCTCATTTACTTTTGGACAATCTCTAAGAAGCCCAAAAACACGGGTTTGTAACAACCACTCTTTAAGTTCTGGTGCATCATAGCCATCATCATACCACCTAAACTCATCTAGCATATCTTCTAGAATAAGCCCACAATCATGGCAGTTATTCCATAACCAAGTGCTAAGGGCTTTAAATTCTTTTTGGGTTAAATGTGAGGTGTGTTCTTTTTCATAATCTGTAAGTGGAATTTTATTTCCATTTTTAATAAGTTCAAAATTAGCTTTGTAAAAGCTAGTATCTAGGCTTGTGAGTTTATTATAAGAAATATCAAGCTTTTGTAAGTTTGGCAGGGTGGTGAGTTCTTTTGAAACCTCGCTTAGTGCATTACAAGAAAGTTTTAAAGTTTTAAGATTTTGCAAAGCAAGAAGGCAAGGCAAAGATGAAATTTTATTAGAGCTTAAATTAAGCTTTTTTAGGCTTTTAAACTCTAAAATCTCTCTAGGGAAGTAACTAAGTGCATTTTTACCTAAATCAAGCTTTTTTAAATTTGGAGTGTTAAGGTTTTTAAGTCCAATAGAATCTGTTTCATTTTTATTTTCTAGTAAATTACCATATATGCTTAGGTGTGTGAGATTGGGTAAAGAAAGTGGTGGCATTTCGCAAAAGCAGTTGTGAGCTAAATTAAGCTTTTTTAAACTTTTTAGCTCATTTATTTTATCTAGTTGCCAAAAGCTATTGTTATACAGACTTAATTTTTGTAAATTTTTTAGCTCTAAAACAAAACTAGGCAATTCTTCTAAGCACAAGCCCTCTAGCTTTAAATGCCAAATATCAAGCTTTTTTAAATAAGATTCTACTCCCTTAAACATCTCTGCATTAATTTTTGAAAAGTCTGTATTGCTATTAGCATTAAAGCATAATTTGTGCTGTTTATTAAAATGTTTTAAAAAATCTTCTAAATTTTTAGGAAACATTTGTTTGTTTTTATAAGATTTATTGCCAAAATTTTCATAAAACCACTCTTGCAAGGTTTTGTATTCTTGTTCATTAAGGCTTTGCAAAAAATACTCCTAAAAGATTTTAACAAATTGTTATTATATCAAAAAGTATCAAAATAAATAATGTTTAAAATTATTTGCCTAAATTCTATTATTTTAATAAAAATTTCTATATGATAATAAGTATCATTAAAATTCTATCAAGAACTTAAAATGATGAACTTAAATTTAAAGGAGAAACATGAAAAGAATTAAGCTTATTTTGGCTTTAAGTTTAGTAGCATTTGCTTTTGTTAGTTGTTCTAAAAAGCAACCAGATACTAATCAGATTGAAGCTATAAAAATCAATCCGCTTGGGCGTTCGTTTGGTGCTTGGAATGATAATGATCCATTGCGTTTAGGGGCAAAGCCAACTCCTCCTGTGGAATTGGAGAGGGGCAATGTTTTTAAAGAGCCTTTTTTGGTAGATGGAAAAAATATTGTTCCTGCAACTCCTCTAAATCCACCTATTATTAAGCCAAATCCAAATGCAAAAGGTGCAGTAAATGGCCCACAACCTTTATTGGGTAGCGATGGGAAATTAAATCAAATGCAGGTTTTTGAAAATAGGGGAATTATGAGTGAATATGTTGGCATTATGGGTGCAGGTGGAGAACTTTTAACCGTGTGGGCATTGGCTTCTGGAAATTGGATTTGGGGTTATACACATATTAATAGCAAATCTCTTGGCAATGCAAGAATTTGGCGTGTGATTGAATATCCAAAGAACTTTGTAATGTTTAAAAATGTTCGCACTGGGAATTGTTTAACAGCTTATAGAAGTGGAACTGTGCATTATCCATGTGATCCTAGTAATCAAAGTCAGTTTTGGGAGCTAAAACCTATGAGTAATCAAGCTATGCAAATCAAAAATCTAGCAAATGGAAAATGTTTGCAATCTAAAATTGACAATCCTTTGGGAGATTTTTATAAAGTGTTTGAAATACTAACAGATACTTGTGTAAAATCTGGTGTAAGTAATCTTGATCAGCAGTGGTATTTGGTTGCACCAACTTTTGCTGCAAAAGCAATTATTATAGACAAATAGGAGGGGCTATGAAAAAGATTATTTTAATTTTTAGCTTATGTGTGGGGTTTGCTTTTGCGGGGCTAGAAGAATTTAATATTGGCACTTGGAATTTGCAAGGCTCTTCAGCTTCAAGCGAAAGTAAATGGAATGTGAGCGTAAGACAGCTTATTTCTAATGATGCTCCATTAGATGTATTGATGGTGCAAGAAGCTGGAGTGTTACCTCAAAGTGCAGTGATGACACCAAGAGTGGTTCAACCAGTAGGCGTTGGTATCCCAACACATGAATATGAATGGAATCTAGGCACAGCATCACGCCCTCAATCTGTGTGGATTTATTATTCTCGTATTGATGTGGGTGCAAATAGAGTAAATTTGGCTATTGTTAGCAGACAAAGAGCAGATGAAGTGTTTGTAATCCCACCGCCCACAGTTGCTTCACGCCCCATTTTAGGAATCCGCATAGGAAATAACGCATTTTTTAATATCCATGCACTTGCACGCGGTGGAAATGATGCAGGAGCATTGATAACAGCAGTGGATATGCAAATGAGAAGCCAAAGAAATGTAGATTGGATTATAGCAGGTGATTTTAATAGAGAACCTAATATGATTACAAGCTTGATTGATAGAGAACTAGCAACAAGAATTAATATAGTAGCCCAAAGTAGTGCTACTCAAGCAAGTGGAAGGGTGCTTGATTATGCAATTACAGGCAATTCAAACACAAGAGCTACTTATATTCCACCACCACTTGCTGCAATTTTGCTTTTAGCAGGGCTTAGGACACATTTAACATCTGATCACTTTCCAGTAAATTTTAGAAGATTTTAAAGGAGTTTTGCAATGAAAAGAATAAGAAAGTTATTTTTAGCCCTATCTATATCTTTTGTGTGTTTTAATCCGCTTTTTGCAGAAGATCCTGGAGAGCTTAGTGAATTTACACAGATTTTTACTATCCGATCACTTGAAACTGGGATTAGTCTAAGTCCTTTTAGGGAAACTTCTCAAAGATTGATTGATCAAAATTGGAGAATACGCGAAATTCAGCCTAATGATACTATTAAACAGAGAGATAAGAGACTATCAAAAATCGTTCCTTTTGGATATGTGCAGTTTGTAAATCCCTCAAATGAAGATATTTGTTTGGCAATTTTAGATAAAGGATTTTTTGGAGGTAAATCTTGTTCTAAAGATTTAGAAGATGGGACTTTGGAAACAATTTTTTCTATAATGCCTACAAATACAGCAGGAGTTCAAATTCGCTCTTTAGTGCTAGAAGCAAATGAATGTATTGTAACTTATTATAATCCAAATGTTCCTATTGAAAATCGCTTTGGATTGCAACCTTGCACGATTGATGAAACTCTGCCTGCGGCTTTAAATGAGTTGATGTTTTTTGCACCACCTCTTATTGAGGCTACTCCTATAGAATAGAGGGTAGGGCTGTATGCCCTAGCTTTTAGGTTTGGAAGTTAAAAATCTCTAATTGTTGCGTGTTTAGCTAAAATAAACTTAATTCATTTTAACATAGCAAAAAGCCCAAAACGGCCACAATTTTTACTTAAACGATAGGAAAAAAATTCTTCCCCTTTGCAGTGTGTGCAAATTTGGCTGATTGTTATTTTATTGATATTGCATTGTTTTAATTGTGCTTTGATAACTGCTATTAAGTCTAAGTGTATTTTTCCATCTTTGTAGATTTTTCCTATCTCTAATTCCTTATCTATTACTTCTTCTCCTACTTCATAGCAACAACCTCTAATAGAAGGTCCTATATAGCAAGAAATCTCTTCAGCTTCACAAGATTTTCTTAAAATTTCTATAGCTTTATAAATAATACCTTTTTGCAAAGAGACTCTACCTCCATGGAGAAGTGCAAGCATCTTAGAAGAATAGAGTAAAATAGGGTTGCAATCAGCCACCATTACCATACCTAAAATTCCACTTTTATCTAGTATGATACCGTCTCCATCTCCCAAAAAACCTCCTTTTTTGGCATTTTTGATTTCGCTTCCATGCACTTGATTGAGCCAAGCTAGATTTTCTAATTCTACCCCCCATTCTTTTAGGATTTTTTTGCGATTTTCCAAGACATTTTTTTCATTGTCGCCTACATGTAGGGCGATATTCAAGGGGGCTTTGCTTAAAAAGGCACAAATTTTATCTGTATTTAGAATTTCTTTAGAGTTTTTGTGCATAGCGTTCATAGCTTTGCATAATCAAAGCTGCTCCTTTGGAAATGTCTAAAATTGGATCAGGAGAAAGTCTAATTTTCATTTTTAATTCTTCTTCTAAAATCTCTTTAAATCCACTCATTAGAGCCATTCCACCCGTCAAAATTGCACCATCATCAATAATATCAGGAGCAATTTGTGGGGGAGTATTATGGATAGCTTCAAGCACGATTTGCTTGATTTTTAAAATCTCATTTAAAAGTAAGTTTCTTAATTCTTGCATATCTACTTCAAAGAGTGCAGGTAATCCGCTTACTAAATCTTTAGCACTAATATTAATGGGTGGATTGTCCTCTAAAAGTTTGATTTTTCTTTTAATATCTTCAGCAATTTCTTTGCTAATGGCAATATTTTTATTGTGTCTAAAATGTTCTACTAAAATACTATTTAAATGATCTCCTGCCTCTTTGGAATAAGAACTTGTAACAAGCCCTCCAAGAGTGATAATGCTAACCTCAACCACTCCTCCACCTGCATCAATTACCATAGTGCCTCTTGGAGTGCTAATATCCACGCCTGCTCCTACGCTTGCACTAAAAGGATCCTCTATGAGCAAAACTTCTTTAGCACCTGCTAAAATTGTCGCCTCATATAAAGAATATCGCTCTACTTGGGTAAGGTTTTGGGGGATACTAATGCCAACGCGTGGAGAGAGAGAACCTACTTTACTTTTTTCTATGAGATTTTTCATAAAGATTTTTGTAGTTTCAAAGTCGCTAATAGCTCCATTTAGTAGAGGATTTATAACCAAATAATCCTTAGGCACTCTTCCTAGCATCTTTTTTGCTTGATTGCCAACAGCAACTATTCTTTTGGAACCAAACCGACAATCTAATGCAATGCAAGTTGCCTCATTAAATACAACATTATCTATATCATTTCTTAGGATTGTATTTACAGTCCCAAGATCAATTGCAATATCACTTCTATTTAAAATAGCCATATTTCTCACTTATAAATACTTCTTTATATGTTTCAAGAGCGTTATTATAGCAAACTCATCTATTTTTATTTATAAAAAACTTACAAAATTGCCTTAAAATTTTAAAATTTTTGCAAGTTTGGCTTATAACTTAAAAAAGTGTTTAAAATTGCACAAATTTCAGTTGATTTTTATTTTTAAAAAAAGGAGTGTCGTATAAAAATAGATAATATAAAATTTGCCTAAAACGGACAATTTTGATACAATTATTTTTATGGAACAACTAGATACACAAATCATTCGTAATTTAAAAAATATCTCTCTTTCTATGTTTCGTAAAAATTTCTTTGGAATTTTTCATGGATCTATTTCTACAAAACTTGAAGAGGGACATTTTCTTATCAATAAAAAAGACGCTATTTTTGATGATTTAAATCAAGATTCTTTTATTACACTTTATCATAAGCAAGATTATCGCTGGAATGACGCTAGTATTGATGCTTTTATCCATTCTTTGCTTTATCAAAATATTCCTAATGCTAAGTATATTGCTTATGGTATGCCACCTTTTACGATTGCTTATACACTTTCACATAATCAAATTACCCCTAAAGACTATTTTGGCTATGAGCTTTTAGGCAATATTGAAGTATATAATCCAAAAGATTATGATACTTGGTATGAGCGTGCAGATGTGGAGATTAACCGATTTTTTAAAGAAAATGATAAAAAGATTATGGTGATTAAGGGGTATGGAGTGTATGTTTATCATCGCGATTTAGAAATGCTTTCTAAACTGATTGCTGTGCTAGAAAATAGTTGCAAGATTCTGCATTTTGATGCAATCTTGCAAAATCATAAAAGCAACGAAGATTTATTTGATATTTAGCTTGATGTCTTTGCTGATAATATCTAAGCTACCATCTTCATTTTTGACAAGTTTGCTTTTTTGATTAAAAAGAGCTGTGCTAATATCTGCTTCAATTTCCATAGAGTCAGGATCGCATATCATTCTTGTCATTCCTCCATTGCCTATGCTTAAAGTATTTCCTTCTATGCTATATCCACCAAAGAAGTTATTGCAACCTGCATAGCCAAAGATTTTCCCCTCTTTGAAGCCTAGAAAAAACTTTTTCTCTCCTTCTTTTACAGAAAGGATATTATCCACACCATTTTTAGTATATTTTGTAATACTCCATTGTTCTTTTTGGCTTAAAATCTCTTCAAAGTTGTAGTTTTGTGCTACTCCACTTTTGCTAGAGCAAGCACTAAAAATAAGTCCTACACCAAATAATCCAGCTAATATTTTTTTTTGCATTTTTTCTCCTTATTTTAAACGAACAATATTTACTTTTGCATTGGATCGTAATTTTTCAAAATACTCATAGATGATATAATCTTCTTTTTGTGTAACCATCTTTTGTATAACAACATTTTTAACATTTTCAAAAGGCAATAAAGTAGGGTTGTTTTTAGCCATTACTTTAAAAGTAACAAACTGCCCATCAATTGGGTAAATAGGAGTGAAACCTCCTATTTTTGCCTGCGTAAAATCTCGCACAATTTGAGGATTTAATGCAACAGTTTGCAAAACTTCATTTTCTTGTGCTACGCCCTTTTGTAAAGTTTTCCCAGCATTTTTAATTGTATTTTCAATAGATTTTGCATCCTTGCTATAAAACTTCACTACATCTATACTTTGTGGAATAGAAAATTCTGCTTGATTGGCATTGTAATAATCCATTAACTCACGCTCATCAAGATTTTTTAAATTTTCTTGTGTGATAGATTGGTAGAGCTTTTGTTTTAAAAGTCTTTCTTTAATTTCTTTTTTGTAGGCTTCAAAATTTCCACCATTGCTTTCTACATAGGCTTTAACTTGTTCTATAGTTGCCTTGTTTTTTTTAGCAAGTGCGGCAATTTCTTCATTAATTTCTAGCTCATTTACATCAATATTGCGTTTTTTAATCTCATCTTCATGTAATTTTTTATTGATAAGAATATCAATGGCAACATCTTGTGTTACTTTTGCCTCTTGTGCGGTAGAATAAAGCTCTAAAAGAGTAATAGGCGAACCATTTACAAAAAGTGCAATACCATTTACCAAAGAGGGAGCAGCGATTAATGCACTACCCAGTGTGCTACTAAGCACTAAGCTTGTTAGCATTTTTTTTAAATTTATTTGCCTCATAAATCTTCCTTAAAATGAAGTGTTTTATTTTAGCTAAACTCTTTTAAGATTCCTTTTAAAATCTCCCAAAATTTCCAAAAACTTTGCATATCTAAATGTTCTCTTTTGGAATGTGGGCACAAAATGGTAGGCCCAATGGAAACAAAGCTTTTATTAGGAAATTTTTGTTTTAAGATTCCACATTCTAATCCTGCATGGATACTTTTAATTTGTGCTTTTTGGTTGTGTTCTTTATAGATTTTAGCTACTTTAAACACAAATTCTCCCTCTTCACGCTCCCATGGTAGATAGAAGTCCTGCACATCACTTATAAAACCTAATTGTTCAAGCATATTTTGTTTTTTTTCTAAAAGCTTTCGCATTTCTTCTTCTTTGTTACCCCTATCCATAAAAATTAAAGTGAATTTATCGCCATCTTGCTTGATAATTCCAAGATTGCTTGATAGCACTACATTATCTTCTTCACATCTTAAAACTCCTAAAGGTATTTTAAAAATCACATCCATTAGGGCTGATGTATCATAAGCTTGTTTTTCATCATGGTTTGTAGGTTTTAAGACAAAATGGTTTGTATCAAACTTTATATTTGTAAAATCTTTTTTGAAAGCTACTAATGCACTAGCATGAACAGGGATAGAATTTCTTTTCTCTCCTCCACTAAATTGCAAAATTTCTCCATCATTTTCTTTTATCATTTTGAAAAGTTCTATGAGGGCATTTGGGATATTTTTATGAATATCTACACCACTATGTCCGCCTTTAAAGTTTTGTGTTTGCACTCTAAAGAAATTCCACTCTCCCTCTAAATTCTTTTTATTTAATTTTTGTGAAGCGATTAAATCATAGCCACCAGCACAACTAAGAACGATTTCGCCGATATCTTCACTATCGCAATTTAAAACAAAAGGACTTAAAATCTCCAGCTCACAATCCCTAGCACCCTCCATTCCCACTTCTTCATCTGCACTAAAAAGACATTCTATATGGCTAAATTCTTTTAAAGCTACAAGCATACAAGCAACTGCCACACCATTATCAGCTCCTAGACTAGAGTCTTTTGCACCAAGCCATTCTTTATCATCTTTGGTAAAAAAATAAGGCTCTATTTTAAAATTACTGTTTCCTACATATACCATATCATAATGTCCTTGTAGGCATATTTTGGGATTTCCCTTAGAGCATAGCACATTCCCAGCTTTATCTTCTTTAACTTCTGCACCATATTCGTGTGCTTTTTGAATAATCCAATCTTTTAACATTTTTGCATCCCTACTAGAATGAGGAATTTTGCAGATTTCTAAAAATAAATCTAATGGGTTTAATTCTTGCATTTTCTCTCCTAAAATTTTTGTATTTTGCAAAACTCTACAATTTTTCCATGAAACCTTGCATAAAGGGTATTTAAGGATATTTCATATCCATACAACTCACATACTTTTGTAAAATTTTCTAAAACTCCTTCTTTTAGCCATTCTTTGATTTCTTCATAGCTTTCTAGCTCATACCCAAAACTTTTTAGAAGTTTATAGCTGTATTTATCAGCCACCATCTCATCGCGTAAAGCACCATAGCAAAGAATACTATCACAAGTTTCATTGCCAATACCCTTTTGTGCCAAAAGCCATTCTCTATCTACATTTTCGCAAAAATTTTCAAAATTTCCAAATTCTTCTAAGATATTTTGGCATAGCTTAATGCTTCTTTGGGCTTTTTGTCTAAAAAAACCTAAATCACTCATTAAAATTTCTAAATTTGTATGAGAAACATTAGCTAAAGCCTCTAGGGATAAAATACCCTTATCTTTTAGGCGAGAGAGAACTTTAAAAGCTTGTTCCCATTTAGTATTTTGCACAAAAATAGCCCCCAAAACTACTTCAAAGTTTCCAGCATTTGGCCACCAAAGGGGATGTGGAGGATTTTGTAAATAACCTAAAGATTTTAAAAATACTAAAAGCTCATAGCTATTTGTGATTTTCATCTTTTTCAATTTGTGTGATATTTAAAAGCACAAAGCGGTAGGAGAGATAAATCACTACAGGCCATGCTAATAATAAAAATTCGCTCATTTTTTCTCCTAATAAATATGATGGTTATTTTCTAATTCTTTTTTGGTGAGTTTTACTCTATCCATAGCTTTCCAAACATATGCAATATAGCCCAAAACAAAAGGGGTTAATAAACTTACATATCCCATTACACTCAGTGTATAATAGCTAGAGCTTGCATTAAAAATATGTAAAGAATCTTCTAAATTTATCACACTTGGATAAAAAACTTTATTCCCAAATCCCAAAGTGCTAAGCAAAGAAAAAACTGCCAAAACACTTCCTAAGCCTAAAATAAAAATTGCTTTTTTATAGAGCTTACATAAAAGCATTATACCAGCTATTACTAAAATTACCCCCAAAATAAATAAAATTGCAAAAAAAGGCAAATTGAAAAAGTTTAAAAGATAAATATTGGATACTATTTCTACCATCTTTCCTTTAAGGATAAAACCTTCTTTTAAAAATATCCAAGTTAAAAATGCTAAAAAGAAAATTAAAAATAGTATCCCATAAATTAAAGAGCCTTTTTTGATTTTAGAATACAAACTCTCCTCATCAATGTGATTTAAAAAATAACCCAGTGCTAAAATTCTACTTAAAAATATAAGTGCAATTCCAAGAAGATAATTATAGGGATTTAAAAGTGCTTCTAAGCCTCTAGCAGCTCCTTTCCATTCTACAAAATTTCCTTCTTTTAAAATAAATTCTGCACCGCTAAAAAATGTGCTAAGTGCAATTCCTATCAAAAGAGGGGCTAATATACCATTAATCCACAAAAAGATTTCATAGGTTCTAGTGCCTAAAAAATTTCCTTCTTTTTTTCTGTATTCATAGCTTACAGCCTGTAAAATATAACAAAATAAAATGCAAAGCCAAACCCAATAAGCTCCACCAAAACTTACGCTATAAAAAAGAGGAAAAGCAGCAAAAGCAGCTCCACCAAACATTACTAAGTTTGTAAAGCCAAGCTCCCATTTTCTCCCTAGAGAGTTAATGAGTAATGTTTTTTCCTCCTCATCTTTAGGTAGGGTAAAAATAAGCCCTTGACCTCCTTGCACAAAGAACATAAAAACCAAAAGTCCTCCCAATAGGCTTAAAATCCCCCACCAATAAAGCTGTAATTCCTCTAAATCTAGCCCAAAAAACATATTCTCTCCTTAATGTGCAAAACCTTTTTTAATTTGCTTTATAATAATTCCTATCTCTGCAAGAAGCAACGCACTAAACAATACTAAAAAAATGAAAAATGAAATTTTGATATTTACACTGCCTAGATTTGTTGCTGCTACACTTACTGGCATAAGATCTTGAATAGCCCATGGTTGTCTGCCAACTTCTGCTACAATCCAGCCACATTCTGCGGCAATATAACCTAAAGGAATAGTAATTACACAAAGCCATAAAATTTTTCTAAATTTTGTAATATCGTTTGCCATTGCCAAATAAAGCACGATAATAAATAGCACAAAAAATAAACTTCCTAAGGCCACCATAATATGAAAGGTATAAAAAGTAAGTGCAATAGGTGGCACAGCTTCTTTAGCATCTTTTAAATATCCATAACCAAAATAAGCCATATTTTTTTGCACCTTTTGCACTAATTCTTGCTTTTGCTCATAGGATAATAAGTCTAGAGTATTTGCTCTTTTATGTTCTTGATAGATAGAATAAGCCTCTAATGCAATTTTACCTTTAGCAATCTTCTCATCTACCCCCATAATCCCACGCTCTTTATTCCCATATACTAAATCATTAATTCCAGCTACAAAACTATCAGGACTTCTATGTCCTAAAATAGATAGTGCATAAGGGATAGTGATGTCAAATAAAAATGTGCTTTGCTCATCTCCAATTTGTTTGTTTGGATTTAAGATGCCAAATGCCACAAGTCCTGCTCGATGTTCTCCTTCATAAATTCCTTCCATAGCTGCTAGCTTCATTGGTTGTTTTTGGGTAACTTGATAAGCACTCTCATCCCCACTAATAAATAAAAATACAGAAGTGATTAAGCCAAAGCTAGCTCCTACAACAAGGGATTTTTTAGCCTCTATTTTGTCTTTATTTTTTAAGATAAACCAAGCAGATACACCCACTACAAGTAATGCTGAAATCACATAACCGCTTGAAACTGTATGTAAAAACTTAGAAATTGCCACAGGAGAGAGTGCTACTTCAACAAAATTTGTCATTTCATTTCTTGCACTGTCTAAATTGAAGCTTGTGCCAATGGGATATTGCATCCAGCCATTAGCAACTAAAATCCAAAAAGCACTTAAATTAGAACCTATTGCTACTAGCCAAGTAGAGAGCAAGTGAAAACGCGCTGAAACCTTATCCCAGCCAAAAAACATCACTGCAAAAAATGTAGCCTCTAAAAAGAATGCCAAAAGTCCTTCAATCGCCAAAGGAGCGCCAAAAATATCCCCTACAAACCAAGAATAATTTGCCCAGTTTGTCCCAAATTCAAATTCCATAATAATACCCGTTGCAACCCCAATGGCAAAATTAACTGCAAAAATACCTAGCCAAAATTGTGTGATTTTCTTCCATTGCTCATTTTTAGTTTTTACATAAATGCTTTCCATAATTGCTAAAATAAAAGATAACCCCAAAGTTAAAGGCACAAACAAAAAATGATAAATGGCGGTTAGGGCAAATTGTGCTCTACTCCAATCTACGCTAAGAGCTCTCTGTGCTAATTCTTGTTCCATTTTATCTCCTAAAAATTTACTAAATTTTTACTAACAAACTCGCTTCTTTCTTCTTGTGTAAGAAAACGCTCCTTAAAACCCTCTCCATAAATGAAAATTTTCAAAAAACAAAAAATTACAAGCAATTTAAGAATGATGACTATCCATAAGCTTTTTCCTAAACTCATATTCTTAAATCCCTCATAATAAAGTAAAAAAATCTTTTTGAAAATTCCCATTGTTATTTCCTAAATGTAAAATAAAATTGCAATTCTATTCTTAGAAAAATTAAAAAAAACTAAAAAATAAAAATGTCTTTAAATGCTTATTTTTAGGACTTTTTAAAAGGTTAAATAAATTTAAACTTATTGATTAAAATTTATTGTTTTCTTTTCTTTTTTATATAAAATTTAATTATATTATTTATAATAATTAAACTATTTTTATATTTTTTAAGAATTTTTATTTGGAGGTAAAAATTAGTAATGATTTTATAAGATAGAAATTTAGGTTGCAGTAGTGACTTATTGATTATGAGTAATTGTTTGGGTATTTTATTTAGCTTTTAATAAAGGTGATAAGAAAGGATTTTGTAGAGTTTATAGCTTATAAGAAGTGTAAATAAACCAAATTCCCATCAATTAAAGATGGGAATGGTGCTTTTTAATTTCCCTTTTTCTCATTTACAATAGAAATGATATTATCTCCTACCATAAGAGCAATTTTTTCCATAAATTCTTCAGGGCTTGTAAAGCCTACACAAGAACAATTAATCTCGCCCAAAACATATTTATCATTACCTTTAGAATCTGTATCTAAAATAAAATCTGCCGTCCAAATCAAAGGTAAATCATAATTGCCAAGTTTGCTTCTAATCTCTGGAAGTTGTGCTAAAAACCAATCAATGAGTGCTTTCCATTCTTTTGGCTCATCATAGCGGTATTTTGCACCACTAAATAAAGTCGCTGAAAATGCATCTCCCCCTTCTGCTGGTTTTTTATGTACCACATACACAGGAGTTTTATAAAGCATTAAAATCCTGATTTCCCCTTCTTTAATGCGTGGTAAAAAAGTCATATCTACAAGCATTCCATTATCGCCGATGATATATTGCTCGCAAAAATCCATAAATTCTCCAAGCTCTCTTACTTCTGTATGATTATCTTTGGCTTCTGTGCAGATAATTTTTGTATTGAGTGGCAAAGATTCGCATTTATGATACATATCTTCACTTTCTAATCGCACACGCCAAATTCCTTCGCCTGTAGAACCACGATTTTGTTTTAAAACTCTTTCACCTTTCGCTAAAGTTTTAGGGAAGGTTTCTTTAAAAATTTTTATATCATAATAAGCGTAAGTATCATTAGGAACCAAATCGGTATCGGCTAGTTTTGTGAGTGCATCTTTAGCACCATAGCCTACCATAGCATCTGGATGGGGCATACCTATAAGTCCATCTTCGCATAATTTTCTTAATACATCAAAATAAAGCTTTTCTTCTTTTAGATTTCCTGGATTTACACGAGATACATAACCTACAGCATTATTTTTTACATATTCATAGATTTCCTTTCTTTTATTTTCATCTCTTAAAATAGCATCATCAAAAAACACAACTTCTGCTTCAAAACCTTTAGCTTTGAGTGCATTTACCATAGGCATAGTATCTTTTCTGTGTCCATCAGCACCTTTATCACTACCGCCTTTTGCTTCAAAAAATACAATGTTTTTATGCATTATTTCCTCCTAGAATTAAATATATTTTATAATTCTATCAAAAAGAATTTTAAATAATGAAGTTATTTGGATAATCTTAAAAGCGTATTTATAAAATTTGCTACAATTTGCTACTTTTAGTAGGGGAATAATTTTTATAAAACAAGCCAAATTAAAAGAATAATTATATTGTTAGTTGAAAAATGTAAAAAATTTTATAAAAATTCATTATAGATAAGTTTTGCTACCATAATAAAAGAGATACAAACAATTAAGGGTTTTATAATTTTTATACCATATTTAATAGCAAGTCGTGAGCCAAGATTTGCACCTAAAAATTGCCCCAAAGCCATCAATAATCCAATGCCCCATAAAATATTTCCACCTAGTGTAAAAATAAGCAATGAAGCTAAATTTGTAGAAAAATTATAAAGCTTTGCATTGCCAAGAGCTTGTGTAAGCCCAAAGCCTCCTAAAACAATTAGTGCAATCATCAAAAACGAACCTGTTCCTGGTCCAAAAAATCCATCATAAAATCCAATTCCGCCTAAGGCTAACATTAAAAAGCCTTTGTGGATATTTGTAGCTCTGTCTTCTTCTGTGATTTTTGGCGAAAAAAGAAAATAGATTCCAAAAGCACAAATTAACAAAGGCAAGAATTTCCTTAAAAAGCTAGTATCTACAAACTGGATGCTAATTGTGCCAATCCCTGAAGCAATAAAAACCAAAAGCGCAAAAGGCAAACAAGATTTTAGATTAATATAGCCTTTTTTGTAAAAATGCAAGGTGGCAGAAAAGCTTCCAAAAGAGGATTGGAGCTTGTTTGTAGCGAGTGCTTGTAAGGGGGGAATACCTGCTAAAAGCAGTGCTGGGATAGTTATCATCCCCCCACCACCTGCTATTGCATCTACAAACCCCGCTACAAAGGCAGCTAGAAATAAAAGTCCTATAATGTCATAAGATAAATTAAGCTCTAGCATTTTATCTTCTTAAATTTTCTTCAAGAAGCAAGTTTTTAGCACGATTGTGCCCATTTTATCTACTTTGGCTTCAATTTCTCCATCATTATTTGTGAGTTTAATATTTTTAATAGTTGTTCCGCGTTTTAGATTAGAGTTAGCACCTTTTACTTTTAAATCTTTAATGAGGCTTACACTGTCTCCTGTATTTAATTCTGTTCCATTGGAATCTTTTGGCATTTTATCTCCTAAAATTAAAAATTTTAAGAGATTATATAAAAAAATATTTTAAAATAAGCAAACCAAGAATATAAAGGGCATTTTATGGAGCTGTTACCAGATTTTTTGAAGATCAAAAGGGCTAAAGAAATTTTAGGGCAACTCTCTTCTAGCCAAAGAAGGGATTTTTTATTAGATTGTGCGGATAATTTATTATCGCTTAAAGAAGAAATTTTAAATGCAAATGCAAAAGATTTGCAAAAAGCCCAGGAAAATAACCTTAATGCTTCTATGTGTGCAAGGTTAAGATTAGATTCTAAAAAAATAGAGGTTATGGCAAATTCTTTAAGAGAAATTGCAAATTATAAAGATCCTCTAAATCGTGTAATGGAGGGTTTTAGCAATCATTGTGGTTTGAAGATAGAAAAAGTAAGTGTGCCTTTAGGTGTTGTGGCTATTATTTATGAATCGCGTCCTAATGTTACAAGTGATACTGCAGGACTTTGTTTTAAGAGTGGGAATGTAGCAATTTTAAAAGGAGGTAAGGAGGCACAAAATTCTAATGAGGCAATTATTCAAGCATTTTTTGGTGCATTAAAAAAGCATTCTTTGCCACAAGAGTGCATTACTCTGCTAAAAAGTATGCAAAATAGGGAAGAGTTAAAGGAGATTTTAGAGTTAGAGGGGCTGATTGATCTTGTGATACCTCGTGGGGGAGAGGGGCTTATTAAGTTTGTTAGCACTTATGCGAAAATGCCTGTAATCAAACAAGATAAGGGAGTGTGCCATATTTATGCCCATAAAACTTGTAATCAAAGCCAAGCAATAGAAATTGTTATAAATGCAAAGACTTCCTATCCTAGTGCTTGTAATGCTTGCGAAACTTTGCTGATTGATAGGGAAATTGCCAAAGAGTTTTTAAATAAATGTGCTTTAGCTTTAAAGGAAAAAGATGTGCAACTTAAAGGCACAAAAGAATGTTGCGAGGTTTTAAATGGGTGTGGGATTTTATGCGAGGAAATAGGGGAGAGTGCTTTTAATAATGAATATGGGGAGAATATTATTAATTTAAAAATTGTGGAAAATCTTAGCGAAGCATTAGTGCATATTTCTACTTTTAGTAGCGGACATAGCGAAGCTATTTTGTGTGAGGATTATAGTATAGCAGAAGAGTTTTTAAATAAAGTGGATAGTGCTTGTGTGTATGTAAATGCCTCTACACGCTTTAGCGATGGAGGAGAGTTTGGCTATGGAGCGGAGGTGGGTATTTCTACTTCAAAATTACATGCTAGAGGTCCTATGGGTGTAGAAGCACTAACTAGCTATAAGTATAAAATTAGAGGTGATGGACAAATTAGGGGGTAATATTTACAAAGGTATTTTATTGTGAGCTAGGATTTTTAGCTTTTGTTTGTTAGCATTAGCTTTAGTTTGTGAAAGTTATTTGAGTTTTGCTTGAGATTTTTTAGAAGTATTAGTTGGTAACTTTTAAAGTTTGATACCCACAATTTTTAAAAGAAAACCCATTTTAGTAATCTTTAAATGTTGGTTTGTTATCTCTTAGTAGCCCATTTGGAATTTTACTTATTAGTTCATCTTAGTTTTAGATAATTTGCAAAGCATAAAGTATTTATCCTAATATAAATATGGATAAAAGCATATATAGATGATAGGTAGAGATAAAATATTTTTGTATTTAGACTTGCTAATGGCCTTGTAAATCCTGCACCCTTTCTATCTACCATATAAAAATTGTTTTTAATAATCTTCTCTATTTGCAAAATACAATATCTACCAGCAATCTGCAATCATTTTGGCTATATTGTGATTTGCATAAAATACAAAATAATATTAAATATATTATTCCTAACTTTATTGTTTTTAGACTTTATAGAATATTCCTTTTATGTAAAACTTAATGCAAATTGGTGTATGGATCTATACCATAACTTATCCTAAGTGATATTATTTTATTGTTATAAAGGGTTTTAGCATAGGAAAGATTGCAATCTACATAATAAATTATAATACTAATATACTTTTTATTGTTTCTTCTTTGGTTCAAAATTTTAGCAAAATTAATTTTTGTAAATTGTTTTTCTATGTAGAAATGCAATAAATCATGGTAAAAAAATATCACATTTTTTATTTTGCTTATTGTCACGACCAAAATAAAATTTATGATTATTGTTCTAAATTTCAAAGCTTCCACCTACATTAATTTCAAAAAAAAATAATTAATATTATCTAAAAAATCTTCCTTTGATAACACAGGGAATTTGATCAAAAATGCGGTAAGAAGTTTGCCAGTCTTCATATTTTTAGCTGATTTTAAAAAACTCTTTTAATGACTTCTCGTTAAATTTCCACCCTTTACAAGCTTTTTCCAAGCCAAAATATTGTGTATTTAACAATATTGAATTATTAATGTAAATTTTTTCAATTTTGGAAAAATCTTTTATTGACAAATTAAGATTTTGTTCGGTTGCTAATGTTGAATTAATAATCATGCTTGTATAGCTTAGCACCTTCACTGCTTGTCTTGTATGAAATTTTATCATGTTCATAGATATCTTTATTAGTTAAATGATATTGTGATTTTAAAAAATATTAAAATTTTATCTAAATATGATTTATGTATAATATTTTTTTAAAGAAGAACTTGGTGTGCATGGGGGTCCTTTAAAATATTATCAATGATTATGAAAAATTATAACACACAAATTTATTCTTTTAATAAAAAGAAATGGATTTGTATTTATAAGTTTAAATTAGGTAACAAGTAAAAGGGCTAGAAAATATTGAAAAAGAAAAGAGGGTAATCCCAAAAGGGATTAGAAAGAAAAGTTTTCTACTAAATTAAAGTTCAAATAGCGATAAATTTGATCTTTTTTATCTTTAATCTTTTTGGGGATAAGGTTTAGATACTCTTCTTTTGTAGGGATTTTACCCAAAAGTGCACAAAGTGCTGCAAGTTCTGCACTCCCTAGATATACTTGTGCGCCTTTACCCATTCTATTATCAAAGTTTCTAGTAGAAGTAGAGAATACTACAGCATTATCTCTAACGCGTGCTTGATTTCCCATACATAAGCTACAACCAGGAAGTTCGATTCTTGCACCTGCTGCCCCAAAGAGTGAATAATATCCTTCTTTTGTAAGTTGTTGTGCATCCATTTTAGTAGGGGGAGCTACCCAAAGGGTTGTAGGAACCATACCCTCATCCCTTAAAACTTCTCCCAATGCTCTATAATGTCCGATATTTGTCATACAACTTCCTACAAAAACTTCATCAATTTTTTTAGGGCGTTTAGGATCTGCTAAAATCTCACTAAGCGTTGCCACATCATCAGGATCGTTTGGACATGCTAAAATAGGTTCAGTAATCTCTGCTAAATCAATTTCAATAATTGCTGCATATTCTGCATCTTTATCAGCCTTTAGCAATGTTGGATTGTCAATCCATTCTTGCATTCTTTGTGCGCGTCTTTTTAGAGTGGCTGCATTTTCATAGCCATCTTTAATCATTGCTTCAATTAAAGTAATATTGGATTTTAAATATTCAATAATAGGTTCTTTATTGAGTGCTACGGTGCAAGCTGCCGCACTTCTTTCTGCACTTGCATCACTTAGCTCAAAAGCTTGTTCTACTTTTAAATCTTCTAAGCCTTCAATTTCTAAGATTTTTCCGCTAAAAATATTCTTTTTGCCTTTTTTCTCAATGGTTAAAAGTCCTTGTTTGATTGCATAATAAGGAATTGCATTGACAAGATCTCTTAGGGTAATCCCTTCATTCATTTTTCCTTTAAATCTTACCAAAACAGATTCTGGCATATCAAGAGGCATAGAGCCTGTAACGGCCGCAAATGCTACAAGTCCGCTTCCTGCAGGGAAGCTAATTCCAATAGGGAATCTTGTATGTGAATCCCCACCTGTTCCAATAGTATCTGGTAAAACCATACGGTTAAGCCAAGAGTGGATTACTCCATCTCCTGGACGCAATGCTACGCCTCCACGGCTACTCATAAAATTTGGTAAAGTTGCATGGAGTTTTACATCAGCAGGTTTTGGATAAGCGGCTGTGTGGCAGAAACTTTGCAATACAAAATCTGCACTAAAGCCTAAGGAGGCAAGTTCTTTTACTTCGTCTCTTGTCATAGCACCTGTGGTGTCTTGGCTACCTACTGTGGTTACAAGTGGCTCACAATAAGTTCCTGGTAGTATGCCATCAACCCCACAAGCTCTTCCTACCATTTTTTGTGCTAAGCTAAAACCTTTAGCATTTGATTTAGAACCAAGAGGTTTAGCAAAAATTTCTTCTTTGCTCATACCTAGTGCTTCTCTTGCTTTAGCAGTTAATCCTCTTCCGATGATTAGATTAATTCTTCCACCTGCTCTTATTTCATCAGCCATTGTGTTAGGGTTTAAGTTAAAAGTAGAAACTACTTTTCCATCTTTGCAAATTTCTCCTTTGAAAGGATAAATATCAATCACATCACCTTCATTAAGCTCTAAAACAGGTGCAATAATTGGCAAGCAACCACTATCTTCACAGGTATTAAAGAAAATAGGTGCAATTACCCCACCAATTACAAGTCCTCCAGATTTTTTATTTGGAATATAAGGGATTTCTTCTCCCATATGCCATACAAGTGAGTTGCAAGCGGATTTTCTTGAGCTTCCTGTCCCTACAACATCTCCTACATAAACAAGTGGATAACCTTTTTTCTTTAATTCTTCAATTCTAGCAAATGCATTTTGGGTTCTATTTTTTAGCATAGCTTGTGCGTGCAGTGGAATATCACTTCTTGTAAAAGCATCACTTGCTGGACTTAAATCATCTGTATTGGTTTCCCCATCAATTTTAAAAACTACTGCAGTAATTTTCTCACTTAAAGGTGCTTTGCTTAAAAACCATTCTGCATTTGCCCAAGATTCTAGCACTTCTTTTGCAAATTTATTGGTTTTGCTTAAATTTACAATATCATTAAAAGCATCATAAACTAAAAGTGTGTGTTTTAGCGCATTAGCAGCAGCTTGTGCAATGGATTCTTCTTTAGCACTTAATGCATTAATTAGTGGAGAGATATTGTATCCTCCTAACATTGTGCCTAAAAGTTTAATAGCAAGTTCTTTAGAAATACTTTCTACTTTTACTTTGTCTAGGATAATTTCTTCTAAAAACTCTGCTTTAACTTTAGCAGCTTCATCAACTCCTGGTGAAACGCGATTGGAAAGCAAATCAATAAGATATTCTACCTGCTCACCTTTTTTTAGAAGCTCTATGACTTCTTTTACTTGCTCTTTATTTAAAGGAAGAGGTGGGATATTTTGTTTTGCTCTTTGTTCTATTTGCTCTTTGTAATCTTCAAAAAAATTCATTACTATCTCCTTATGCTAAATTAAACTAGCTGTGTTAATCATACAAGCTTTTATGTATAAGTCTTGTTAAATGTAAAAAGTTTTTTAATCTTTTTTGGTTTTTTATATCTTATTATATTAGTAATATATATTAGAATTTTTTTAGTATAAAAGCTTATGTTTAGATAATTAACACTATAAATAAAATCATAGTATTTTAATAATATATACTTGACAATGATTATTTTATAAATTACAATGTTACTAAATTACTCCGAAAATTATATAAGAAGGATTTATAATGGCAACAAAACTTATCCATTCTATAGCAGAAGCTATAGGCAATACTCCACTTTTAAAATTAGAAAGCCTTTCACAAATTTATGGGGCAAATATTTATGCAAAATGTGAATTTTTAAATCCTAGTGGTTCTGTTAAAGACAGAATTGCTAAGGGTATGATAGAAGAGGCACTTCAAAGCAAAAAGATTGATAAAGATACCACTCTTATAGAGCCAACAAGTGGCAATACGGGTATCGGGCTTGCTTCTATTTGTGCAATGTATGGTATTAAGCTTATTTTAACAATGCCAAGTTCTATGAGTATTGAACGAAGAAAATTATTGAGTGCTTTAGGTGCAAAGCTAGAGCTAACACCTCCAGAATTAGGTATGAAAGGTGCTTTAAATAAAGCAATAGAGCTTGAGAGACAAATTCCTAATGCAAAGATTTTAGGACAGTTTGTAAATCCTGCAAATCCACTTACACATCAAAAAACAACAGCTTTAGAGATTTTAGAGGCAATGGAGGGACAAATAGATATATTTGTATCTGCTATTGGCACAGGCGGAACAATCAGTGGAGTTGGAAAAGTGCTAAAAGAGCATAATGAGAAAATAAAAGTTGTAGCATTAGAACCTGCAAAATCTGCTGTGCTTAGCGGAGAGAGTGCAGGAGCACATAAAATTCAAGGGATTGGTGCAGGATTTGTGCCAGAAATTTTAGAAAGAAGTCTTATAGATATTGTCTTAAAAGTAGAAGAAGAAGATGCACAAGAGCAAGCAAGAAATATTGCAAAACAAGAAGGGATTTTAGTAGGTATATCTTCAGGAGCAAATTTGTGGGGAGCTATAGAATGTGCCAAGAAAAATCCAGGTAAGAATATTGTAACCATACTTTGTGATACAGGAGAACGCTATCTTAGCACAGATTTATTTGAATAAATTGATAACAAATGCCAAAAAGGTATTTGTTGAATTTGTGAAATCCTCATTTTATTTTGATTGAAAATTTATAAAAAGAATAGTATTATTATAAAAAGAGTTTTAGATATGTAGGATTTTTAAGATTATGTTAGAATGGAATGAGGAATTTAGCATAAAAAATCAACATCTTGATGGGCAACACAAACAGTTGCTTTCCTATGTAGAAGAAGCCTATATTTTATTAGATAAACCTGCTAGTGAAAAACCTCTCCTTTTAAAAAAACTTGCAAGCAATCTTATTTTGTATGCTAAGAAGCATTTTCAAGATGAAGAAACCTATATGAAGCACATTAATTATATTCATCTTGAGGAGCATAAAGCAATCCATAAAGAGATTATTCAAGGAATAAAAGAAATTATTCAAAATATGAGTGATACACAAGAGAGTGCTAAGAAGTTTTATATTTTCTTAAAAGAGTGGCTTTTGAAACATATTTTAGAAGAGGATAAAAAGATAGAAAGCTACCGTAACCGCATTAGAGAGATTAATGAGATACCTTATAGTCTAGAGATACAAACAAAAATATTGCAAGAAGTTTATAATTCTAAAGCGGGAAATAATCATCTTTATGTGTGTTTGTGTTATCTTAAAGAACATCAAGTATGCGATGCGTTGCATAAGATTATGCAAGAGCAAAATAGCTTCATCCGCTGTAAAATTTGCAAACAGCCTTTAGTAGCACTAAAAAGAGAGGTGCAAGAAAATGAAGAAGCTTTTGAAAAATTAGCAAAAGATTATTTTAAGCAGTTTTAAATGGCATTAAAGTTTGCTCCACAGGGATTTAAGCAGTGCAAAGGAATTTTAGATATTCCTTTATTTATCAAGGAACAATCTAAAAAGTTAAACATAGAACTTGATTATAATCTTTTAGAGGCAAAGACATTTTTTATTAAACAGGGAGAAGAAACTCCTAGAATTGTTTTGGATACAAGTGTATTTAATAAAGATAGTAATTTTTGTGCTAAGGTAAAAATCAAGCAAGTTTATGATATTGAAGTGTATAAAAAGCAAGAACGCCCAAAACGCCCCTTTCATTTTGAATTGCAGTTAGAAGAAAATCAAGTTTTAAAGGCAATTTTATGTATAGATTCCCCTCTTACTTTTAGCGAAAAATTAAAAGAGGAGATTTATCAGGAGCTTTATAAACAATTAATTAGTGAGGGTTATTTAGTAGGCATTAGAGAGTTTTTACAATTAGAAGAGCAAATCAATTCTTTTTTGCGAGAAGTGATTAATAATTCTTATCCAAATAGAAATGTGTTGGAAGTTGCTTGTGGGGTTGCTCCTATTCCTAGAGGGGATGGGAAAATAGTTTATAAGATTAATGTAGAGCTTTTTAAGGAGACTAAAGGAGAGCGTTGTCTTTTAAGTCCAGTTAAAAAGGGAGATTTACTTTTTGTTTATATTAAGCCTACTCTTGGAAGAATAGGGCGTGATTTAAGGGGAACTCTTTTGGTTCCTAATAATCCTATTACTCCTTGCAATTTAAAAGTTTTACAAGGCATTAAAACAAAAGAAAATGAAGAACAAATAGCTTATTTTGCGGGTGTAGATGGTTTTTTAAAAGAGATAGATAAAGATACCTATAGTATTAATCAAAGCATAGAATGTAATGGAGAAGAAAACCAAGTTTTAAATATAGAAGGAGCTACAGATAAAAAGAGTGTGATACAATCTAATATTGCTTTTATCACGACGCATAGGGGAAATATTAAAGCACATACGGTAGTAATAGATACTTTAGAAAAAGGGATTGTAGAGGCTAAGGTGGCTTTTATCAATAATGCTTTGGGGGGAGTGGTTAGGGCAGATTATGTATATATTGCAGAAATGCGATCTTATAATGAAGTTTATGCGCGTTATTCTTTGGTAGTGGATACAGTGAATGGAGATCATAATAGTTTGGAGATTAATCCAGAAAAGTTTGCTTTTATGCGTCGTGATAGATTAGAATATGTAATGCTTTCAGATCAAATTAAAATTAAAATTAGGCATTTGAAGCAGGCTATGGAAGAGATTTATGCTTATTTATTGCCCGCACAAAATAAAGTGCAATTAATTAAAAAAGAATATGAAGATAAAAATGAGCCCATTCCTCAAAAATTTAAAGGCATTATTGAACAATATGATAAAGCACTTTCTCGTTATCAAGATTGTTTAAAAGAGTATAAAGATATTGCAAACCTTTATTATGTTAATGAAAAAAGACTAAAATCCATCAACGAAGCAGCACTCCATGCTAAGATTATGATTAGAAAATCTTGTGTTAGTGCAGAAACTTTTGTGAAATTTAGAATTTATAGTAATGGGCATGAGGAGCTTTTAAAATTACTCTTGCCTAAAACTTCTCCTACAAGATGTTTTAAAGTGGTGCAAGAAGATGATTTTTATCGTTTGCGTTATAATAGTGAGTTAGATTCAAAAGATTTTGAATGGATAGAACGCCTTAAACCAAAATCTCAATAATTAGGAGCTAAGGATGTGCAAAATTATACGCTTTTTAAAAGATGGAGAAGAAAAATTTGGAATTTTAGAAGAAGAAAAAATAAAAGTGCTTGAGGGCATTCAAAAAATAGAGGAACTTTTTAATAAGAATCAAAAAGAAATCCAAGATTTAGCGATTTGCGAGATATTAAAGAAAGAAGTGGAGATTTTATCTCCCATAGATTTTCCTCTTCAAGATGTGATTTGTCTAGGAGTAAATTATTTAGAACATGCAAAAGAATCTTATAAATTTAAAGGTGAAGCGTTTGATGGCAAGAGAGAAGAGGCGGTGTATTTTAGCAAACGGGTTAATCAATGCACTAAACCTTATGGAGAGTTTGCAATACGAGGAATGAGTAATGCCTTAGATTATGAAGTAGAGCTTGCCTTTGTAGTAGGAAAAGATTGCCAAAATATTAGTAAGGAAGAGGCACTAGATTATGTTTTTGGATATAGTGTTGCTAATGATTTATCAGCAAGAGATTTACAAAAAAAACATAAGCAATGGTATGCAGGAAAGAGCTTAGAAGGTGCTTTAGTTTTAGGGCCTTGTGTGGTTTTAAAAGAGAGTTTAAACCCTTTTAATCTTAGCATTCAAAGTTATGTGAATGGAGAGCTAAGGCAAAATAGTAATACAAAAGAGATGATTTTTACAATTCCACACATTTTAAGTGAGCTTTCGCATTATTTTATGATTAAAGCAGGAAGTCTTGTGATTACGGGAACTCCAAGTGGTGCAGGAATGGGGTTTAATCCACCAAAATTTTTAAAAGCAGGTGATGAGGTAAGATGTTGTATAGAGGGGATTGGAGAGATTGTTACAAAGATTATTGAATAACTTAGTAAGTTTTCAAAATTCTCTAAGCTTTTTTTGGCTAAAAGCTAAATACATTTTTGTATGTAAAATTTATAATTATAATAAAGTAAAATGAATTAATTTATTGAAAGGAATTCAAATGGAAAAGCCTAACAAAAGGGTATATTTAGATAATAATGCCACTACAATGTTAGATCCAAAAGCAAAAGAGCTTATGGAGCCTTATTTTTGTGAAAAATATGGAAATCCAAACTCTTTGCATATTTTTGGAACAGAAACACATACAGCCATCAGAGAGGCTTTTAACCATCTCTATGAAGGTATTAATGCTAAAGATGAAGATGATATTATCATCACTTCTTGTGCTACAGAAAGTAACAACTGGGTGCTAAAAGGTGTATATTTTGATCTTTTGCGTAATGGAGAGAAAAATCATATTATTACCACAGAGGTAGAGCATCCTGCTATTCTTTCTACCTGTAGATTTTTAGAGGAACTTGGAGTTGAGGTTACTTATTTGCCAATTGGCGAGAGTGGTAGCCTAGAGGCAAGTGCGGTTGCACAGGCTATTACCCCAAAAACTGCCCTAGTTAGTATTATGTGGGCAAATAATGAAACAGGAATTATTTTTCCTATTGAAGAAATAGGGGCGATTTGTAAAGAAAGAGGAGTTCTTTTTCATACAGATGCAGTGCAAGCAATAGGAAAGATACCGGTGGATGTGCAAAAGTGCAATATTGACTTTTTGAGTTTTTCTGCACATAAATTCCATGGGCCAAAAGGTGTGGGCGGACTTTTTATTAAAAAAGGTAGAAATTTAACTCCACTTTTCCATGGGGGCGAACATATGGGCGGAAGACGCAGTGGAACACTAAATGTGCCTTATATTATCGCTATGGGTGAGGCTATGCGTCAAGCGACTTTATATCTTGATTTTGAAAAAAACAATGTGAGAAGATTAAGGGATAAGCTAGAAGATGCGCTTTTGAGTATTCCAGATACTTTTGTGGTGGGTAATAGAATTAATCGTGTGCCAAATACAATTTTGGTAAGTATTAGAGGAGTTGAAGGCGAGGCAATGCTGTGGGATTTAAATAAATTTGGTATTGCTTGTTCTACAGGTAGTGCGTGTGCAAGTGAGGATTTGGAAGCAAATCCAGTGATGAGTGCTATTGGAGCGGATAAAGAGTTGGCACATACAGCAGTTAGAATCTCTTTAAGCAGATTTACAACAGAAGAAGAAATTGATTATGCAATAGATGTGTTTAAAAAATCTATTGAACGCCTAAGAGCAATTTCAAGTAGTTATTAAAAGGATAAAATATGGCAAAAAATGAATTACTTGGTGGAGCATTATGGGATGCTTATTCTAAAAAAGTAAGTGAGAGAATGGATAATCCAACTCATCTTGGAGTTATTACACAAGAAGAAGCAGATAAAAGAGGCTTAAAGCTTATTGTTGCAGATTATGGTGCTGAAGCTTGTGGAGATGCAGTGAGATTGTATTGGCTTGTAGATTCTAATGATGTGATTGTAGATGCGAAGTTTAAAAGTTTTGGTTGTGGGACTGCTATTGCTAGTTCTGATATGATGGTGGAGCTTTGTTTAGGTAAAAAGGTGCAAGAGGCTGTAAAAATTACAAATATTGATGTAGAAAAAGCATTAAGAGATGAGCCAGATACTCCAGCAGTTCCAGGGCAAAAGATGCATTGCTCTGTAATGGCATATGATGTCATTAAAAAAGCAGCTGCGATGTATTTGGGTAAAAATCCAGAGGATTTTGAAGATGAAATTATCGTATGTGAATGTGCTAGAGTAAGCCTTGGAACACTAAAAGAAGTAATCAAGCTCAATGATTTAAAAAGCGTGGAAGAAATCACAGAATATACCAAAGCAGGTGCATTTTGTAAAAGTTGTATTAAGCCAGGCGGACATGAAGAGAGAGAATATTATCTAGTAGATATATTGCGTGATGTAAGAGCGGAAATGGAAGAGGAAGCTTTAAAAAATAAGGCAGATTCTAGTGCTAAAGGTGAGCTAGATTTTAATTCTATGACAATGGTGCAAAAAATTAAAGCAATTGAAGCTGTGATTGATGAGAAAATCCGTCCTATGCTGATGATGGATGGTGGGAATATGGAAATCATTGACTTAAAAACTACAAGTGATGGTTATTCAGATGTGTATATTCGCTATCTTGGTGCTTGTAGTGGTTGTGCTAGTGGATCTACAGGGACTTTATTTGCTATTGAGTCTGTGCTTCAAGAAGACTTAGATAAGAGTATTAGGGTATTTCCTGTATGATTAAAGGAGAATTTTCTCCTTTAAAGTGTTAATTCCTGCTTTCTTTTTAAATATTCACTTTTAGTGCTTTATAAAGTTTTTAATTCAAAACAATGTTTATAACCGTTATTTTATACTATCAATAAAAAACAAAATAATTTTTAGATATCCGTGTTAAAGAATAAAAGAAGATGAGGTAAAATAGAGATTAAAATTGTTATTAATGATTTTTCTAATATTTGTTTGATGTAATTTAAAATAAAAAACCAATGAAATGAGATTGAATGATAAAAAGCAAGCGATTTAAAAGGATATTTGGTTTATGCGCTTTTATAGGAATAATTAGTAGCATTGCTTATGCTTATAGCATAAGACCTCTACCCAACGCAGAAAAATATAAGCATTTTTTACAAACCAGAAAAGAACCTTTCACTATTTATCTAGCCATAAATACTAATATTAAAAATATTGACAATATATGTCCCAGCAAAGAAAGTGAATGGATACTTAATGATACGAATAAACTTGATCAATGGTATAACCCAAAATTTGGCATATATCTAGGTAAAATTATATTTGATAAAAAAGGTAATAA
>NZ_NBIU01000020.1 GCF_003245365.1 Helicobacter valdiviensis
ATTTTGGAATTCTAATATATGTTTTTTTAAATTTTAATTCATTATTTTTTATTTAGGAAATGTTTATTTGTTATATAGGAAAATTTTAGCTAGAGTTTTTAGATTAATTAAGAAGAGATTAAACTTTTAATGTTTGTTATTAGACTATTATTAGTCTAAAGATTTTTGCAATGATAATGGAATAAACTCTATTAGTTAGTAATAAAATAAAAGAGGTTATTTAGTGGTTTTGCTTTTAAGAGAATGAATGGGAAAACTATAAAATGATGAGAAAATTTTAATGAGTTTTTAGAATTGCACTAGCTAGGCTTATGGATAAAATATGCTTGTATGTTTTAGTTTTTGGAAAAATGCAATTATGGATTTATAGATATGAGAGCTAAGAATATTTTGTAAAAAGCCATTATTTTTGGGATTAAGGAAGCTTAAGAGCTTCTTGGATAATCCCATCAAAGATTTGGCTATAAGGTGGATTAAAAGCAATTACAGGCAACTCAATGTCTTTATGAAGTTTGATGTCGCCATTTATAATCACATTTGCTCGCAACAAATATCTGGGCGTGAAACTAAAAGAAGCAGTGGGGGAATCATCCCCTTGTGCTTCATTGTAATAATGGGTGAAATAAAATTCTATGGTTTTTAAGTTAGGATTTGGGGTTTTTTCATAGAGAATTTTAAAGCGATTGGTAAAAGTTTGCGAAAAACCAATAGGGATAATGCTAGTGTCTTTATCTTTTTGATAAAGGATTTGCGGATAATTTAGATTTGGATTTGCAAGAGGTGGGTTAGCACAGCCACTTATAAAAAATAAACAAAAACTTAAAAGAAAAGATGTTAAAATACTTTTCATAAAAACTCCTGATATTAAAATGATAGATATTATACATTTAAGGTGCTAAAATTGGATTGTATTTTTGTGGCAAATAAGCCTTTGTTTGTTTCTTCTAATAAATTTTTAAACAATTTAAAAAAAAGAGATAATGTTAAAAAAGGCGGATTTAGTGGGATTTTAGATCCTTTTGCTTGTGGAGCATTGATAGTAGCTTATGGGCAATATACACGATTGTTTTCTTTTATCAATAAAGAACCTAAGGTATATAAAGCGACTTTATGGCTTGGGTTAAAAAGTGATTCTTTAGATATTGAGAATATTATGGGTATTTATGATACACCAAAATTAAGTGAAGCTAGAGTGCAAGAAGTGGTGGAGAGTTTTTGTGGAGAGGTTAAATTCACTCCTCCTAAGTTTAGTGCTAAAAAAATTGAGGGGAAAAAGGCTTATGAGCTTGCTAGAGCTGGGGAAGAGGTAAGATTAAAAGAAGAAGTGATGAAAATTTTTAAAATAGAATTTTTAGGCTATAATCATCCTTTTGTTAGTTTTAGAGTGTGGGTAAGTGCAGGTTCTTATATCCGATCTTTAGGAGAAATGATAGCACAAAAATTAGGCACTTTTGGGGCGCTTAGCTATTTGGAACGCGAGAGCGAGGGGGGATTTAAATATGAGGGGCAGAAACATTTAAATCCCTTAGAGATTTTGCCATTTTGTAAGATTAATGCTAGAGATTTAGAGAATGGAGAACTTTATTCTAAGATGATAAATGGCAAAAAACTAGAAGCAAAAGAGCTAAAAATTTACAAAGAAGGAGAATATATAGTGTATTTTGATGAATTTTTTTCTATAATTTCATATAAAAACCACGCAATCACATATTTATTAAATAGGATACCTTTATGTTAATTTTATCAAGAAAAGAAAATGAAAGCATTTGTATTGGCGATGAGATTGTTATTAAGATTGTTTCTATTGATAAAGGCAGTGTTAAAATAGGTTTTGAAGCACCGCCTAATCTTTTGATTTTGCGAGAGGAGTTAAAAAGGGCAGTTTTAGAAGAGAATAAAAAATCACTTTCTCATAAAGAATTACAAGCTAGTGAATTGCCTATTTTAAAGAGTAAGGCGAAATGAAAACTTACGCAAAAATCAATATTTTTCTAAAAATTACAGGCAAAATGCAAGAAGATAGCATTAGCTACCATACTCTTGTATCACGGTTTATGAGGGTTGGTAATCTTTATGATGTGTTGGAGTTTCAAGAGGGGCATAGTAATTTTGAGGTTTGTGGAAATTTTGATTGTAAAATGGAGCAAAATACAATCTATAAAAGCTATCTTGCACTTTTAGAAGTATGCACTAAGGAGCAAAAAGAGTTTTTGAATGCTTTAAAAGTGGAGGTAGAAAAAAATATTCCCACAGGGAGTGGGCTTGGCGGAGGTAGCTCTAATGCAGCAGGTTTTATTTTGTGGGTAAATCAAAAACTAGGTTTAAACTTGACAAAAGAAGAACTTTATAAAATAGGAGCAAAAGTGGGTAGTGATGTCCCCTTTTTTTTAAGTGAAGAAGAAATTGCAAATGTAGAGGGCAGAGGAGAGATTATTAAAAACACTCAAGAGAGGACATTTAAAGTAGAAATCATCACACCTAAAATCCATGCAAATACTAAAGAAATCTATAAACTTTATGCGAAGAAATTCTATGCTCCTATTAGCACAAATGAAGCAAAAAGTTGGCTAGATATTAGCAATCAAGATGTTTTTAAAAAAGATGCAATTTCTTTAAATGATTTGCTCTTGCCACTTTTAGAAATATATCCAAGTTTGAAAGAATATCTTAAAGAGGGATATTTTTTGAGTGGTAGTGGAAGTAGTTTTTGGAGAGTAAAATGAGTATTAAAATAGTCGCTACAAACAAAAAAGCAACTTATGATTTTTTTATTTTTGATAAACTTGAAGCAGGGATTGAGCTTCTAGGAAGCGAAGTGAAGTCTATCCGTGCTGGAAAGGTGAATTTAAAAGATAGTTTTGTCAAGATTGTTAATGGGGAAGCTTTTTTGTTTGGGGCACATATTTCAGTGCTTAGCACGACAAATTTGCATTATAAACCCGATGAAAAAAGAGTAAGAAAACTACTTCTACACAGAAAGGAGATTGATAAGCTTTTTGGCAAAACACAAGTGGTGGGAATGAGTATTGTAGCTTTGAAGTTGTATTTTAATAAACGCAATAGAGCAAAGCTAGAAATAGCCCTAGCTAAAGGTAAAAATTTGCATGATAAGCGTGAAAGCTTGAAAGAAAAAATCCAAAAAAGAGAGATAGCACAGTCTTTAAAAGATTACCAATAAAGGAGAAAAATTGCTAGATTTAAGTTTAAAAGAAAGCGTAGAATATGGAGTAATGGGGGTGTTGCTTTTAATGAGTGTGGTGGCTTTGTGGGCTAGTATTGAAAGATTGCTTTTTTATCGCTATATTAAATTAGCAATTTATGAGAACAAAACAGAGTTGGAAATTGATTTATCTAAAAATCTAACTTTAATTGCGACAATTGGTTCTAATGCACCTTATGTTGGGCTTTTAGGAACGGTTTTTGGGATTATCATTACTTTTGTGCAAATGGGGCAGTCTGGCATGGTGGATAGTGCAAGTATTATGAGTGGTTTAGCCTTAGCATTACAAGCAACAGCAGGAGGGCTTATTGTAGCTATTCCTTCTATTATTTTTTATAATCTTTTAATGAGAAAAAGTGAAGTTTTGGTGGCAAGATGGGAGATTTTACAAGAGAAAAAGCAAAGCCAAAATTTTAGCTTAAAAGAATTAGAAAAAAGGTAGAAAATGAAACGATTTAGGAGAATGGATAGTATTAATATCGTGCCTTTTATTGATATTATGCTAGTTTTGCTTGTTATTGTCTTAACAAGTGCTACTTTTATAGCACAAGGCAAAATCCCTATCACTCTTCCTAAAGCGGAAGGTTCTAGCAAGATAGATAAGCCTCTAAAAGATGTAGAAATTACCATTAGTCAAAAAGGGGAGTATTTTTTTGATAAAAATCTTTCCAGCTTAGAGGAGATTAAGGCAAAATTATTACAAATGCCAAAAGAAACTCCTATTTTATTAAGAGGGGATTCTAAGAGTTATTTTGAGCAGTTTATTGCACTTGTGGGAATGTTAAATGAGATTGAGTATAATAATGTAGATGTGCAAGTGCAACAAATAGAACAAAAAGGAAGGTAATGTTTAGAAGTGAATATGATTTAGGGACAATAATTTCAGCAGCAATTACTTTTGCAATTGTTGTGCTTGCTATAAGATTGGTTTTATTTTTAGTAAATCGCAAAAAGACTACCATTCAAAAACCTGATTGGCTTATGGATGAGCGTTTTGATTTAGATAAAAAAAGGAAGAGAAAATAATGGAAAATATGTTGGTAAATATCATTTTTACTTTAGCAATGTTGGCACTTGCATTCTGGGATTTTCTAAGCTATGGTAAGCAAAAGCATAGAGATTTTAAATCTATTATTATTAGTGCTGGGGTTTTGGGGACTTTTGTAGGGATTTTTATGGGGTTGCAAGATTTTGATACAAGAAATATTGAAAACTCTGTGCCTACGCTTTTAGAGGGGTTGAAGACTGCTTTTTATACTTCTATTTTGGGAATGGGACTTGCAATTTTGCTTTCAATTATCCAAAAAAGCAAAGCAGTTAAAAGTGATTTGGATAATATGTTAGATTATTTTTCTTTGCAAATGGGGAAGTTAGATGAACTCTCACGCCTAAAAGAGCTTACGCAAATCACGCAAAAACAGCAAGAAACTCTACATAAAACCCAAACCCTTTTAGAAAAACAAAGTTTAGCTAATGAAGAACGCTATTTGGGATTGGAGGAGCATTTTAATAAAGTTAATTTTACTCTAAAAGAAGCAATGCACCATTTAGCACAAGGTGCAAGTAAGGAGTTAATAGGAGCATTAGAGGGGGTAATTCGTGATTTTAATAAAAAAATTACTGATCAATTTGGAGATAATTTTAAAGAATTAAATTTAGCAGTTTCGCAAATGATTGCTTGGCAAAATAATTATAAAGAAGGCATAGCAGGATTAGAAGAAAATCTCAAAAATACACTTGCACTTTTTAATCAAACAAGTGAAGGGATTGCACTTATAGCTAAACGCAATGAAGAAACGCTAGAAGTCTATAAGGCTTTAGCAAACAGCATTGAAGCCTCACGCATAGAAAATGAAAAATTATCTTCCCTTTTGGCTGGTTTTGAAGATATGCATATTCATGCACAAAATGCGTTGGTTTCTGTTAAAGAACTTGTAGAATCAATAGAAAGTATTCAAGCTAGAAGTTATGAAGTTACCGAGCAATCTCATAAGCAAATTAGTCAAATTATCCAAAGCGGAAAAGAAGAAAGTATGGAGCTTGTGCGAAGTAATTTAGAAAATACAACGCAGTTTTTAGAGCAAAGCACAAAAACTTACTTGCAAAATTCACAAAATGTTTTAGAAAATAGTCTGCAAACCCTAGAACAAGATCATACTAAGTTAAATGAGCAACTAAATAAGCTCTATACTGCTTTTATGGAGTTTAATGAGAGTTATATAACACAAAATCAAGAAAAGCTTACGCAATCTTTAAAAGAGCTAGAGAGTAAAACTTTAGAGCTGCTTGAAAACTTTAACCATAATGAAGAAGAGCTAAGATTTAAAAACTTAGAAATGGTTACACATATTAAGAGCAATATCCAAGAACAAATGGAAGAGATTAAGAGTAAATATGGGGAGCTTGTAGATAATTTACAAGAAGCCCAAAAACAATCTGTTTTACTGCTAGAAGAGCAGTCTAAAAGAAGTGATGATGTTTTATTAAAACATTCTCAAAATATGGAAACAACCCTAGAGCAAAATGCAAATTCCTTTATGAATTTGAGTAAAAATACACAGGATAATTTGCAAAAGCATTTAGACGCATTAGAAGAGCATGTTAATAATGCGGTTTTGAGCTTTGATAAGCTTTTGGGTAATTCTACTAAGAATTTAGAGGAAAATTTACAAAGCAGTAAAGAAGCTTTAATTACGCTTTCTAATGAGGTAGAAAAAAGCACTACAGATACTTTAAGAAGTCTTAATGATTTGGTGCAAAATACTGCAAATAGTCTAAGTCAATCAAGCCAAAATATAGAAGAAGCTTTAAGTGCAACTTCGTATAATATACAAGAAAATTTTACAAAAACTACACAAGAAATCTCTCAAAATGTGCAAATGCTTTTAGAAGGCAATAAAGAGCAGTCTAAGCAGCTTTATGGGCTTTTAGAAGAAGATGCTAAAAATTTTGGTGGGTATTTAGAGAAGTTGCAATCACAAAACCAAAGTTTTTTAGAGGATTATCAAGGTAAGCTTAGGGGAAGTCTAGCAGAAAGCTATAAAAATACTTTAGAGTCTTTAAATGCGTATTTAAAGAATGCAAATTCGCTCCATCAAACACAAGTGGGTAAAATACTGCAAACTTCTACACAAACCCATCAGGAATTAACAACGCATTTGCAGAATAATCTAGCAGAAATAGCAAGCCTTTTTGATATAAACTCTAAAAAAGTATTAGAGAGTGCAAATTCTCTTGTAAGTAATCTTTTAAATCTTTCAAAAACACAGTTAGATTCACATTCTAAAGAAGTAATACAAAGCTATCTAACCTTACAAGATCAAGTAAAAGTAATGCTAAAAGAAATGGGGAGTGAGTATTTAGAAATGCTTTCACTCCTTAGTAAAAAAAGTCTAGAATTGCCTAAGAATGTGAGTGCAGAACTTTTAAATGAATTCAATAAATTGCAAAAAAATCTTGGAGATGCACTTACAAAAACTTATCTCTCTTTGGAAAGTAATCGCAAAGAGATTGATGCAATTTTGCAAATCACAAAAACCAATGTCTCTTCTTCGCTTGCAGAAACTTCTGAATTAAATGCAAAGCTTTGCAGTTCTCTTGGGGAACTTGATGGGGCACTTTCAAATATTACGCTTGGTTTTAGACAAGATTATGAATGGTTTTTACGCCGTATCCGTGAGTTAATGGGAGCTAGATAATGGCTAGTGATTTTAAAGGAAGTGAGTGGATTAGCATTTCTGATATGATGGCAGGAGTGATGATGATTTTTTTGCTAATTGCTGTGTCCTATATGGTGGTAATTAGCTCTACTCAAAAGGAGTTAGCAGAGCAGAATAAAGAGCTATTGACACTTAATAAGCAAATGAGCGATGTTGCTAAAACTCATAAAGATTTGCAAACAGAGCTTAATAAAGATTTATTAAGAGAATTTTCTGGGAATTTGGAGCAATGGAATGCGGAGATTGATTCAGATAATATTGTGCGTTTTAGAGAGCCTGATATTTTATTTGATCAAGGACAAAAAGTAGTTAAATCAAGATTTAAAGAAATCTTAGATGATTTTTTTCCGCGTTATATTAAGATACTCTCGCAAGATAAATACAAAGAAGACATTGAAGAAATTAGAATAGAGGGGCACACTTCTACAGAATGGCAAAATGCTAAAAGTTTAGAAGCAAGGTATTTAGGAAATGTAGGGCTTTCGCAAGAAAGGGCATTGGAGGTTTTAAAATATTGTTTTGAAAATCCTAAAATCAATGCACAAAAAGAGTGGCTAGTAAGCGTGCTAAGGGCAAATGGACTTTCTTTTGCAAAGCCTTTAGAAACGCCAGAGCTATCACGCAGAGTAGAGTTTAAAGCGCTCACAAAAAGTAATCAAAAAATTCTTAAAATCTTAAAATTGCAAGAAGAATTACAAAAAGATGAAGAAAATCAGTCAAAATAGCTTTAAGATAAGCCTTGTTTTATAAGTATTTAAAAAAATCAAGGTAAAATTTCAAAATAAAGAGAACTAAACTCTTAAAATTTCAAAACACGGAAGGTAAATTGATGAAGAAGATTATTTTAGGTTCAATGGTGGCTTTTGCGTTAATGCAAGGTGTGAGTTTTGCAAAAACTTTTGCAAAAGTAGATGGTGAAGAAATCACAGAAAAAGATATTGGAATTTTAATGAGAGGAATGCCTGGTGTTTCTTATGAGCAATTACCACAAGAAGCAAAAACACAAATTATTAATCAAGCAATTGAGCGAAGATTATTGATTAAACAGGCTAAAAAAGAAAAGATTGAGAACTCTAAAGAATATAAAGATGCTTTAGCACTTGTGCAAGATGATTTGGCTTTAGAAATTTGGATGGGCAAACAAATGAATGAAGTTAAAGTAAGCGATTCTGAAATTAAAGATTTTTATAATAAAAATAAAAAAGAATTCTTACAGCCAGAAGCAGTAAAAGTAAGCCATATTTTAGTAAAAAGTGAAGCAGAAGCAAAATCTATCATCGCTGAACTTAAAAAAAGTGGTAAAGATTTACCTAATAAATTTGCACAGCTTGCAAGAGAAAAATCACAAGATGCAACTGCACAAAATGGTGGTAGTTTAGGATGGTTTGTAAGAGCACAAAAAATGGTTCCAGAATTTACTAATGCAGCATTTAAACTTAAAAAAGGAGAATATACAAAAACTCCAGTAAAAACAGATTTTGGTTTCCATGTAATCTATGCGGAAGATAAAAGAAGTGAAAGAACTCTTACTTTAGATGAAAGCAAAGCAAGAATTGAGCAAGTATTAAAAGTGCAAAAATTCAAAGATAGTGTGCAAAAAGAAGGTCAAGATTTACGCAAAAAAGCTAAGATAGAAGTTTATTAAGGTTTATTAAATGCTAGTATCAGGAAATGAAATTTTACAAAAAGCACATAAAGAAAATTATGGTGTAGGGGCATTCAATTTTGTAAATTATGAAATGCTAAGCACTATTTTTGAAGCAGCAGATGAGAAAAAATCTCCTATTATTGTGCAGGCAAGTGAGGGAGCGATTAAATATCTAGGTATTGATATGGCAGTAGGTATGGTGAAGATTTTGGCCAATCGTTATCCTCATATTCCAGTAGCTTTACACTTAGATCATGGAACCAGCTATGAATCTTGTGTGAAGGCAATTAGGGCAGGTTTTACATCTGTGATGATAGATGCTTCCCATCATCCTTTTTTGGAAAATTTACAAGAAACTAAGAGGGTTGTAGAAGTAGCTCATTGTGCTGGTGTGAGTGTAGAAGCAGAGCTTGGAAGACTTATGGGGATAGAAGATAATATCTCTGTAGATGAAAAAGATGCTTGCTTAGTTAATCCAAAAGAAGCAGAAGAGTTTGTAAAAGAAAGTAAAGTAGATTTTTTAGCACCTGCTATTGGGACAAGCCATGGAGCTTTTAAGTTCAAGGGCGAACCAAAACTAGATTTTGAACGCCTTATAGAAGTGAAAAGGCTTACTAATATTCCTTTAGTTTTGCATGGAGCAAGTGCAATTCCTAATGAAGTTAGAGAGGCATTTTTGCAAAGTGGTGGGGATTTAAAGGGAAGTAAAGGTGTTCCTTTTGAGTTTTTACAAGAGGCTATTAAAGGCGGTATTAATAAAATTAATACAGATACAGATTTAAGAATTGCGTTTATGTCAGAGGTTAGACGCGTAGCTAATGAAGACAAAACGCAATTTGACTTAAGAAAGTTCTTTGCTCCTGCTAAAGATTTTATGAGAAAAGTTATAGCAGAGCGTATGGAAATCTTAGGTAGTGCAGGAAAAATTTAAAAAATTAAAGGAAATAAATGGCATATTCAATGGGTGATTTAAAAAAAGGTTTAAAAGTTGAATTAGAAGGTGTTCCTTATAGAATTACAGAATACCAACATGTAAAGCCGGGTAAGGGAGCAGCTTTTGTGCGTGTAAAGATGAAATCTTTCTTAGATGGTAGAGTTTTAGAGAAAACTTTTCATGCAGGTGATAAATGTGAAGAGCCAAATTTGCAAGAGCGTTCTATGCAATTTTTATACCATGATGGCGATCATTTCCAGTTTATGGATACAGAGAATTATGAGCAAGTAGGACTTTTAGATGAGCAAGTAGGAGAGGTTGCTAAATGGATGATTGATGGAATGATGGTAAGTGTATTGTTCCATAATGATAAAGCAATTTCTGTAGATGTGCCACAGTCTGTAGAGCTTGTAGTAAAAGAAACACCACCAAACTTTAAAGGTGATACTACAAGTGCGGGTAAAAAGCCAGCTACTTTAGAAACAGGTGCTGTGGTTCAAGTTCCCTATCATGTATTAGAAGGAGATAAAATCCGTGTAAATACAGAAACAGGCGAATATTTAGATAAGGTAAAATAATGGCAAAAGTTTTAATTCCTTTAGGGGATGGATTTGAAGATTTAGAAGCAATTAGCGTGATTGATGTATTAAGACGCGTAGGTGTTGAAGTGCATCTTGCTTCTTTAACAAAAGATTTGGCAGTAACTTCTGATTGTGGAATTATAATGCAGGCTAAAGTGAGAATTGAAGAAGTAGAAGCTAAAGACTATGAGGGCGTTATAATGCCAGGTGGTTTTGGTGGAGTGCAGAATATGATTGGTTCTGAAACTTTAGCTAAAGTTGTAAGAAAAATACACAGTGAAGGTAAAATTGTCGCAGCAATTTGTGCAGCACCTCTAGCACTTTTTAAAATGGGTGTTTTACAAGAGGCTAAATTTACTTGCTATCCTAGCGTTGAAAATGAGATTAAAAATCCAAACTATGTGTGCGAAAATGTCGTGCAAGATGGGAATATTATTACTTCAAGAGGTCCTGCAACTGCCTTAGAATTTGCTTATTATTTGGCAGAGATTTTTGTAGGTAAAGAAAAAGCTTTAGAAGTTAAAAAAGGAATGCTTGCTTGCTAAAAATAGCATTAACATTAGGAGTTAGCTCCTTTTTATTGGCAGGTTGTTTAATGGGTTATAGAGAGCTTGTTTATAACCCAGAAAGCTATCTTAAAAAAAAGGCAATAGAATATGCCTCTAATCCTCAAAAGTTTGAAACAGAAGTTTTGAATTTTCAAGCAACTTTCAAAAAGGTTGTTACTAAGCTCACCCAAAGAGCTTCTAAAAATTGGGGTGAAAATAATACACCTACAGCTTCTAAAGAAGTTTATGTAAAATATACTGATTCTTATCTCTCAAGAGCACAAGTGGATTTTGCAAAAGGTGTGGTATCAGTAGCTACTCTAGATACAAAAAATCCAAAACAAGCATTGCATAAAGCAATTGTGGGAACACTTTTAACGCCAGAAGATCCAGAAAATGTAGATTTATATTCTGATAAAGAGATTGAGTATAAAGGAAAACCTTATTTGGCAGATTTGATAAAAGATCATGAAGGAAAGGTTGTCCTTTATCCTTGGAGAGCTAATCGCTATGCAGATTATCTTATTAACCATAAATTAAAAACCACAGAAATTACACAAAAAGGTGAGAAAAAGAAAGTTTATTATGTGCAATTTAATATGGTAGAAGATAGAGAAATGCAAAGTGAGCATAAATATGGAGAGTATGTTGCGCTTTATGCAAGAGAATATAGAATAGAGCAGGCATTGATTTTTGCTATTATTAAAACAGAGAGCAGTTTTAATCCTTATGCAGTTAGTCATATTCCAGCATATGGACTTATGCAAGTCGTTCCAGTAAGTGCGGGGCGTGATGTGTATAAAGCCTTAAATAATAAAGATGGTATTCCTACTAAGGAAATGCTTTTTGTCCCTAAAACAAATATACAATATGGATCGGCCTATTTAGATATTTTGTTTAACCGTTATTTAAAAGGTATTAAAAATTCTCTCTCTCATGAATATTGTGTGATTGCAGCTTATAATACGGGCAGTGGAAATGTTCTTTCAGTTTTCCATAAAGACAGAAAAAAAGCTGTGGAGATTATTAATCAAATGTCTTCGCAAGATGTTTATAGAAAGCTAAGAACTTCTTTAAAATACGAAGAAGCAAGAAATTATTTACATAAAGTAAGCAATGCTAAAAAAGAATTCCAAACGCATTCTAAAACTGCTTCATTGGGAGCAATTGCACATGGAGATTTTTGAGTTAGAACAAAACCCTAAAATCTGTGGATATTTTAAAGAAAAGGAATCTTTATACCGGTATTTTTACATTAAAGAATGTAAAGAGAATTTTTATAAGGAATTATTAGAGAGGGGTTGGAGGCGTTTTGGAAATTATTTTTTTGTTCCAGAGTGTCAAGGCTGTAGTTTGTGTATTTCCATAAGGCAGGATTGTGAAAATTTTAGTTTCAGTAAAACGCAAAAAAAAATCTTAAAGCAATCTAAGTTTATTACACTAAGTATTCAAAAGCCCACCCTATCTAAATCGCATTTAGAATTGTATGATAAATACCATAAGGCTATGCAAGATAAAAAAGGTTGGGAATATCAAAAAGTTACCCCAGAAGTGTATTATGATACTTTTGTGCAAGGCTTTATGGAGTTTGGCTATGAGTTTTTGTATCATATTGATGGAATTTTGGTGGGAGTGGCTTTAGTAGATATTTTGCAAGATTGTATTTCAGCGGTTTATTGTTTTTATGATCATGATTTTGCAAAATATTCTTTAGGCACTTTTTCAATCTTAAAGCAAATTGAGTTTGCAAAATCTAAAGGAATTAAATATTTATATCCAGGATATTGGATTAAAGATCATCCTTCTATGGGGTATAAAGAAAAATTTAAGCCTTTTGAGGTTTTAATCAATCGCCCAAGTTTAGAAGAAAAACCCATTTGGAAAAAGGAGTAAGATGCATTATACAAATTTAATTTCACAGATTTTTGAGAAGTTTGCCAAACATTCTTTCCATCCTAAAATTCAAAAATGGATTAATTTGGCTTATGTGAAGTATTTTAAGATTAATTTGGAAGAATTTGACACTCTAGAGAGTTATGAAAGCTTGAATAATCTTTTTATGCGTTCTTTAATTAAAATGCGTTCTTTTGATAAGGCGCAAAATGTATTGATAGCCCCTTGTGATAGTAAAGTAATGGAGTTTGGAGAATGTAAGGAAAATAAAGCTTTACAAATTAAAGGTAAAGAATATTTTATCAGCGATTTTATCTTAGAGAAATTAGAAGAGGGGTTTAGCTTTATTAATCTTTATTTATCTCCTAAAGATTATCACCGCTTCCATGCTCCTATTGATTTAAAAATTAAAAAGATTGATTTTATAAAAGGGGCTCTTTATCCAGTGAATAAAATGGGTTTAGAAAAAATAGATTCCCTATTTGTTAAAAATAAAAGAGTAGTATTAAGCTGTGAAGATTATAGAGGTAATCCTTTTTATTTTGTAGCAGTTGGGGCACTTAATGTTGGTGGGATTGTTATCCATTTTGCACCTAATATTGCAACTTTAGAAGAAAACTATAGCCATACATTTGCAAAGCCTATCTTTTTGCAAAAAGGTGATGAAATAGGAAGTTTTCAAATGGGTTCTACAGTTGTAATGTTTTCTAAGGATTGGAGTTATCAAACACAGCTAGGAGAGAGCGTGTATTTTGGTGAATGTATTGCAAAGGAGAAAGAATGAAAGAAAAAATTAAAACTCTAGCACAAAAACATAATGTTTTAATAGCAGCACATTTTTATCAAAGAGATGAGATAGTAGAGATAGCACATATTAGTGGAGATAGTTTGGAGCTTTCACAAAAAGCCTCCCATTCTAATAATCCCATTGTTGTATTTTGTGGTGTGGGCTTTATGGGGCAGAGTGTGAAAATTCTCTCACCCAAAAAGCGTGTATTTATGCCAAAAATTGCTTGTTGCTCTATGGCTAGAATGATTGATGATAGTTATTTTGATGAGAGTGTGAAGAAGCTCAAAAGTTATGGGATTGATGATTTTTTTCCTATTACTTATATTAATTCTAATGCAGAAGTAAAAGCTAAAGTTGCAGATTTTGGAGGTGTTGTTTGCACAAGCTCTAATGCAAGTAAAATTATGGATTATGCACTTAAACAAAATAAAAAAATTTTCTTTTTGCCTGATAGATGTTTAGGTGAGAATTTAGCAGGACAAAATGGATTAAAAAGTGCAGTTTTGGGAGTAGATAGCAAAGAAGATGTAAAAAATGCAGATATAATTTGCTATAATGGATTTTGCTCAGTTCATCAGCTATTTAGCGTGCAAGATATTGAATTTTTTAGAGAAAAATACAAAGATATTTTGATTGTAGTGCATCCAGAATGCCCCAAAGAAGTAGTAAAAGAAGCAGATTTTGTGGGTTCTACCAGTCAGATAATCAAGTATGTTCAAAGTTTAGAGCCTGCACAAAAAGTAGCGGTTGGAACGGAATTTAATTTAGTTAATCGTTTAAGAAAGCCTTATAATGGAGAGCAAAATACCTTTGTTCTTTCTTCTACTAAGCCAGAATGCCCCACAATGAATGAAACTACATTGCAAGATGTTTTAAAAATTTTAGAAGCAATAGATAAAGGAGAACCTTATAATGAAATTCTATTGGAAGAGAAGATAGCTGCTAAAGCTAAAAAGGCACTGGATAAAATGATGGAGCTTTCATAAAAAGGATAAAAGGTGCAAGAAATTTTATTAGATGAATTTTTAAAGGCTACAATTAAAGAGGATTTAGGAAGAGGGGATTTATTTGCTAGGATTTTAAAAGAGGATAAAGAAGTAAAGAGCAAGATTATAGCTAAAGAAGATGGGGTGTTTTCAGGTGAAATTTATATTAAAAGAATGTGTGAACTTTATTGTATTGAAGCGGAATTTTTAGTTTTTGATAAAGAAGAGTTTCAAAAAGGAACAACGCTTCTTAATTTAAGAGGTAAAAGAAGCACGCTTTTAAGCTTGGAGAGAAGTATTTTAAATATTTTGGCACATTCTAGTGGAATTGCTACGCTTACAAGAAGATTTGTTAAAAAGCTACAAAATACAGATTGTGTTCTTTTGGATACTAGAAAAACAAGACCTCTTTTGCGCGTGTTTGAAAAATATTCTACAAAAAATGGTGGAGCTAGAAATCACCGCTTAGGGCTAGATGATTGCTTGATGTTAAAAGATACACATATTAAAGGAGAACAATCCTTAGAAGATTTTATTAAAGAGGCAAGAGAAAAAATCCCCTTTGGTGTAAAAATAGAAGTGGAATGTGAAACTCTAGAACAAGCAAGGGCAGTTTTAACTGCAAAAGGGGATATTTTAATGTGCGATAATATGCCACTTGAATTAATTAAAGAGGTGGTGGATTTAAGAGATAAAATCTCTCCTAGCACACTTATTGAAGTGAGTGGTAATGTGGAATTAGAAAATATAGCAAATTATGCCATTAAAGGGGTAAATGCAATTTCAAGTGGCTATATTATCCATCATGCAACTTGGATTGATTTAAGTATGAAGATGCTCTAATGCTTGATAGGGAAAAGCAATTTATTCAAACTCTAAGGGAATGTGGGGCTACCTTTGGGATAGGAGATGATGGAGTAGTGCTTGATAGATTTATTTATGCGAGTGATGGATTTTTTGAGGGGGTGCATTTTAAAAGACAATGGGGGGATTTAAAAAGGCAAATTGCAAAGTGTTTTTATGTGAATCTTTCAGATATTTATGCAATGAATGCAATTCCAAAATATGCACTTTTAACGGTTTGTATTCCAAGAGATTTTAAAGAGGGGAAGAACTTAGCAAAAGATATTGCACAAATTGCTAAGCAAAATGGAGTGCTTTTAGTAGGTGGAGATACATTAATAGGAGATAAGCTTCATATTTCACTTACACTAATTGGAGAAAAATGCAAAAAGCTCCTTTATAGAAAGGGGATTAAAATAGGCGATTATCTTGGATATTTAGAACCAAAAAGTGCATTGCATTTAGCTAAATCTCAAAAATTTGGAAAAAATATAAGGCATTTAAAAAGTGCATTAAGATTTAATGCAATTTCTAAAAATTCTCGTTTTTTTACTCCTAAGCTTTATCCTAAAATGCTCTTAGAACTTAATTTAGAAGCTAAAGCTGGAATGGATATATCTGATGGTATTTTTATGGAACTTTCACGCCTTAGCAAGATAAATAGGATAGATTTTAAGATTTTAAAGAAAAAAGGAGAGTGGTTTTATTCTCCTGAGGAATACCAAATGCTTTATGCTTTAAGAAAGCAAAAAATACAAAAAGCTAAAAAAATAGCTTTGAAAAATCGCCACAATTTAGTGATTTTTGCTAAAGCCATAAGGGGAAAATATCAACTAAAAAGAAGAAATTGGCATTCTTAAATTTTGTTTTTAAGCCTTGAAGCTTATTTTGCTTTTACAAAGATGGGATAAAAAGCATTCATGGCATTTTGGATTGATAGCTTTGCAGATGTATCTACCAAAAAGAACCATTGCTTGATGTAGAGTAAAAAGATTATCTTTAAAAAGTTTTGTTAAATCTTCTTCAGTTTTTAAAGGTGTGTTAGAATTGCTTAAGCCAAGCCTGTGTGAAACTCTAAAGACATGCGTATCTACGGCAATAAAGTTTGCTCCTTGAGATTCTATTAAAAGCACATTAGCAGTTTTTTGTCCTACTCCGGGTAGGTTTTTTAATTCTTCTCTATCTAGAGGTATTTTGCCATCAAATTTTTCACATACCATTTGAGCCATTGCTTTTAGGTTGGTGGCTTTATTGTTAAAAAAAGAGCAAGTTTTAATCAGTTCTTTGATGTCTTCTAGGGGAGCATCTTGCAAGCTTTGTGGAGTGGGGTATTTTTTAAAAAGAGCAGGTGTGATAAGATTTACTCGCTTATCAGTGCATTGGGCGGAGAGCATAATCGCTATTAAAAGTTCAAAATCATTAGAGTAATTAAGTTCTGTTTTTGCATCTTTATAGTGTTCTAAAAAAAGTGTTTTAATTTCATTTATTTCTTTTTTGGTTGCTTTTTTTACCATTTTAGTCCTTTTTGAAAATTTGAATAGGCGAGGTAACTACGCGTTTTAAGACATTAAAAGGAGAAAGTAGAATGTCTTGTGCAGTTTGTGTTGTTATTTTTGGATTGTCTAGATTGCCACTAATTTTCACACCTGTGGAAATTGTTCCATCTTTGCCTAAAAAAATGTAATTTACTACGGGAATTTTATTGATAATATTGCTTAATGATTTTATAGTAATGAGCTTTGTGTTTAAATCAATGATTTTATTTTTTAAATCCAATACTCCATTGCCTTGTAAATCCATAGAGCTTCCTTTAATGTCAAGATTATTGATGGCTAGATAATCTTCATTTAATCCAAAATTCATTTTACCTTCTTTAACCAAATAACCCTCATTATTAAAACCGGGCGATTTTAAACTTAACAAAGAAGGAATGGTATCAAGAAAAGCTAAAAGATTTTGTAAGACTTTTAATTGTTTGATGGAGGTGTTATAGAAATTTAATTCTCCTATTAAAATACCCTCTGGATTGCTTGTAGCATTTAGAGAAAAAATACCATTAGAAAAAGCCTGTTTTTTAGCTAGGGAATTTACAAATTCATCTCCAAAATTATTAGCATTAATTTGTAGTTTTTCTCCACTCTTTTTAATGGTGGCTTTGCCATTTTTATGGGAAAGTTTAATATCTAAAATATCTTTATTAAGGGTTGCTTCTAAATTATCAGCCAAAATAGGAAGTTCTTTAAAAATAAAAATGCTATTTTGTGCTTTTAGGTGTGTGGGTAGATTATCTGCGTTATTAGAAAAAGAAAGCTTATCTAAATCTAGAACATAATCTTGTAAAAAAATATTTTTTTGATTCTTAGAACTAGAATATTGTATTAAATTATCATTAGTTTTTAAGTTTAAAATATCTTTGGAGTATTCAAGTGTTAAAGAAAGCTCATTGCTAGGATTGTCTTTTTTATAGATAAAGGGCAGGCTAGAAATTAAGTTTAGTTGCATTAAAAAGTTAGAAAAGTCTTTAGTGCTAATTTCAATATTTCCCTCTTCAATATTATAATCTTGTAATAAAGATGAATAAGCAATTAAGGGTTTTAAGTCTTTAAAATAAAAAGTGCTTGTATCTGTATGGCTAAGATTGGCTTCAATATTAAAAGTAGGTAGATTTAAGTAGGTAAAATTAGGATTGTTGAAATCTATCATAAAAGGAAGCAAGTGGTTTTGGATACTTAAGAGATTGTTTTGAAGTTCAAGATTTACTATTTCTAAATCCCCACTTAGTTTATGGGTTTTGGTGTTGATGATAAAATGAGGATTTGCTTTTATAAAATTTTGGTAGGTTAAATTTTGGATTTTTACATCAATGAGGGGATTTTCTAGCTTGATTAAAAACTCACTTCCATCAAAAACAATCCCTTTGTAATCAAAGCTAGCATTTTTAGCGCTAAAAATCCCTTTGTATGTTAAATTTAAGGAATGCAAGTCTAATCCTAAATATAATGTGGCATTGGTGTTAGATTTTAATTGCTTAAGAGGTAAAGAAATATGGTAGGATTCTAGAATTTTATGAATAGGAGAGCTTAAAGGGGTATTAGCATGGAGGTTAATCTCTAAAAAAGCATGATCGCTTAGAATGTTTTTAATGGCTACTTTAGAATTTTGCAAAGGGATATTTTCATAAGTGGGAGATTTTGGGTGAAATTCTAAAGTATTGTTTTTAAATTCAAGGAGGATTTCTTTGCTAATAAGAGGAGAAATGTCTTTTTGGAAATACACTTTAGCTTCTCTTAAGATGGCTGTAGCTTTTAGTGTTTTTTGGAGTGCGGGAAGAATTTTTTCGCTTTCTAAGGGAAGTGAAAAAGAAAAGGATTCTAAATATGCATTTTCCATAGTGTAATTATCAAAAATCCATTCTTTTAGGATTTGATTGTTAAAAGGGGGAAGAATTTTTTCTAAAAATTTAATATCTTTAAAAGGAAGACTAGAGCCAGAAATTTGCAATTCTTCAAAATCTCCACAGGAATTAAAGTTGAGAGTGGTTAAAAGATTATGGTTTTGTAAATCTAAAAAGCTAAGAGAGCCATCAAAATTTAATTTTTGACTTTTTAGAGTGTAGCTTCCTTTGCCTTGCATATAAATTCCAAGTCTATGTAAATAAAGATCTTGAAGATTTAAAAGAATTGTAGAATCTTTTTCACTTAAATTTAATTTTGCATAAATATTGGGAAAATTGATAGTAAAATTCTCTCCATCATAAAGTAGATTAGCTTCATAGCCTTTTAGCTTGATTTGTTTTAGTTGGATATTTTGAAAATATTGTAAAAGTGTGTGGATGGTTTTTGCATAGTGGATTTGGGTTTGAATATCTAATTTTTGGCTTTCATCTTGGGTTTTTAAATCTTTAAAATCTAAAGTATCTATTTTTAAAATAAGTTTTTTATCTAAACTTAGATAGAATCCATTAACTTCTACGCCATAAATGTGGAATTTATCCAAAGAAATACCCTGTGTAAGAAAGGCATAAAATCCGATGAATAAAGTAAAAAAGACGCCGATGAAAATACTAAAATTGAGAATTTTAAAAGATTTTTTCTTCATTATTGTTATAACGCTTTGTTTTTATCTTGCTAAACCTATGCAATCTAGCTTAGTTGTTTTTATTCCACAAGGTGGTGTGAATACAATTATAACACATCTTAATAAAAATCAATTTGATGTAGGCAAGTTTGATGCAATTTTAATACATCTTTTTGGAAAACCTCAAAGTGGGTGGTTGGAAATTAAAAAAACCACACTTAGTAAAGGCGATTTTTTGTATAAGCTAACAAGTGCTAAAGCCGCCTTAATAGATGTGCAGTTAATACCTGGTGAAACACTGTATTTTTTTGTAAAAATTTTGTCAGAAGGTTTGGGTTTAGATGAGGCTAAACTTATGGAGTCTTATTTTAAGTATGCACCAAACTATCTTGATGGTGTGATTTTAGCAAATACCTATAAAGTTCCAAAAGGTATAAAAGAAGAACATTTGATGTATTTTTTGGTAAATTCTTCTATGAAGATGCATCAAAAATGGTCAGTAAAGTTGCTTGGAGAATATGATGAGAAACAATGGTTTAGATATGTAACAATTGCATCTATTATTCAAAAAGAATCTGCAAATATAGAAGAAATGCCACTTGTTTCAGCTGTGATTCATAATCGCTTAAAGCTCAAAATGCCTTTGCAAATGGATGGTTCTTTAAACTATGGTAAGTATTCTCATACAAAAATTACACCTAAAATGATACAAAATGATACAACTACCTATAATACCTATAAATACAGTGGTATTCCTAAGTATCCTGTAGGAAGTGTGAGTTTTGATGCAATTAAAGCAGCGATATTTCCCGCAAATGTTGATTATCTCTACTTTGTAAGAAATAAAAATGGTGTGCATTCTTTTTCAAAAACTTACAAAGAGCATATAAATAATTTTAATAATTAGGAAACTTCTAAGATAGCTTTAAGAGAAGTTGGTTAAAAATACTTGTAGAAAGTTAAACAAATTTTGTCTTTTGTAATGAAAGTTAATTTGTTTTTATACTTTTGCTATTGAAAATGTATAAAATTTAAGGTGTTAATATGGAACGCGTCAAAAAGGTTGGTATCATAGGAGCAGGACATGTGGGCTCAACTCTAGCTTATATACTTTCAGCAAATACTCCTTATGAGATTGTTTTGCAAGATAAAGATAAGGATAGAGCAAGAGGAATGTTGCTTGATATGTTTCAAGCTTCTTGTGTGGGGCCAAAATTTACAAAACTTGGAGTAATAGCAGATCCTAAAGATTTAAAAGGCTGTGATTTGATTGTAATTGCAGCAGGTTCTCCAAGATTGCCAGGTATGAGTAGAAATGATTTGCTTTTTGCAAATGCTAAAGTAATTAGTGAAATTTGTAAAGACATCAAAGAGAACTCACCAGAGGCAATTTTGCTTTTAGTTACAAACCCTTTAGATGCGATGGTTTATACAGCTTTAAGAGAAACAGGTTTTAAACATAAGCAAATCTTGGGTATGGCAGGCGTGTTAGATAGTGCTAGAATGGCTAGTTTTATTTATGAGAAATTAAAATGTGCTCCTGGACAGATTGTTGCACCTGTGATGGGCGGACATGGTGATGATATGGTGCCTTTAGCTAGATTTAGCAGTGTAAATGGTGTGCCTTTGAATGAGCTTTTAAGTCAAGAAGAAATTCAAGAAGTGATAGAACGCACAAAGAATGCGGGAGCTGAAATTGTTTCTTGCTTGAAAAAGGGATCTGCATACTTTGCACCTGCTAGAGCCACAGCTGAAATGGTAATAGCCATTATGAGTGATAGTAGAAAAATCCTGCCCAGTGCTGTTTATCTAAATGGTGAGTATGGATATAAAGATGTTGTGGGCGGTGTGCCTGTAGAATTAGGTATTAATGGAGTAGAACGCATTGTAGAGTTACAACTTAATCAAGAAGAAAAAGCTCATTTTGATCGCTCTATTCAATCTGTAGAAGCTCTTATTAATGAGCTTAAAACAAATTATTTTAAATAACCTATTTGCAAGGAGGGCTTTGAAGAGTAAAAAATTTAATAGATACACTCACTTGTAAATGGGTTGTTGTGTTGATTTTATGAAAATTAAAAAAATTAAGGAGTAAAGAATGGGATTGCTAAAAGCACCTGAGAATACACCGGTTTGGGTTAATGAAGATCGCTGTAAAGCGTGTGATTTATGTGTTTCTGTATGCCCTAGTGGGACACTAGCAATGTGTTTTGATGAGCATAGAGTATTAGGCAAAATGGTAAAGGTAATCAATCCAGAAAGCTGTATTGGTTGTCAAGATTGTGAATTGCATTGCCCTGATTTTGCTATTGCAGTAGCCGATAGAAAAGAATTTAAGTTTGCTAAAATCACAGAAGAAGCAAAGCAAAGAGCAGAAGCTATCAAAGCAAATGGCTATATGGCACTATAAGGAGTAAAAAGTGAGTAGAGAATTTATATCAAGTGGAAATGAATTAGTAGCACATGCAGCAATTGATGCGGGTTGTAAATTTTTTGGAGGCTATCCTATTACTCCATCTAGTGAGGTAGCACATGAAATGAGTGTTCTTTTACCGCGTGAAAATGGTAGTTTTATTCAAATGGAAGATGAAATTGCTGGGATTTCTGTGGCTTTAGGTGCTTCTATGAGCGGTGCTAAATCCATGACAGCAACTTCAGGACCTGGAATTTCATTAAAAGCAGAGCAAATTGGTTTAGGTTTTATGGCAGAAGTTCCTTTAGTGATTGTGAATGTTATGCGTGGTGGGCCTTCAACTGGACTTCCAACAAGAGTGGCACAAGGAGATGTGGCACAAGCAGCACATCCAACACATGGGGATTATCAATCTATCGCTTTATGTCCTGGAAGTTTAGAGGAAGCTTATACAGAAACCGTGCGTGCATTTAATTTAGCAGAAAAATATATGACGCCAGTATTTTTATTGCTTGATGAGACACTAGGGCATATGCATGGAAGGGCAGTGGTTCCAGATTTAGAAGAGATACAAAAAAACATTGTAAATCGTAAGGTATTTACAGGTGATAAGAGTTCTTATAAACCTTATGATGTGAAAGAAGATGAGCCTGCTGTGCTAAATCCATTCTTTCAAGGGTATCGCTACCATGTTACAGGGCTTCATCATGGGCCAACAGGTTTCCCAACAGAAGATGCAGTGCTTTCTCAAAAGTTAATTGATAGATTGTTTAATAAAATTCTAAGCAAGAAAAATGATATTGTAACTTATGAGGAATACAAGCTTGATGATGCGGAGATTTTATTAATTGCTTATGGTTCTACTTCAAGAAGTGCTAAAGAAGCTGTGGATAGATTAAGAGAAGAGGGAATTAAAGTGGGATTGTTTAGACCTATTACTCTTTGGCCTTCTCCTAAAGAAGAATTGGCAAAATTGGGTGCTAAATTTAATAAAATTTTAGTAGCTGAATTGAATAAAGGACAGTATGTTAAAGAAGTGGAGCATTCTATGAAAAAAGAAGTTGCACTTTTAGCAAAAGCTAATGGACGCCCACTTTCACCTATGGAAATTGCAAATAAGATTAAGGAGTTATAAGATGGCATTTAATTATGATGAATATTTAAGAGTGGATAAAATGCCAACACTTTGGTGTTGGGGCTGTGGAGATGGTGTAATCTTAAAAGCAATTGTTAGGGCGATTGATAAACTTGGTTGGAATATGGATGATGTGTGCTTAGTGAGTGGTATTGGCTGTTCTGGGCGTGTATCTTCTTATGTGAATTGCAACACTGTGCATACAACACATGGTAGAACCCTAGCTTATGCAACTGGAATCAAACTAGCAAATCCAACTAAAAAAGTGATTGTAGTAGGTGGTGATGGAGATGGATTAGCAATCGGTGGAAACCATACAATCCATGCTTGTAGAAGAAATATTGATATTAATTATGTGCTTATTAATAACTTTATCTATGGGCTTACAAACTCTCAAACTTCTCCAACAACTCCTAAAGGGATGTGGACTGTAACAGCTCAATATGGTAATATAGATCCAACCTTTGATGCAGCAAAATTAGCAGAAGCTGCAGGAGCTAGTTTTGTAGCTAGAGAATCTGTTTTAGATCCTAAAAAGCTTGAAAAAGTTCTAGTAGAGGGCTTTTCTCATGAAGGTTTTAGCTTCTTTGATATTTTTAGTAACTGCCATGTAAATTTAGGTAGAAAAAATAAAATGGGAGAGGCAGTAGATACGCTTTCTTGGATTGATAGTATGATTATTTCTAAGAAAAAATATGATGAATTAAGTAATGAGGAAAAAGCAGGTAAATATCCAACAGGTATCTTACATCAAGATAATGATAAAATTGAATATTGTAAAGCTTATAAACAAGTTCAAGAAAAAGCACAAGCTAAAAAAGGAGGTGCAAAATGAGAAGACAGCTCCGTTTTACAGGTGTAGGTGGGCAAGGTGTTTTACTAGCAGGAGAGATTCTAGCAGAAGCACAAATTAGAGATGGAGGCTATGGAGTAAAAGCTGCTACTTATACTTCACAAGTGCGTGGAGGACCTACAAAGGTAGATATTTTACTTGATAAAGAAGAAATACTTTATCCTTATGCAAATGAGGGTGAAGTAGAGTTTATGCTCTCAACTGCACAAGTAAGCTATGATCAGTTTAAAGGTGGGCTAAAAGAAGGTGCGACGATTGTGATTGAACCCAACTTGGTAACTCCAAGTGAAGAGGATAAAAAGAAATTTAAAATTTATCCTATTCCAATTATTACAATTGCAAAAGAAGAAGTTGGAAATGTTGTAACACAATCTGTTGTTGCTTTGGCAATTACAGTTGCTTTAACAGAGTGTGTAGATAGAAATTTAGTATATGAAACAATGATTAGCAAAGTTCCTGCAAAGGTTGTAGAGCTTAATAAAAAAGCTTATGAACTTGGCGAAAAATACGCTAAAGAAGCACAGAGCAAAGGTGCAGTCTAATTTAAAGAGGATTTTATCCTCTTTAATCTTTATTTCAACTCCATTTTAATAAAAGCTTTTTAACAATTCTTATGAAAAATAGTTTATAGGTTTCTTATAAGCTTATTTTAATGCTAAAAAATTCTTCTTAAATTAATTTACCCATTATATAAAAGCTTTCTAGTGATATTTGCGAAATTAAAAAACTTAAAATAAAAGTAAATAAAATTGTGTTAGTATAAAACAAAAAGAGGGGCAAAAATGAGTTTAGATATTTTTTCACATCCACATATTACTAAGGAGTTTAAAGAAAATCATTATGTTTTAAATAATCCTGCAACTTTAGAGAAAATAGCTTATATTAAAAAAACAAGCAAGCAAGAATTAGAAGAGATTTGTAAAAAAGCTAGTTTGGCACAAATAAAATGGACTAAAGTTCTAGCAGAAGAAAGAAGTGACATTCTTTATAAGTTTTATGAACTTATTTTAGAGCATAAAGAAGAGTTGGCATATTTAATGACGCTAGAGCAGGGGAAAGTCTTAGCAGAATCAAGAGGTGAAATTTTGTATGCAGCTTCTTTTGTAAAGTGGTTTTCGCAAGTGATAAGAGGGGTTTGTGGAGATGTGCTTTTATCTAAGAAAGAAAACGAAAATCTTTTTGTGCTAAAAGAGCCTATTGGAGTATGTGCTGCAATTACGCCTTGGAATTTTCCTTCTTCTATGATTACGCGCAAAATGGCACCCGCTTTAGCTAGTGGATGCGCAATGGTTTTAAAACCTGCTTCACAAACTCCTTTGAGTGCTTATGCGCTAGAGCTTCTAGCACAAAGGGCTGGAATACCTAAAGATTTATTTGTAGTAGTAAATGGTGATTCTAAAGAAATTAGTGATGTATTTGCAAAATCTCCCATTATTAAAAAGTTAAGTTTTACAGGCTCTACTGAAGTTGGCAAAATGCTTTATGCAAAGAGTGCAGAAACTATTAAGAAGCTAAGTTTAGAGCTTGGAGGCAATGCACCTTTAATTGTATTTGATGATGCAGATATTGAAGTGGCACTTGATGGGATTATGGCTTCTAAATTTAGAAATAGTGGGCAAACTTGTGTGTGTGCTAATAGAATTTATGCACAAAGTGGGATTTATGAAAGATTATGTGAGAAACTAGCATTAAGAATTGCAAATTTAAAAGTAGGTAATGGAATGGAAGAGGGGGTGCATCAAGGACCGCTTATTAATGAAATAGCTGTTAAAAAGGTGGAAGCCCATATTCAAGATGCACTCTCTAAAGGAGCGAAGATTTTAACAGGGGGCAAAAGACATGCTTTAGGGGGAAATTTTTATGAACCTACATTGATAGCAGATGTGAATGAAAAAATGCTAGTAGCAAAAGAAGAAACCTTTGGGCCTTTAGCACCTATTTTTAAATTTGAAAGTGAAGAAGAGGTGATTAAAGAGGCAAATAACACAGAATTTGGATTGGCGAGTTATTTTTTCACACAAGATTATAAACGCCAATGGCGTGTGGCTAGAGCCTTAGAATATGGAATGGTAGGGATTAATACAGGAATAATTTCTAATGAGGTTGCCCCCTTTGGTGGAGTAAAGCAAAGTGGTTTGGGCAGAGAGGGTTCTAAATATGGAATTGAAGAGTATTTGGAGATAAAATATCTTTGTATGAGCCTCTAAAGAAAAATATAGTATAATCGCCCAAATTTGCATAACTTTAAGGAAAAATATGGAACAGCTAAATAATCTAAATAGTATTAATGATTTTAATGAAGCTAAACAAGTGATTGTCGGGGGTGTAAATTCTCCTGTGCGTGCCTTTAAGAGTGTTGGAGGAACACCTCCTTTTATTAGAGAGGGGAGAGGTGCATATTTGGTGGATGAAGATGGGAATCGCTATATTGATTTTGTGCAAAGCTGGGGGCCTTTGATTTTTGGGCATTGTGATAAAGAAATTGAAGAGAGTGTGATACAAACCTTACAAAAAGGACTTTCTTTTGGAGCGCCTACAACTTTAGAAACAGCTTTAGCTAAGGCGGTAATTAGCATGTATGAGGGGATTGATAAGATTCGTTTTGTATCTAGTGGGACAGAAGCTACTATGAGTGCAATTAGGCTTGCTAGAGCATATACTGGGCGTGAAGATATTATTAAGTTTGAGGGTTGCTACCATGGACATAGTGATAGCCTTTTAGTGCAAGCAGGAAGTGGATTAGCAACTTTTGGGAATCCTAGCTCGCCTGGAGTTCCTAAAGATTTTAGTAAGCATACGCTTGTGGCTAGATATAATGATATACAAAGCGTAAAAGATTGCATACAAAAAAGCACAGGAGTTGGAGCGATTATTATTGAGCCTATCGCAGGAAATATGGGGTTAGTGCCAGCTAAGAAAGAATTTTTAGCAGAACTTAGAGAGCTTTGCACAAAGCATAATATTGTGCTTATTTTAGATGAAGTGATGAGTGGTTTTAGGGCAAGTAGCAGTGGTAGCTATGGGATTTATGGTATTAAAGGAGATCTAGTAACCTTTGGTAAGGTAATAGGCGGAGGAATGCCTGTGGGTGCATTTGGAGGAAGCGAAGAAATTATGAATTTGCTATCCCCTAATGGAGCAGTTTATCAAGCAGGAACGCTTAGTGGAAATCCAGTGGCAATGAGTGCTGGCCTTGCTTCTTTGTATAAAATCAAGCAAAATCCTAAACTGTATGAAAAATTGGAGAGATTAGCATTAAAACTTACAGAAGGGTTAAAAAAAATATGTGAAGAATTTAAAATACCCCTCCAAACTTGTGTTAGAGGTAGTATGTTTGGATTTTTCTTTAATGAAAATGAAGTAAAAAACTTTGAAGATGCTCTAAAAAGTGATACTAAAATGTTTGCAAGATTTCATCAAGGAATGCTTAATAAAGGTGTGTATTTTGCATGTTCGCAGTTTGAAACAGGATTTATTTGTGATTGTATGGATGAGGCAATGATTGATAGTGTGTTAGAGCGTGCTTGTGAAGTTTTAAGGGAGATTAGCACTTATGGAGAATGAAAAAGTGCAAAATAAAGCAAAAGAAGAAATTATGGAAAACCACAATCAAGTATTTATGCAAAAAGAGGCAAAAGAGGAATTAAAATATAAAGATGCACTTTTGGCTTACTCTAATGCAACTTTGGGAGTCTCTATGGTGCTTGCTGTGCTTATTGGAGTTGGGATTGGTTATGGATTAGAAAGTCTATTTGGGTATGTTTGGTTGTTTTGGCTTGGGGTATTTTGGGGAATTTGTGCAGCAATTTTAAATATATATAAAGCCTATAAACGCCAAAAAAGAGAGTTAGATACACTCAGTAAAAATCCAAAATATGCTTATCAAAGCAAGCAAAATTGGGAGGATGATGAAGAATAAAATCTTTATAAATTTTGTTGTATTTTTAGGGGTTTTTCTAGCTAGTTGGCTTTTTTTGGGAAAAATTTTTGTTTTAAATTTTGCTTTTGCATTTTTATCCTTTGTGCTAGTGATTTTAGCGGTATTTTACGCGCAAAAAAGAAAGATAAACGCACTAATAGCTAATGCAGATTCTAAAGAGCTTGAAGCTATTTCTAAAATGTATGAAAGCAAAGCTCAAAAACTTGAAGAAGAGCTATGGCAAGAAGATGAGGAAGATAATAAAGAGAGCTTAGAGGAAAAGATAGAAGAAATCTCCAAAAATAAAGAAAAAGATAAAATAAAAATTCCCAAAAAAAGAAGATTTTGGCAGAATTTTGATAAAACTTCTAGTAAGCTTGGGGTAAAGATGTTTTTTATGCCCTTAAGATTGCTTGCTTATGCTTTTTTAGTGGTTGGCTTTTTAATATTACTTAAAAATGAAGCTTTGCATTTATGGGGATTTTTTAGCGGACTTGTTTTTGCAAATGGAGTTGTTATTTTAAATGTGGTTTTATGGAAGATAAAATAGAGAAAAAATCTCTATTTTATTTAAAGTATTAGAGCCTTGATTCGTAGCGTCTTAGCATATAAAGGCGTTTAAGCATTTTTTTGCGTGCGCTAATTTTTTGCTTTTTACGCTTTTCAGTCATTGGTTCAAAAAATCTTCTAGCTCTGCTTTCAGTTACTACCAAGTTTCTATCGGCTTGTTTTTTAAACTTTCTGTAAGCATCATCAAAAGATTCGTTTTCCCTTACTTTGATACCGGGCATCTAATCACCACCTTTTTATAAAATTTTTGCTTTTAAAGCACTAGATTATAGCAAATAAATATAAAAAATTACCTTAGAAAGCTTTGTGGTATAATTTAAAATAGGGAATAAGTTTATGAGGTAGTTTGTGGAAATACAAAGAGCAAAAGAATGTATTAAAGAAGCAGAAGTTTTAATGATCACTGCAGGGGCTGGAATGGGAGTGGATGGGGGATTGCCAGATTTTAGGAGCAAAGAGGGTTTTTGGAGGGCTTATCCCCCTTTAGGAGAGCTTGGAATTAAATTTCAAGATTTAGCAAATCCTAAAAGTTTTTGTGAAAATCCCGAACTTTCATGGGCATTTTATGCGCACAGGTTTGAGCTTTATAAAAAAACTCCAAGTCATTTTGGGTATGAATTACTCTTAAAATTAGCCAAGCAAAAAGAAGATTATTTTGTGATTACTTCAAATGTGGATGGGCATTTTTTTAAAGCAGGATTTGATGCAGATAAAATCTATGAGTATCATGGGAGTATTTATTATTTGCAATGCAGTTCTTATAGATGTAAAAATTTTGTATGGGATTTAGATTTTAAGATTAAAATTTCAGAAGATTTTAGAGCATTGAATTTGCCGATATGTCCTAAGTGTGGGAGTCTTGCACGGCCTAATATTGTAATGTTTGAAGATTATCATTTTAAAGATAAAAGAATCAATATGCAAGAAGCTAAGTTTAATAAATGGAAAAAGAAACAAACTTTTAAAAAAGTAGTGATAATAGAAATAGGTGCAGGCAAGGCTGTGCCTAGTATGCGAATCTTGGGGCAAAATCTATGCAAAAGAATACCCAAAAGCACTTTAATTAGAATTAATCCTACAGAAGCAGATTTTCCTAAGGATTTTAAAGAGGAAAAGAGTATCTCACTCTCCTATGGAGGACTTGAAGCTTTAAAAAAGCTTGTAGATATATTTTAAGAAAAATATAAATTTTTATTATGTGTTAAGATATTGTTGATGTGTTTGGGTGCTAATACTTTATGATTTTTTACAAATTTCTACTTTTAAAGATATAGCAAAAAGATGTTTTTGTATAAGAAGTATGTTATAAAGTAATATAAAAAATCAAAGTGAGCAATTTTGCTTGATATTTGCTAGATACTTACTTTACAAATAGCTAATAAATACCTATTAAACGCTATTTAAAAAAAGTTTAATTAGATAATTGCCCGCAATACTCTACCCTTTATCAACATCACTTCTTGTGTTTTGCTGATATGGAGCTGATAGCTTTTGTAGTCTTTATTTACGCTTGTGATTTCTAGAATATTATCAAAAGGGTTTAGCTCTAAAAGCTTTACTATTAGCTAATTTGCGTAGTTTATAATATATAAACCATCGCCCTTAAACTAGCTCCCTTCTTCAAAAATCACCCAGCTATCAGACAAAAGCATTGGCACCATAGAGTAGCCATCCACTCTTATAGCTTTAATATTTCCCATAGGAATAGTTTTAAAAAACTTTATCAATAGCTAACATCTGTCTGCTTTTGTGGCATTCTAAGCCTTCCAGCTCATTTCTACTACCTGCTAAATCTGGAAATATCAAGTTTTGGGATAAGATAAAAATTATCTTGCTCTTTTTTTAAAGGTTTGTGGGACTGGGAGACAGATTTTTACTACTAAGAGACATTTTGTTAAGCTTACTAGGAGATGTTGGAGTTAAAATAATCCTTATTAGCTTGTTAAGCCTGAAGTAAGTTTTTTATGTTTTGTATTGAAATTCCACTAAGTTTTGATAATTGTTCTTGTGTTAAATCTAAATTTTTTCGTGCTATCTTGTTTTTTGTGATAAATCCATACCTAATCCTTGATAAAGTCTATTATATGTGTAAAATAAAAATATGATTGATATGTGTCTAAAAATATTTTTAGTTATTTTTTTAAGGTTGTTTGGTTGGGTGTAATAATTTTTTTACTGTCAATATTGCTATGTATTTTTTGGTTTTTGGATATGGGTTTACTTAAAAAAACCTTTTCCATTTTCTTTGGTTTTGCGATTATGGTTGCTATGGTTTTTGGTTGTAAGCTGGTTAAAGCATTTTTTATGAGCTTACAAGAATATATAGAAGATAGATATTTTTTACACTTTTTTGACTTATTTTATAGGTATTCTAACCTTATTTTAGAAATAGGACTTTTGTTGTTTTTTATGCTCTAATATATGCGGGTTTGTTAATACAATATAAAGAAATGGCATATAGCTCTTTAATATCTTATCAAATTTTACTTATTGTGGCTATTTTAGCTCTTAAGGGAGATAGTTCTAAATCATTTTGGATTGTTAGAAGCAAAAGCCACATCGCTTAAAAGTTCTAGCTCTTCTTTACTAAAACCTGCTTTTAGTCTAGCCTCTACATTCATAGAGGAATTTGCTTTAGGGAAAGAGAAGCAATGTTTTTTTAAAATTTCAATGTAGGTGGTTGCGCGTTTTTGTAGTGGAATTTTTTGCTCCTCACAGATATAATGGAACCATTTATCTCCTTTGCTTACATGGGAAATTTCTTCATTATAAATAATTTGTAGCACTTCTAAAAGTGGGGTTTTGATTTTATGGGAGCTTTGTGAAACTTTGGTGCATAAAAAAGGATTTACATCTAAGCCTACTGCTTCCATTCCTCTAGGCACTAAAGCGATTCTATCTAGCAATAAATCAGCTTTTTGCATAGAAGAAAATAATAAATCATGCACTAAAAAATCGCCATATTTAAAACCTACTTGATTTAAAAGCTCATTTAGGCGGTTAAAATGTTCCACTTCTTCTTTGGCAACTTCAATCCAATCAAAATAGTAAGTTTTAGGCATATTTCTAAAACGATAGGCGCAATCTAATGCTAAATCAATCGCACAAAATTCAATATGTGCAACAGAGTGCAAAAGGTGTGCAACATTTAAATCAGTTTTTAAATATTTTCCTTGTGGAATTTTATGGCGTGGGGCAATTTGGCAAAAATTTGCAAAAGTTGGTTGTTTTAAGGTTAATATAGCTGTGCTATGATTAAAAGAGAACTTATTAAAATGGATGAAAATTTCTCTTGTTAAAGTGCATTTTTCAAGAGCACTCTTAGCATTTAAGGCTTGATAAACTAAGCTAAAAAACTCTATTTGAAATCCTTTTTAGTATTTTTTGGTATTTTACTCAAAAAAGGCTTATGAAAATAAGAATTTTAGCCTTAAAAGTGTAAAAACTAAAAGAATTCTCGCTATAATTGCAAAATAGAATAAAATTTTTAGGAATGCTGATGAAAAAAACTTCTAGCAAAGGAGCTTTTAGTAAGCTCCTTGGACTTATATTGGTTATTATTATTGTAGGTGGTGGAGTTTTTGTGCTTACTTCTAGCCTTTTTGAAAAAAATCCGCCTAAAATCTCTTTGCTTTCAGAACCATGGTGGAATTTGGGTGCAAATTCTAAACTTTCATTTTCCATAAGCGATTCTTCAAATTTATCTAATTTTAGCGCTTCTTTGCTATATGATGGAGAAAAAATCCCTATAAATTTACAAAGCATTCCTTGCAATATCCAGCCACAAAAGGAAACAATGCTTTGTTTTAGCGTGCAATCTCCTAATATTTCTAGAAAGAACTTAACAGAACTTACCCTAGAGGTAAGTGCTACAGATACAAGCAAGTGGAATTTTTTTAAAGGGAATACACAAACACAACAATTTGCTATTAAAATTGACACAAAAAGACCTCAAGTTTCTGTGTTATCAAACTCTTATCGCATTACTCAAGGTGGAAGTGCTTTAGTTGTGTTTAGGGTGGATGAACCTAATTTGATGGATTTAAAAATAAGTAATGGAGAAAATGAATTTATTCCACAGCCTTTTTATAAAGAGGGATATTATATTTCTTTAATAGCTTGGCCTAAGGATAATGCAAATTTTAAAGCCACTATTTATGCAAACGATAAAGCGGGTAATATAAGTAGCACCCCTATTAATTTTTATGCAGTTTCTAAGCAGTATAAGACTTCTAATATTCCTTTAACAGATAAATTTATTGATGGAAAAATTTCAAGCTTGGTAGAAGAGATTGGACAAAGAAGCCTAGATAGTTTTGCAAATAAGTTAGAGATTTTTAAGTATATTAATGAGGAAATTAGAGATTATAGCACTCAAAGAATTATGGAAGTTTCTTCTAATTTTTCTAAAGACAAAATAGAAGATTTTAAAATTTCTCCTTTTTCTCCCCTTAAAAATGGTGCAATGATGGCGAGTTTTGGGGATCATAGGACTTTTATTTATAATGGAGAAGCTGTTAGTCAATCTAATCATATGGGATTAGATTTGGCAAGTATCAAACAAGCACCTGTAAAATTAAGCAATGAAGGCAGGGTGATTTTAAATGAATTTGTAGGGATTGATGGGAATGCTGTTGTAGTGTATCATGGGCTTGGATTATCTACTTTGTATGCACATCTTACTAGCTCTTCTGTAAATGTGGGAGATATGCTAGAGGCAAACGCACTTATAGGACATACTGGAAATACAGGTTTGGCACTAGGGGATCATTTGCATTTTTCTGTTTTAGTGCAAGGCTATGAAGTATGGACAGCTGAATGGATGGATTCTAAATGGATTGAAAATAACATTACTAAAGTTATTAGAGAATCTAAAGAAATTATTGATAGAATTTCATCGCTTTAAAGAGAAGAAATGTTAGAAGCTAGACAGAAGAATTTAAGAGCATTTGTGATTTCACAAGGAAATCAAGAGGAGATTATAAAATATATAGAACAAAATCATATCCTTTTACGCTCTTTTTTATTGATTTTTAGTGCAGGGTTGTTAAATGAGGAAATTAAACAACTTCTTTGCCAAAAAGAACTAAATTTTGTTGAAGAAAACCCAAATAATCCTCTTAAAATTTCAAATTCTAAAACAAATACTAATGCTATAGAAGAAATTAGAATAGATAACACAAGCAAAGCACAAGAAACAAAACAAGAAACCTATAAAACTAAAATAATTTCAAGAACAATAAGAAGTGGCGAGGAAATTATAAGTTTGGGCGATCTTAGTGTATTTGGGCAAGTTAATAGCGGTGCATTTTTACAAAGCGAAGGGAATTTGCAAATTTTTGGGGCAAGTATGGGGGATATTTTATGCAATGGAGAATATCTCATTCTTAATGCGTTTGAGGGAGGAAATGTAATTTTTGGAGGAGAAATTATAGAGAGAGAAAAGCTATTAGATAAAAAAGCTAAAAAAATTTATAAAAAAGATGAAAAAATTATTATAGAGGAGCTATAAAATGAAAGAGCAAACCATTAAAAAAGCAGTAGAGTTGGTAGGGATTGGGTTGCATAAAGGAGTTCCTGTAAAGATGAGATTAGAACCATTGCCAGAGGGTAGTGGTATCCATTTTTTTCGTTCTGATGTGGGAGTAGATATTCCCTTAAGTCCTGAAAATGTAGTGGATACAACCATGGCAACAGTAATTGCTAAAGAAGGTTTTAAGGTTTCTACTATAGAGCATTTGCTCTCTGCAATCCATGCTTATGGAATTGATAATATTAGAATTGTTTTGGATAATGAAGAAGTGCCTATTATGGATGGGAGCAGTATTGGCTATTGTATGTTGCTTGAAGAAGCAGGGATACACAAGCAAGAAAAAGCCAAAAGAATTCTAAAAATCAAAAATGCTATTGAAGTAAAAGAGGGGGATAAATTTGTAAGATTAGAGCCTAGCAATCATTGTATTTTTGACTTTTCTATCCATTTTCCTCATCCAGCCATTCTTACACAGAGTTATAAATTTACTTTTTCTACTAAAAATTATAAAGAAGAAATTGCGCGTGCTAGAACTTTTGGTTTTTTAAGTGAAGTGCAGTATTTAAGATCCATAGGATTAGCACTTGGAGGATCTTTGGAAAATGCTATCGTGCTTGATGATACTAATATTTTAAATAAAGAGGGCTTACGCTATAAAGAAGAGTTTGTCCGTCATAAAATTTTAGATGCTATTGGAGATATGTCGCTTCTTGGAATACCTTTGCTTGGGACTTATGTATCTTATGCAGGTAGTCATAAATTAAACCACTTGCTTACTAAAAAGCTTTTAGCAGAAGAACATTCTTATGAGATTGTTGAGCTTAAAGAAGAAAGTGAAGCTAAAGAGCTAGAGCAAGCTTATGCGATACAAGGAAATTAATTTGGACTCTTATGAGATTTTAATTTTTCCTTTGGGTGAGCCTTTACAAATAGGGGTTTATCAAGAAGGTAGAAAAGTAGATGAATTTAGTGTGCAAGGACAATTAAGCGAGAATTTGCTAAGTTTATATAATAAAGTGTGTCAAAAATACTCTAAGATTTCAGAGATTTATTTTTTGAAAGGTCCAGGAAGCTTTATGGCTTTAAAACTTGTTTATTTATTTGTTAAGACTTTAGAAATTACTAAAGGGATTCAAGTGCAAGCTTGCACTTCTTTTGAATTTAATCAAGAAACGCCCATTAAAGCCTATGGTAAAAGTTATTTTGTGAGAGAAAAAGGAGAAATTATTTTAAAAGTTTTAGAAAATACCCCTAAAAATTGTGAATATGTTTTGCCATTAATATTAGATAAAAAACTTTTTACTAAAGAGATAGAGCCGCTTTATCTCTTGCCGGCAGTGTAAAATGACACCACAAAAAAAAGCTGTTATTGTTGCAAGCTTGGTGGCAAGCTTGTTGATTTGCGTTAAATTTGTCATTGGTATTCTTAGTTCTTCTGTGGCTGTGCTTGCTTCTGCTATTGATTCTTTGTTGGATTTACTAACCTCTTTGTTTAACTTTTTTGCACTTAGTAAATCCGAAAAGCCAGCAGATAGTAATTTTAACTACGGAAGAGGAAAAATAGAGTCTTTAGCAAGTGTGATTGAGGGAAGCATTATTATTGTTTCTGGAATTTTTATATTGTATCAGTCTATTATGAAGCTTATAAGGCAAGAGGATGTTGAGTATTTAGAATATTCTATTTATGTGATGATTTTTTCTGTGGTGGTTACTCTATGCTTAGTGCTTTATTTAGAGCGGATTGCTAAAAAAAGTAATAATCTCATTGTAAAAGCAGATGCATTGCATTATAAAACCGATCTTTTTAGTAATGGAATTGTGTTGGTTTCTTTGGGGGTTGTGTATTTAAGTGGATTTGCATTTATAGATGGAATTTTAGGAATTTGTATTGGGATTTATATTATCTATTCTGCGTTTTCTTTGCTAAAAGAAGGGGTTTTAGTCTTATTGGATAAGGCACTTAGTGAAGAATTGGTAAAGAAAGTAATACAGATTTTAGAGCAAGAAAAGGGTGTGATTGCTTATCATGATTTAAAAACAAGGCAAAGTGGCGAAATTTATTTAGTGGAAGTCCATTTGGAGTTAGATGGAACGATGAGCTTAAGCAAGGCACATAAAATTGCAGATACTATAGAAAAAAGAATTATGGATTTAGAGGGTAAGTGGGAAGTGATTACGCATTTAGATCCTTTTGGCGAGGAAGAATAATGAAATATTTGCTAGATTTTTTACAAAAAGAAAATGTGCAAAAAACAATACTATATCCTTATTTAAAATGCAACAAAGAAGAATGCGAAATTCTCCGTTTTTTATGTAGGGAGTTTTTGAAAGGAAATGATGAAGTTGTTTGTTTAGATGCAATTCAAGCAGTGTTTGCGGTTAAAGATGAAGAGGTATTGCAATATTTAGCATATTTTAAAAATCTTCTTTCGCTAGGTTGGATTGTCCAAAATAGTTTTTTAAAAAATGGTAGTTCAGAAGTTCTTTTGCTTGAAATTGTAAATATGGGAATTTCTTTAAGTAATAATTTTTTGAAGTTGCTAGAAGAGGGTGGTGTTAATCCAGAACTTCCAGAACTTACCCCTTATAGTAATCATTTAGAATATTTAAAAGATCAATTCTTAGTAATACAAATGTTGTGGAATATTGTTCCTTTTAAAAAAGATGAAAAGCCCTCACCCCTTTTAAATAAAAATCTACAAAAATTAAATCTTTTACAAGAAAGAATACAAGAGCGCTTAAAGGTTAGCAAGATTGTTTTGCCTCTTGAAGAAATCCTAAAAGAATATCATTTAAGCAAAGAAGAAAAAATTTTATTTTTTGCAATTTTAAAAGAAGAATATTTAGGAAGAGAAAATGAAAATGGCAGAGAGCTAAATTCTTTAATCAACCTTATTAGCAATAACGATTATGATAGAATTAAAAATCGCATTCTTTTGGATGAAAAGAGTAAATTGGTGCAAAATGGTTTGGTAGATTATGATGAAATTTTGAGTGGATTTGGTGGGATTAATCGCACTTATTTTATCCCAGATGCGATTTTAAAGAAAATTACCCACAATGAAGAAAAAAAGAAAAAAATAAGTTTGGAAGATTTGCTAAAAGAGCAAGATATTTTTGAATATCTAAAGCCTAAAATTCCTCTAAGTGAAGTAGTCTTAAATCAAGAAACTAGAAAAACCCTAGAAACACTTTTAAAACAGGTAGATAGTAAGGTTTTGCACCATTTAAAAGAATGGGGGATTAAAGAAAAGGGTAGAAGCATTGATGCTAAAATCATACTTTATGGAGCAGCAGGAACAGGTAAAACTCTCACAGCATTAGCTTTGGCTAAATCTCTTAAAAGAGCAGTTTTGAGCTTTGATTGCTCTAAAATACTTTCTATGTATGTAGGAGAGAGTGAAAAAAATGTAAGAAAGATTTTTGATACCTATAAAGAGATTTGCCAGCAGACAAAGCTTTCTCCTATATTGCTTTTAGATGAAGCTGATCAGTTTTTAAGCACAAGAACAAGTAGTGTTGGCGGGGGTGCAGAGAAAATGCACAATCAAATGCAAAATATTTTTTTGGATAAAATAGAACATTTTGATGGGATTTTGATTGCCACTACAAATCTTTTAGAAACTATAGATACGGCTTTTTCAAGAAGATTTAATTATAAAATTGAATTTAAAAAACCTAATTTAGAAGAGAGATTATTACTATGGGAGAGATTATTGCCTAAAAACGCACCCTATGCTAAGGATTTTTCTATCAAGCATTTAGCAGAATTTCCATTGAGTGGAGGTCAAATTTCTTTAATAGTTAAAAATACAGCATATTGTGTAGCAAGTCTAGAAAATCCGCAATTTACTACACAACATTTTCTAGTAGAAATACAAAGGGAGCTTAATAGCAATTTTGATAGCCAAAGAGAAATGGGCTTTTTATAAAGATTAATCAATCTTTAAAACTGCTAAAAAGGCTTCTTGTGGCAATGCCACCTTTCCGATTGCTTTCATTCTCTTTTTACCTTCTTTTTGTTTTTCTAATAGCTTTCTTTTTCTTGTAATATCACCACCATAGCATTTAGCAGTTACATTTTTGCCCATAGATTTTACGGTTTCTCTTGCTATGATTTTATTTCCAACACTTGCTTGAATTGCTACTTCAAAAAGTTGTCTAGGTATTATTTCTTTCATAGACTCTACAAGCTCTTTACCTTTTTCATAAGCTTTGCTTTTAGGCACTATAATGCTTAGTGCATCTACAATATCTCCTGCTACTCTTATATCTAGCTTTACAAGTTCTCCCTCTTTATATTCATAAGGTTCATAATCAAAGCTTGCATAGCCCTTTGTGCATGATTTTAGCTTATCATAGAAATCCATCACGATTTCATTAGTTGGTATTAAGTATTCCAAAAGCACTCTAGTTTCTTGCAAGTATTCCATTTTTTGCTGGATACCTCTTCGCTTGCTAACAAGAGTGATGATATTTCCTAAAAACTCGCTAGGAACAATGATTGTAGCTTTCACATAAGGTTCTTTTATGGTGGCTATTTTTTGTTCAGGTGGGAGCTCGCTTGGATTTTGGATAAATACCACGCTTCCATCTGTTTGTGTGACTTCATAGACTACCGTTGGTGCAGTAGCAATTAAATCAAGCCCAAATTCTCTCTCTAGCCTCTCTTTGATAACCTCCATATGCAAAAGCCCTAAAAATCCTATTCTAAACCCAAATCCTAGAGCGACAGAAGTTTCAGGCTCATAAGTTAGGCTAGAGTCGTTTAGTTTTAGCTTGTCTAACGCATCTCGCAAATCTTCAAATTTGTCTGTATCAATAGGGTAAATCCCAGCAAATACAAAGGGTTTAGCAGGTTCAAAACCAGAGATAGGCTCTTTTGTTTTGTTTTTAAAGTCTGTAATGGTATCGCCAACGGCAATATCGGTTACATTTTTAAGCCCTAAAATCACAATTCCTATTTCGCCAGTTTTTATTTCTTGTGTTTTTTCTTGCTTAAGTGGATGAGGGTAGAGCAGTCCTAGCACTTCATGGTTTTTTTTGCTTCCCATTATATAGATGTTTTGTCCTACTTTAATGTTGCCATCAATCACTCTAACTAAGGCTAAAGCACCAAGATAGTTATCAAACCAAGAATCATAAATTAAAGCCTTGGTGGGTGCTTGTATCTCCCCATTTGGTGGGGGAACAAGCTTTACTATGGTGTCTAGTAGTTCTTTAATGCCTAAGTTTGCTTTTGCACTCACTTCTAGTGCATTGGTGCAATCTAGCCCTATGGTTTGTTCTATTTCGCTTTTTACGCGTTCTGGTGCAGCCGCTGGAAGATCTATTTTATTTAACACAGGGATAATTTCTAAGTTGTTTTCTAGTGCAATATATACATTTGCGATGGTTTGAGCTTCTACTCCTTGAGAAGCATCTACTACAAGCAAAGCACCCTCACATGAAGCAAGAGAGCGGGATACTTCATAGCTAAAATCCACATGCCCTGGCGTATCAATAAGGTTTAGTATATATTTTTCACCCTCATATTCATAGTTTAGTCGCACACTTTGTGCTTTTATTGTGATGCCTCTTTCTTTTTCAATATCCATTGTATCCATTACTTGATTACTCATTTCTCTATCAGAAATTGCACCACACATTCTAATCAAACAATCAGCAAGGGTAGATTTTCCATGATCTATATGGGCTATAATTGAGAAATTTCGGATATTTGATAAAGGATTTTTCATGCACTGCCTTAAAATTTTAAATTAGTGCGGAATTTTATCAAAACTTCATATAAAAATGCTTTAAAGCCTAAAAGGCTTTATGTTTTGTAGTTTGTCTTTAAGGTTTAAGAGTGTTTAATATAATTGATTTTTTAATATCAAATTGTAGTAATAATCAAGAAAGATGTGTGGGGCTAAAAGAGAAAATTTAATCAATATAATTTTATGCAAGCAGACAAGAAAAGAAAGATTAGAGTTTGTTGAATGTAATAGCTATGAATTATTTTGCTATTTTACTTCTTGTAATGATATTTTGCTTTGCTACTGCGTGGTAGTCTTTTTTCATCATTGTAAATACCACCCTCACCAAGTTATTACGAGCAAAACACAGTCTTGCGTGGTAATCTAACATTGT
>NZ_NBIU01000021.1 GCF_003245365.1 Helicobacter valdiviensis
GGATAGGGGATAGAGTTTCTAAACTTCATAGAATTAAAAGTATCAGGATTTATTCCTAGCTCTTTTGCAACTTCTTTAGCACTTAGATTCTTTACTCCCTCACTTGCTAGAATATCTTTTAACTTTTCTATAATCTCTTCCATACAAAAGGGAGTGGTTTTAAAAGACTTGTTTGTGATTTTAGAATGAATAGTATTTTGCATGGATATTCCTTTATGCTTTTTAATATTAAAGCATAAAATTTCAAATTGCAAGAAAAGCTTTTAAAGTGAAAGGATAGAAAAATTTAGTTTAACCAAATTACAAAGTAGTTTTTTGTAGAATTACCTAATTTTTAAGGTTAAAGCGAGGTTAAAATGGAATTTGAAAATCAATTAAATGCAATTATAGAAACTATTGCAGAAAGAAAAGCATTAGTTAATACAGAAGAAGCTACCAAAATGACTTTTATTATGCCTTTTTTGAAGACTTTAGGTTATGATGTTTTTGATCCTAGCATAGTAGTACCAGAATATACAGCAGACATAGGAACTAAGAAGGGAGAGAAAGTTGATTATGCAATTTTTAAAGATGGCAAGCCTTTTATTCTAATAGAGGCAAAGAACCACACAGAAAACTTGGATAATCACAATAATCAGCTAATAAGATATTTTAATACTGATTCTAGTATTAAATTCGCTATCTTGACAAATGGAATTGAATATAGATTTTTTACAGATATTGAACAGCAAAATCTAATGGATAAAGTGCCTTTTTTGGTTATTAATCTTGAAAAACTTAAACCAAGAGATATTAACGACTTAAAGCAATTTATATGTGCGGATTTAAATTTAGATGAGATTTTAGATATTGCCATGAAAAAGAAATATTATCGTGGCATTCAAGAGATTTTTAAAAGTGAGATAGAAAACCCTAGCGATGAATTTACTAGTTTTTTTGCCAAACAACTAACAGAGAAAAGAATGACTGCTACCGTGCTAGAAGAGTTTAAGGGATATATTACAAAATCCTTCAAAGAAATTATCAATGACTTAGCTTATGAAAAAATTACAAGCATAAAAAATAATCTTCAAGCCATTAATGATGATGAAGTAGAAACGCCAGAAGAAGAAGCAAAGGAAATTATTACCACTGAAGAAGAGTTACAAAGTTTTTATATTATCAAGTCCATTCTAGCAAGCGCTAAAGCTGACTTAAATGATATATCATACAAAGATACTTTAAGCTATTTTGGAGTTTTATATCAAGGTAAAGTCACTAAATGGATTTGTAGATTATTTTTCACAGCTACAAAGAAAAGTATTAACTTTCCAAATGGGCAAAATTACAATTTAGAAAAACTAGAAGATATTTATAATTTAAGCGATGAAATTATTAAGGCTTTTGAAAGTAGAAAATAAAAAATTTGCGTTAGAAATCAAAGTAAAAAAAATAGCACTTTGATTTTAAGCACAAAATGACTTTGATTTGAAAAGTGGTGTTATATCTTCAAACCTATATTCTAAAAGAACTCCTTTAAACTTTATATTAGGCGTATTTACAGGAACACTATGCAAAGATAATTCTAAAATTGAGACAAAAAAGCCCTCCTCATATCCTCTAAACCCATCATCTATAAGCTTATAAGCATACATAGGAAAAAGGTTATCATCTATGCTAAATATTCTATATTCGCTACTAGAATTAAAATATTCAAGATTAAATTTATCTAGTAATTTATCAAAAATATAAGCTTTATAAGTATCCTCGATTTTTTTATTGCGCATTGATAATAAACCAACTCCAAAAATTACAATAACAACCCCAGCAGCTAGTAAATTTTGCATATTACCTTGTGTGCTAACAAGCCTTAAATAAGCAAGAAAAGTCCCCAAAATACTACAAACAACAAAGATAAAAAATATCCTAATATCTTTTTTGCTAAATTTTGAAGTTGTCCTATTAACTTCTTTTAAAAGTGGGACAATTTCTTTATCAAAATCTATATTAAGATTAATAAATTTTGGCATTAAACTTTTCCTTATATTTTAAGTGCAGCTTTAAGCTCTTTTCCAAAGTCACTGATGTTTTGTAGCTCTTTTAAAAGCACATTAAATTGTCTTTTAAAATCTTCTAACTCAAAACTAGTAAGCTTGAAAAAATCTTGTTTTGTATGGAGGGCTATCATACAAGAATTTCCGCTAATGCAACAAGAAAGATTAGAAAAATTAAAACGCTCTTGCACACTTGAGAGCTTTTCTAAAAAAGCGGGTGTTAAAAATTCTTGTGCCTTTTGCTCCTCATTTGTATAAAATTCAAAAACTTTATTAATTACATTTAGCTTTGTCTCTATTTTTTGAAAGCCTTTAGGGGTGGTAAATAAATTAAGAAATTTTTTGGGTTTTAGTAAAATTTGTGCTTCTATTAATGGCTTATCAAAGATATAGAGCAATACTAACCCTTTAAAATCAGTATGAATGCTTCCTTGATTTGCAGATACGCGAGAGAGCAAACTTAGTTCTGAAATAACAATAGAAAAACCATCTTCACAGCCCATAAGTTCATCATCTTTTTCTGTGAAATCATACGTTGGAAAAAGCTTAGATTCTTGTATTAATTCATCATTTATAAGATCAACTCCCCAAGTATAATTTAGCTTTTCTAAAATTTTATCTAAACTATAAGATTTAAGGAGATTCTCATCATCTTTTCGTTTGTCAATAGCCACGCCAACTCCAATAATGATGATAGCAATAATGGCAAATTGAATAAGTGTTTTACTATCCCAATCATCATCAAAAATGCCAATCAAAGTAACCATGATAACCACCGCAACACTTGAGAGTAAAAACCCCACAAAATGACTTGAATAATCAAAACTTGCTTTGTGGGCTTCCTTTAAAAGCGGGGCAATTTCTTTATCAAAATCTATATTAAGATTAATAAATTTTGACATTTAAAGTCCTTAAGAATGCAATTAATTAGTAAAAATATTATAACTAAATACTAAAATAAATTACAACTCCTGTAACAATAAAACCTGCCAAAGTTGCCAAAACCGCTCCTTTTTGATTTTTCTTGCAAAATGCTGTGATAAAAAGCCCTGAAAGATAGATTAAGATTAACGCCACAGAAAAGCCAATGGCTAACACATCAAAATAATACTTCCCAGCTGCTTTATGCAAAAGTAAAATTACGCCATAAAAATTGCGATCAATCGTGCTTAGGGTGTAGCCCTCACCCGTCTTATCTTTACTAAGCAATACTTGATATTTTAAAGTCCCCATAGAATGCGCTCCTTTAAAAAATCTCACCTCTGTATTGCTTGGGATTTTTAGATTATTCTCTTGCAAAGCTTTTAAAATCACTTCTTTTTCACTCCCTTTAGCAATGGTTTGATGGATTTGTATTTTATGGATTGTTGCTCCTGAATTTTGACGATAATCTAAAATATATCCTACACCTGTGATTGCATAAATTAAAGCCATAGGAATAAAAAACAAACTCACATAAAGATGGATTTGCATCCAAGTTTTATTACTTATGAATTTTTTTGCCATAAATTTACCTTTTGTATTAAATAAATATAAATTAGATACAGCCTAAGCTATATCTAAAACTAAGGAGAATAAATAAAATTTAGGGGCTTCATTACTTAAAAATCTAACATCTAAAAGCCCCTTGCTAGAGTGAAGTTTTACATTAGATTAAAAATCTAGCTTATAATTAAGCCAAAAACTTCTACCTTCAGTATAATCTTGATAGCGATTTGCATAAGCAATCTTACCTTTATTTTCATATCCATAAGGCACAAAGAAGTCTTTATCTAAAAGATTATTGATAACAAAATTTACTTGCGAATTTTTTGTCATTTTATAACTAAATCCTAAATCAAAAATATAAAAGTTATCATATTTGTTAAGTCCAGGAATTGCACGATTTCCACCCCCCTTACTTTTTGCTAGAGTATCATAACGCCCTGTTGCTTTCAAAAAGGAACTAAATTTTCCTTGCGTGTAATTTAGCTTAATTATTGCTGTATGGCGTGGCATATTTTCCACCCTTGTGCCACCAAAAACATTTCTTGTTTCACCACTTTTATAATGCTTTTCCATATAAGTATAACTTGCATTTGCACTAAATCCATTCCAAACTCTAGTTTGTGTGGCAAACTCTATCCCTTTAGCTTGATTTTTACCTCTATTAACCTCATAGTAACACCCATCAACAACCGAGCAAGTAATGCCATTAGGGAGCTTGTCATTTAATTCATAAGAATCACTTGATAGCTCATCTTTAAAATCTGTCTGGAATGCTGTAAGACTAAAATTTCCATATTGAGGAATTTCAAAAATAGCACCGATTTCATAGTTTGTGCTAGTTTCTGGTTTTAAATTAGGATTCCCATAATATCCTTCTGAATATTCTCCGCTTGTTAAAACTTTTGCTTCTGGAGTTTTATAACCTTTTGCGACCCCACCTTTTAGCGTAATTAAATCTGTTAAATGATACACTAAATAGCCTCTAGGTATTACCTCTCCACTAAATAAATCACTTTTAGTGTAGCGAATCCCTCCTGTTAAAATAAGATCATCTGTAATGTAATATTCTGCTTCTACATAAGGAGCTATGGTGTTTTGATCTTGATCTTTTCCCTTCAATGCTCCTGCAGTATCTGCAAAAGTTATAAAATTTTCATGCATATATTGGATACCGCTACTTAAAGATACGCTACCATATTTTTGTAAATCTATAGGAATTACTGCCTTGCTCTCAGCAATATAAACCTCACTTTTTATTTTAGCACCTTGAGTAGTTACCCCTGTAGTATAATCCGTGCTTTTGCTTCCATCTTCTGTGATTAAATTTGCTTGCAAGTAAGTATTAACACTCCCAAAGCCATAATACCCATCATGGTTTAAAATAAGTCCATTTTTATTAAATTTTTTATGCGAAGATACTGCTTTGCTTGATGTGCTATTCACAGCAGTCTTTTGTGTAAAATGCTCCGCATCTAAATAGATATTATTTTGAGAATCTAGCGTCCAATTTAGTCTTGCTCCAATATTTCCCATATCAAATGCACCTGGAGAATGGCTTGCATAAATGGTGTTTGGATTATTTTTGTCTGTTTGTGTAGGCCATTTAAGATTAGATTTTTCTCTTTGTTTTAAAGAACCTCTTAAAGAGAGCGATAGAGTATCTTTAACCAAAGGAAATGCTATATATCCACTAACCCCTCTACTGTGTCCATATTTATTAAAATGCTGTTGAGCTTGTGTATCAAGACTAATAGAACCCATAAATGTATCGGGATTTTTTTTAGTAATAATATTAATCACTCCTCCCACTGCATCCCCACCATAAAGAGTAGAAGCAGGACCTTTAATAACTTCAATGCGTTCAATCATAGAAACGGGAGGCAAATAAGCATTTGTCGCCTCTCCAAAGCCATTTCCCTGAAAACCTCTTGTAGCATTTTGCCTTTTCCCATCTACAAGCACAAGCACATAATCTGAACCAAAACCTCTAATATTAAAACTATAAGTTCCAAGCTTTGATACACTAACATCAACTCCTGGAACATCTTTAATCGCATCTGCAATATCGCGGATAGGACGCGATTGCAATTCTTCTTTTGTGATTACTGAAATAGAAGCTGGAGCATCTTTTACATCTTGTTCAAATCCTGTAGCACTCACTACAGAAGTGTCAAGACTATAAGTTTCTACTGCATTTAAAGAAGAGCTATACAACAAAGCTAATGCTAAAGCTCCTCCAAGATAGATTTTCATAATTTTTCCTTTGTTTTAAAAATGATAATGAGATTGGATTTTATTTACTATTTGTTTAAAATTAGATAAAAAATAAATAATCATTATCATTTTTTATAAATTAAATCTGTCAATCCCCAAAGAAACACTAAAAAGCTATACTAATAAAGCAAGAAATTTACAATAGTTTTCTTTAATACAATATGATTGTTACAAAACTCTATCACTACAAACAAACAATGCCACATTCCATATACCACGATAGTTTCAACAACAAACTATAACCTTTTTATCTTACAAATATTCCCTTATTATCATAAAAGCCCTCCATTATCATTGCAAAAATCTCATACATACATTATCCATAAATATGCTCTAGTAGCTTATTTGACTTTTTATTATAAAGCCAATAGCAATCATAATCCAAATCCCTCTTATCACTACGCAAATATTACATATTTGCTTACAATGAGACTTTCTTCCATCACCGCAGAATGCTACAAGACAAAACACTTAGAGGCAAATCTTAGATTGTTTAAATACCACAAGAGAGCTTTATCACAATACTTCATCGCTACTAACAAAGTAAAACAAAGTATGACAATCTCCCTTTTATGACTACAAGCATTTGAAAAATCTATGGCAATCCAAAAGAGTTATCTAAAGCACCATTACAAACAAAACACAGTTTTGCAAGGCAATCAAATTACCTTAGGATATTTTAGGATATTTCATTACTAGAACTTCTTGTAATAACAAAGAAAAAAACGCAATAATGCTTTATCACTACAAGAGCATAGCTCGTGGCAGCCTAAAGAGTTGCTTTGCAGTGCAAATCTATTGAAAATACTTAGAGTTTTTGGTTACTCTTTTTAGATTACCTTACTATGTTTGCAATGACTTGATAGAAAGTCTTCTACAATAGCATTAGATTATCATAGCCTCTTACAAAGCTTTGCAATGATATTTATAGATTACAATGGTTTTTTATTTCATCATTGCAAACGAAATAAAGTAAAGAGCAGCAGTCTAAAAAGCTATTCTTAAGTCTCTTAATTGCTTTTATGGATTACCTCGCCTCGCAATGACAATAAAAATATAAAAATAAATCATAGTAAAAAATCTTTAGAATAAATGACAAAATTTTGCTATGTTTTAAGCGGTTTTATCATCTTTTAAAGGCTTTAAGGAGGATTAATTATAAATAATGTGCTATTTTAATACTAGTTACTAAGAACCTGTATTAAAAATGCTAAAAGCAGATAGTCATTGAAAGCAAAATTAGTTTAACTTATGCTTAAAACTATTAAAATTAGTCTTTGGAAGATAAAGAGGATAAGGGGGTTAAAAGATTAGTTTTTAGCTTTTACTTCTTATCTTTAAAAGAAGTTTTAGGACTTTAAACCCTTTATGATAAAGGGGTTGCAAAGTTATCTATTTTTCACAAATCATTCTTTACAACCTAAAAAGAACAAAAAAATTGTTTGGATAATTTTTACAAAATTATCTAATTTTATCCTCCTAGTTCAATCAATTTTACGAAAACTAAGTGCTTCTAACAAATGTTCTTTTTTAATTAATTGACTACCTTCTAAATCCGCAATACTCCTAGAAACACGCAAGACTTTTGCTTTACTTCTTAAAGAAAGAGAAAAACGCTCTTGTGCTAGTGCAAATGCCTTTTTAGCTTCTGTATCTAATATACAAAATTGTTCCAACTCCTCACCCTCAAGCCTAGAATTAAAACAGTTCTGCCCTCTTTGCTTTTGCATTTTAAAAGCCTTGATAACAAAATCTTGCATACTTTTAGAATCCATTTTTGCTTTGCTTGTATCCCCTTCTTGCATTTGCACCACCAAATCCATTCTATCCCAAAAAGGTTCTGAAATTTTATTTTTATAGCTACTAATCTCCCTATCTGTGCATCTACAAGACTTTTTAGGATTTAACAGATTCCCACAAGGACAAGGATTCATCGCTCCTATAAACATAAAATTAGTTTGACAGACAACTTTTGCATGGAGTCTGGAAATACAAAACTCATAATTTTGTAAAGGCTCTCTTAAAGATTCTAAAATACTTTTAGGGAAATGGGGTAATTCATCAAAAAACAATACTCCAAGATGAGCTTGTGCAATTTCTCCAAATTTAATAGAATTTGCAATTGCACTTCCTAAAATTGCTGCTTTAGTGGCACTATTATGCGGACTTTTAAAAGGACGATAAGGAGAAAGTTTAAGTGTATGAGAGGCAATTTGCAAAATTTCTTCTAATTTTAAGGGAGGCAAAATAAAAGGGATTCTTTTTGCAATCATACTCTTACCGCTCCCTGCACTCCCTTCATATAAAATATTATGAAATCCACTTGCACTAATGAGTGCTGCTCTCTTTGCCCTCTCTTGCCCTATAACATCACTAAAATCTAAAGGAAATTTGCAAGAATAGTAAAATTTCTCTCCCAAAATCTCAAAATTTTCAAACTCCAATGGGCTTGACTTCTCCAAATCCATTTTATTAGTATCTTTTAAAATATCCACGCCCTCTTTTAGTGTATCTATATAATATGCCTTTAATTGTGGAATTTTAGAATAAAAATCTTTAGCTTCTTTAGGCAACAAGAAAAAGGCTTCTTGAAATTGTGTTTTGCTTAATAAGGAAAGAATAAGAGGATAGATAGAGTTTGTATTCTTCACCCTGCCATCTAGCCCTAACTCACCAAAAGCAAACCATTGTCCTTCCTCATCTTGTATTGGATTTTGCTCTTCTTTTCCTTCATTCTCTAAGCTTGCCTTTGCCTGTGTTTCTTTATCTTCACCCATAACAATTGCAAGAGCAATAGGTAAATCATAAAAACTTCCTTGTTTAGGCAAATCTGCTGGAGAAAGATTAAGAGTAATTTTAAGCGGGGGAAATTTAAAACCATTGATTAAAAGCGAGGATTGCACCCTTTGCTTAGCTTCTTGAATTGCATTTCCTGCTAAGCCTGTAATCTGAAAAGCAGGGAGTGTCCTAGTAAAACTTACTTCTACTTCTACGACCTTAGCTTCTATGCCATCCATTGTGGCACAATATAGATTTCTTTGCATGATAAGCTTAAAGCTTCTTTTTTCTTTTTAGCTCTTTTTCAAACTTTTTGCGTTTCAAAATGGGTAGCTTATCCACAAACAAAATACCATTTAAATGATCAATTTCATGCTGGAAAGCTACTGCTAGATAATCTTCTGCTTCTATTTCTTGCAACTCTCCATAACGATTTTGATAGCGAATGGTAACTTTTTTAAAGCGTTTTACATCCTCATAAAATTCTGGAACTGACAAACAACCCTCACTAAAAGAAATCTCACCCTCTTTATGCAAAATTTCTGGGTTAATCACTTCTAATAAATCTTCTTTATTTTGATTGCCCTCATCATCTGGAATACAAATAAGTAAAGCTCTAATAGGCTTTGCAACCTGAATTGCTGAAATCCCAACACCATTTTTTGAAAGCATTGCCTCATACATATCATCTAAAAGCTTATGAAGCTCCTCATCAAATTTCTCAACTTTATTAGAAACCTGTCGCAAAAGTGGATTTGGATAAGTAATAATCTCTAACATTATTTTTCTCCATAGCACACATAAGAAGCATTGTTTTGATTTGCTTTTTTGAGTGCTTCATTAACATTTTTCATAGCATCTTTAAAATTAAGTGTAGAATTCAACTCTAAAATTCCACAATTAATACCAAGCATTACTTCTTCTTCTCCTAAAAAAACACTTGTTTGCCCTACCATCTCAGAAATTTTATTTGCAAAGCGTTTTGCACTTTCTTTATCACTATGACTTAAAAGCACTGCAAAAATTCCACCCTCGCAATATGCAATCACATCTACTCTTGTAGTAACTTTTTTAAGAATTCTAGCAACCCCTTTATTAATAAGGATATGATTTTTTTGCTGTTTAGTAACTTCATCAAGTGTCTTGGATGTTTTAATCAAAACCAAAGAAGACTTATATTTTATTTTTTTCATTTCTTCTAGTTCGTAAGTCATTTTGCTCTGTAAATAACGCAAATTAAACACGCTATACACAAGATTAAAAATCGCCTCTTCCTCGATACTATGCACAAGTGTCAAACAATGCTCATAGCACTCTTTAGTTTCTACAATCTGCCCCTCAATCACTTTAGAAATCTTTTGCAATTCTTGCTCAAATACAATAATAAGATTTTGCAAAATATTTGCATTCTGCACAGAATTTGTTTCTTTGATTCTCTTTTGCAAAACACTTTGCAATAAGGTTAAATTCTTATACAAAGAAGCTACTGTTTTTAAAGTGTTAGAAACTGCTTGATTATTTTGTAAAACTTTAGTTTCAAGAGAAATTTGCTTTTTGATATTTGTTTGTTCTTTATCTAAAATTTCGCAAGCCTCTTCTTGAATCTCCTTAGAATTTCCATCAAGCATTTTTTCAAAATAAATTCTATAATTTGCAGGGGTAGGAGGAATACCACTTTGCACCATCGTATTTAAAACTTCTTGCGCATAGCCTTGTATATCTTTTACTGAAGAAGGATTTTGGGTTGTTTGATGTGACATATCCATATCAAAATCATTAGTTTCAGCCTCTTCAAACGAACCAAAAGATGGCAAAGATTTTTCAAAATCTAGGGCATCATCGTTGCTTTCAAGTCCCCCTGTTTGAAAACTTTCTAACTCCGAAAAAGAACCAAAATCATTTGCCATTTTAAAACCCCAAAAATTATTTTAAGCTCTTTGTAAGCACATTATCAATAAGCCCATAAGCCTTAGCCTCTTGTGCATCCATAAAGAAATCTCTATCTGTATCTGTTGCAATTTTCTCTAAAGGTTGCTTAGTATTATCGCTCAAAATCTTATTAAGAATCTCACGCATTCTTAAAATCTCTTTTGCTTGAATTTCAATATCACTCGCTTGTCCTCTAGCACCACCTAATGGCTGGTGTATCATAATTCTTGAATGCGGCAAAGAATATCTTTTTCCTTTTGTGCCACAACTTAGCAAGAATGCACCCATAGAAGCTGCTTGCCCTATACAAATCGTGCAAATATCAGGCTTAATATAATTCATCGTATCATAAATACTAAATCCACTCGTAATCACGCCACCTGGAGAATTAATATAAAGATAAATGTCTTTTTGCGGATCTTCTGCCTCCAAAAAAAGTAATTGTGCTACAATGGAAGAAGCTACTACATCGTTAATTTCTCCACTCAACATAACAATTCTGTCTTTTAAAAGGCGTGAGTAAATATCATAGCTCCGCTCTCCACGCCCTGTTTTTTCAATGACTACAGGAACATAATAACTCATTTTGCCAACTTATCCAGTAAATTAGTAAGAATTCTATCTTCTAGCATTGCCATTTTTACTGCTGGGATTAAATTATTGTTTTTATAATATTCTAGCATTGCTTTTGGATCTTGACCCATAGCCATTGCTTCATAATAAATAGTATTAATCACTTCATTATCTGGGATATTAATACCCTCTTTTTTAGCAATTGCATCTACAATAAATGTAATTTTCACACTTTTTTGTGCATTTTCTCTTTGCTCTTCACGCTTAGCTTTTAATGCTTCTGTATCTTTTGCTAATTTTTCTTGCTCTTCTTTACTCAAAGCCATAAATGTATTTCTAAACACCAAATCCATTTCTTGCTCTACAATAAGTTTTGGCAAGTCAAAATTAATGCTTGAATCAAGATTATTGATTAGTTTTTCTTTTAACTCTGTGTTATAGAGATGTTGCTTTTTCTCTCTTTGGATTTGTTCTTTAATTTTTTCCTTCAAAGTTTCTACGCTTACATCTTTTTCTTCTAGCAAAAGAGTTTTTGCAAAATTATCATCAATTTCTATTTTACCCTTTGTCTGAATTTCATGTAATTTTACTTTAAATACTGCAGGTTTTCCTGCTAAATGTTTAGCTTGATAATTTTCTGGAAAAGTTACATTAATTTCCTTTTCTTCATCCACTTTCATACCGATAAGTTGATCTTCAAAGCCCTCTATAAAAGACTTGCTACCGATTTGCAAAAGATAACCCTCTGCCTTTCCACCTTCAAACGCTTCTCCATCCACAAAGCCTTCAAAGTCAATTTTAGCAAATTCACCTTCTTTTAATTTGCGTCTTGCATCTTTAATACCCACTAAAGGAGCTCTTGCACTTGCAATATCTTCTAATCTTTTAGAAATATCTTCTTCTGTAACTTCTGGAATTTTCACTTCTGGCACACATTTGTCTAAATCACCAAGCTCAATACTAGGCGTTAAGCTAAGCTCAATGGTTAATTCAATTCCATCTTCTTTTTTGTCAAATTTTGTAATTCTAGGATCGCCAATTAAAGCACTTGGCTCTAAGTTCAATTCCTTTAAAATATCTTTTAGCAAATCTTGCACACATGCTCTTTGTGCATCCTCTTCTAATCTCTCTCCATAACGAGCTTTTACCACTGCTACTGGAACATGTCCTTTACGAAAACCATCAATTTTTAAATTTTTACTAGCAGATTTTGCAGCAACTTCTAGCTTTTTCTCTAGTAGCTCTTGTGGGATTTTTGCCTCTGCACTTGCATTGGCACTATCTATTTTATTTACTTTCAAGCTCATTTTGCTTTTACTCCAAAAATTAATATTGTTAAACTATTGATTTTAACAAATATTTTCTTAAAATACAAATCGCCTCTAAAATCTCTATTTTGCCCAATAAAGAATAATTTTGATATTTAACCGCCCAAATAACGCTTTTTAATCTCTGGATCTTTTAGAAGATTTTGGGCATTATCATGCAATACAATTTTTCCATTTTCCAAAACATAAGCTCTATTAGCAATCTTTAAGGCTGCAAATGCATTTTGTTCTACCAAAAGCACTGTAATTCCATTTTCTTTTAAATTTGTAATAATCTCAAAAAGCTCACCAACAACTTTGGGAGCTAAGCCCAAACTTGGCTCATCTAACATTAAAAGTTTTGGCTCACTCATTAATGCTCTAGCAATTGCAAGCATTTGTTGCTCTCCGCCACTCATCGTTCCTGCCATTTGTTTATAGCGTTCTTTTAATCGTGGGAAAAGGCGATACATTTTTTCTTGCATAACTTCAAAGTTTTCATCATTATTGTATGCACCCATGCGTAAGTTTTCATCTACACTTAAATTTGTAAAAACCCTCCTACCTTCTGGCACAAGCGCTATGCCTCTTTGAATAATCTTATGTGTAGGCACATTAGAAATATTTGCACCAAAAAAACGCACTTTGCCTTTAGTTTTTACACTGTGGACAATTCCATTTAAAGTAGAAGTCTTACCTGCTCCATTACTACCAATCAAAGTAATAATCTCATGCTCTTCAATATGAAAATCTATCCCTTTTAAACCCGCAATAAGTCCATAATGCACTTCAAGATTTTCAATTCTCAACATAATAATCTCCTAAATAAGCAGCTATTACTTCTTTATTATTGATAGCATCTTGTGGTTTTCCACTAAAGAGTTTTTTGCCATAATCTAATACCAAAACTTCACTACACAACTTATTCACAAAAGGCATATCATGTTCAATTAACATTACGCTCAAATTAAAGTCTTTTTTCATTTTAAAAATTAATTCACAAAGTTCTTCAGTTTCTTTTGGATTCATACCTGCTGCAGGCTCATCTAACAAAAGTAATTTTGGATTGGTTGCCAATGCTCTTGCAATCTCTACTTTACGACTATTCCCATAGCTTAGAGAATCTGCTGGTAGATAAATAGAATCTTGCAAACCCAAATACTCCAAAAGCTCTATTGCCCTTTGCTTAATTCTTTTTTCCTCTTTAAAAAATCTCCCCACCCTAAAAACAGCCTCAAAAAAAGTATATCTAGCTTCATTATGAAAACCAATCAATACATTTTCTAAAACACTCATAGAGGAAAAAAGTCTAATATTTTGAAATGTCCTTGCAATTCCTAAATTTACAATGGTATTAGGCTTATATTTTGAAATATTTTTACCCATAAAAGTAACTTTTCCACTTGTGGGCTTATAGTTTGCAGTAATGATATTAAACATTGTTGTTTTTCCTGCTCCATTAGGCCCAATAAGTCCAAATATTTCATTTTCTTTAATAGAAAAACTCACTCCATCAATCGCTTTTAAGCCACCAAATTGAATACTTACATCTTCTAGCTGTAATAAAGGAGTCATGCTCTACTCCTTTTTAAAAAAGAAAATCTTTTTGTAGGATTTAAATCCCAAATTTCTTTTTTGCCCATAATTCCCTCGCGTGCAAAAAGCATAATCACCACTAAAATCACAGAAAAGAACACCATTCTTAAGCCCGGATAAGAACCAAAATCTTCTCCAAAAAATACTAAAGGCTGATCTAAAAATCTAAGCCATTCTCCACCACCTACTACTAAAATCGCACCAATAATCGCTCCACTTGTGCTACCAAGCCCACCTAAAACAATAATAATAAGAAGCTGGAATGTAAGCTCAAAACCAAAAATTTTAGGATCAATAGTAGTTAGCATAACTGCCATTAATCCCCCACCTACACCCTCTAAAAAGGCACTTGTAGAAAATGCAAAGGTTTTGATTTTAAGAGTGTTTATCCCCATAGCAATCGCTGCATCTTCATCATCTCTTACAGCTTTCATAGCACGCCCATATTTAGAATAAACAATCTGTAAAATCAAAATCACAGAAACAGCCGCTAAAATCCCACTCCAAAACAATACTGTAATATTAGCTCCATTGCTAAAAGAATGTTCATAGATATATGCCACAGCAGGTTTTAAAAACTCTGGCAAAATAGAACCCTCTTGCGTCAAAGAAAGCAAAAAGCCCTCAATCCCTTGCACAATACTATCTTGATTATTGGGTATATCATTTAATCCAATTGCACCATTTGTAAATTCTGGGCTATTAGTTGCTAAGATTTTAATAATAAATCCAAATCCAAGGGTTACAATTGCTAAATAATCTCCCCTTACTCTAAATACTGGAAAAGACAATAATACCGCCAAAAGTGCAGCAACACCTCCACTAAGAAGCAAGGCAGGAAGTAATTCTGAACTCATCATAAGCACTAATGGATGCGGATCAGCTTCTTGGAACATATCCCATTTTAAATCCTCTCCAAGCAACATAAGTGCTGTAACATAAGCACCTACTGCCACAAATCCATTAGGCTCCAAAGAAAGTTGTCCAGTAACTCCATTGATAAGATTATAACTCACAGCCAAGATAACAAAAATAAGAATAGTATTAAGAATTCTTAAAGAATAATCATTGAAAAAAGTCTGCGATGCAAATAAAAATATAACCATACAAAAATAGATAAAAAGATGAAGACTTAGGGTAGAACCCATAGAATTTGGTTGATAAAATTTCTGTAATTTTCCCATACACTTCCCTTAAAATCTACTTTTTTCTAAACGCCAATCACCCATAATACCAACTGGGCGGAAAAGTAATACAAGTATTAAAAATAAAAACGCAAAGGCATCTTTGTATCCACTAAATTCTGGAAAAAATGCAACTACCATAATTTCTGTAAAGCCTAAAATAAAGCCGCCTAAAACTGCACCTCCTACACTTCCAATACCACCTAAAACTGCAGCAGCAAATGCTTTTAATCCAATCAAAACACCCATTAAAGGTGTAATGGTAGGATAAGAAATAGCATAAAAAATACCACCAATTCCTGCCAAAATACTCCCTATAGCAAAAACAAGCGCAATAATATTATTTACATTAATCCCCATAAGACGCACTGTATTAATATCAAATGCTGTAGCTCTAATTGCCATACCTTGCTTAGTTTTATAAAGAAATTGCAAAAGCACCACAAGCAAAACAAGTGTTACAATAGGAATAATAATCGTGATACTCATAAAATTCAATCCAAGAAATTGAATGTTTTGTGAAAAAAATGCAGGTGCCTCATAAGCAGTAGGCGAAGAACCAAAAACAACGCTAAAAAGATTTTCTAAAAAGAAGCTTACACCAATTGCAGTAATTAGCATAGAAATTCTAGGGGCACTTCGCAAAGGCATATAAGCAACCTTATCAATCCCCATACCTAAGAGCATACAAAAAAGAATTGCCAATGCTGCAGAAGCATAAAAAGGTAGCCCAAAAGAACTCATTCCAAAAAAGCTAAAGAAAGCTCCCACCATCATAATATCAGCATGGGCAAAATTAATAAGACGCAAACAACCATACACCATTGTATAGCCAATTGCAATAAGGGCATACATACTGCCCAAACTCAAACCATTAATACACTGTTGAAAGAAAGTTAAACTATCCAATATCCTACCCTAATTAAGGTTCAATGGTGGTTTTATACACCAATTTTCCATTTTTAACTTCATTAATAACGGCACTTCTAATTGCTTCACCATTATTTAAAGAGAATTTACCACTAATTCCCTCATAATCTTTTACATTTCTAATTTTGTCATTGATACACTCTTTATCTTTAGCGCCACATTGTTCAATTGCCTGCACTGCTACACCATAAGCATCTGCTAGCATTGCACTAAAAGTGCTTACTTCTTCTTTATATTTATCTTGATAAGCCTTGATAAACTTCTCTCCTTCTGCTGTTTGCTTACTACTTGTGGAGTAATAATCTGTTACCATATAGCCTTCACCTGCTTCTTTTGCAATTTCAAAGAAAATTTTATTAGAAGTTAATCCATCTCCACCAATAGTTGGCACCTTTAAACCTAGCTGTTGTGCTTGAGAAGCAATCAAAGCACCCTCTGTATAATAAATAGGCAAATAAAGTGCATCTGGATTTTTTGCTTTAATGCTTGAAAGTTGCGCTTTAAAATCATGGGTTCCAGCTTGCGCATTTGTTTCAATCACAACTTCTCCACCAAGCTTTTTAATCTGTCTTCTAAAAGCTTTTGCAAGTCCGATAGAATAATCACTGCTATTGTCAAATAAAATAGCAACTTTTTTAGCTCCTAAATCTTTAATTGCTAAATTTGCCGCAATAATTCCTTGAAAACTATCCGCAAAAGAAATTCTTGAAACATATTTCTTCCCTTTTGTTACTCTATCATTTGTCGCTACTGGGGAGATTAATGGAGTTTTATTATCATCTGCAATCTTTGTCATTGCAAGTGCATTGGTAGAAATCATAGGACCAATTACCACACTAACTTTATCACTAGAAACTAGCTTTTGCATAGCATTTGCAGATTCAATTTTATCGCTTTTATTATCTACAAGAATGATTTGGATTTTATCTCCATTTTTAGTGGTGCTTTTAGCTTCATAAGCCAAATCAATCCCTCTTTTTCCAAGCTCACCAAAACCACCTACTGCACCACTCATAGGCAAAACTACACCTATTTTTACATCTTCTGCATTTGCCATAACGCCACACACTAATGCTAAAGATAAAAGCATCTTTTTCATTCTATCTCCTTTGTGCTTCTTAAATTTCATAACATAAAAGGTTATTTTCAAAAACAAAATGGCTAATTGTAAAAAAAAATTACTTTAATGTTCTTTAGTTTTGCAAGAGTTTTTAAAGGAATTTTGTCTATATTTACTAAAGAAGAGCTAAATACCTAAAATTACTTTAATTTTTTAAAGCTTATTTTATAGATTATAAATATTTTTTCATTGGATTTTATTGTAACCTTTTGAAACCACAAAGCATAAACTTAAAAAATTCTCCAACAGCATCCTTATATTTTTTAATCCCCTACAAGTTTGTTTAATTTTTAAAATCATCTTTCTTTTTACTCAATTTAACACCCAAATTCAAAATTGCATAAAACTCTATCATTCCCCAAACACACTAAATTGCCACATTTTTCAAAAATTTTACTCAAAAACAATTCTTATAATATTCTCTATAAAACGCACAAAATCCCTACCATACTTCTTGACTTTCTTTTATGGAATTATATATAATTATATGAACATATATTCATATATAGAATTTAAACCTAAAAAAATCAAAAAGGCAACAATATGGAAACTTGCGATTCTTGCACTAAAAGAGAGGAAAACTTAAAAAATGCTCTTCAAAATTTGCCCAAAGAGGAATTACTCTATGAGTTAGCCGAGTTTTTTAAAATCTTTGGCGATTCTTCTAGAATTTTAATTTTAAGCCTTCTGCAAAGAGGTAAATTTTGCGTAAGCGAGATTTCTTCTAGCCTTAATCTCTCGCCTTCTGCTGTTTCGCATCAATTAAGAATTTTGCGTCAAGCAAGACTTGTAAAATACCAAAAACAAGGAAAGGAAGTATTTTATGAGCTAGATGATGAACATATTGAAAAAATTATTGAATTAGGTTTAGAACATCTAATAGAAATTTAAAGGATTACTTATGGGAAATTGTTGTTGTGAGGGTGCTTGCAAAAGCTCAAAAACAAGCCAGGCTTTTGCATTTCAAAAACTTTTACTTTATTTTGGGATTTTGCTTTATCTATTTACACTAGGGGTTGATTTTAAAATCCTACCTTTAACATTAAACTTTTTAGAATATTTATATATTTTTTGCTATGTTATTTTAGGATTTGGCATTTTAAAAGAAGCATTTTTAGGATTAATTAGGCGTGAATTTTTTAATGAAAATAGCCTAATGGCACTAGCTAGTCTTGGAGCTTGGTTTATTGGAGATGGTGCTGAAGCGGTTGCTATTTTATTTTTTTATCGCGTAGGTGAAGCATTAGAGGGTAAAATCGTAGAAAAATCTAAAGCCTCCATTGCAAATCTTGCTTCCTTAAAAATAGAAAATGCAAAAATTCTATACAATGGAGAAATATCCACCAAAGATCCAAAAGATATAAAAGAAGATGATATTATCGTGCTTTATGCAGGAGATAGAATCCCAGCAGATGGAGTTATTATAAAGGGTGAAAGCAGCATTGATAATTCCGCACTCAATGGTGAATCTCTCCCTAAAAGCGTAAAAGAGGGTGATTCTCTTCTCTCAGGCGGTATCAATCTTGATGGCACGCTCCACTTAAAAGCCACTAAAAGCTATGAAGATTCGGCTTTTTCTAAAATCATCAAACTTATAGAAGAAGGTAGTAGCAAAAAAAGCAAAAGCGAAGAATTTATCACTAAATTTGCTAGATATTACACGCCTTGTGTTACACTGCTTGCACTTAGCATTATTATCTTTCCTACTCTTTATTTTGGAATTATCCACCCTAATAGTTTCATAGAGGGATTTAAGGAAAGTTTTAATACTTGGCTTTATAGAGGAATTATCTTTCTTGTCGTTTCTTGTCCTTGTGCTCTTGTAGTTTCTATTCCTTTAACCTTTTTTGCTTCACTTGGCAAGGCAAGCAAAGAAGGGATTTTAATCAAAGGTTCAAGTTATCTAGAATCTCTTTTTTATGCAAATGCAATCGTTTTTGATAAAACAGGAACTCTTACAAAAGGGGAACTCATCATAGAAGATATCATTACCTACAATGATTTTAACAAAGACTTTATACTAGGGATAGCAAAACTACTAGAACAAAACTCAAATCACCCTATTGCTAAAGCAATTAACTCTTCCCATCTTCCTTATCTTGAATTCAAGCAAGATTTAAGTTCTATTAAAGAGATTGCAGGCAATGGAATAAGTGCCTTATTAGAAAATAAGCAAATCGCTCTAGGAAACGCACGCTTTATCAGCAAAATATGCAATATAAACTTGCAAGAAGATAACCACAAAAAAGCACAGATTTTTATTAGTTATGATAATAAACTCTGTGGCTCTATCCTCCTTAGTGATGCTATTAAGCAAGAAGCCAAAGAAGCTATTTTAAAAATCAAAAAAGAAGGAATTTCAAATCTTCTCATTCTTAGTGGAGATAAACAAAGTGTCGTAGAGGAAGTTGCCAAAAACATCGGTATTACTGAATATTATTCCGATCTTTTACCCAAAGATAAAGCAGAAAAGCTAGAAGCCATTCTTCACAAAGAAAGGCAAAGAGGCAAGAAAGTTATTTTTGTAGGAGATGGTATCAATGATGCACCCTCTTTGGCACTTTGTGATATTGGGATTGCTATGGGTAAAATGGGTAGCGATGTGGCATTAGAGGGGGCTGATATTGTGATTTTAAACGATGAGTTGAACAAGATTCCAAAAGCCCTAAGCATTGCAAAAAAAACAAGAAAAATTCTTTGGCAAAATATCATTTTTGCACTAGGAGTTAAGGTGTTAATTATGATTTTAGGTGCCTTTGGATTAACAAATCTTTGGGTAGCACTTTTTGGCGATGTTGGCGTAGCATTGCTTGCCCTATTCAATGCAATTAGAGCGATTAGATAGCCTTATTGCAGGGCTTTTGCTCTTAAGTTTATCGCAAAACTCCTCCCTTACACTATAAAATCTTAATCATTTCCTTTTAGATACTACACTCTGCTATGCTTAATTGCAGTGATATTTTTCTTTATATGACTACAAATATTTTTAAAGAATTGCTAAAATCTTAGTATCAAAATACTCAAGATACTGTCATATAAAGCCATTGCAACACCTTGTAACTATAAAGACTTAAAATCATTATTAATATTGTAAATTAGAAACAATCTTAACTAAAAAATACAAAAATTAAAAAAATATTTAACCAAAATACTTATATAAATGTTATATTTATTTTGATTGTATATAAGGAGAAAATAATGATAGAACTTATAAGAGAATATTGTGCTAAACAATATGAAATTAATATAGACTTATCATATCTTCAAAAAAAATAGAAATGTGGTGGTTAGGGACAAAAAATATACAAGAACCCTCATCTTTTAAAAAAGCTAGTTTTATAAGCCTCCTATTAGACAACATCAAAGAAGAAGATTTAATAAAGATAAGACAATTTGATGACAAATTTGCTTCTGCTGTCATTATCAATAATATACTAAAAGAAAGTAATTTAGAGCTACACTATATAGTCCATGAAAGCTTATCTGATATTTTTGGACTTATAGACATACATTATGAATACGAAAATCACAAATGGCTATGCCTAAAAGAAAATGCTTTTGATTACAAGGAATGGGGTGGTGGAGTTGGAGCAATATCCTTACATAGTGATGATATTTATGAAAATAGGGATATAGATTTACTTTCTTTAAGCATTTGCAAAGATTTAAGCAATACCCCAACAAATTATTTACCTATAAAAGAAATAATAAATCTATTAAATGATGAAGAATTAACAATGCTCCTAAAAGCTAAAGCAGAATTTATATCTGGCAAAAATGTGTCTTGCATCAAAAAAACAATAAAAAATTTAATAACATACAACAATATATTAAAATTTAATTTAGATTTTAGAAACGATACGAATATAGGTTTTAGAATGCTAGGTTTAGATACAAATTCACAGCATATCATAGAGATTTTAAGAAATATCATAGAAACTAAAATTAATACAAGTAAGTTTAATGGAGTTGGCTCGTTTTTGATTATAAAAAATAAGCAAGTGTTGCATGGCAGGGATAAATTAAATAACATAAAACAAGATATAGAAAAACCAAGAATTTTGATAAGAAGCAAAGGGTTACACTTTCAAAACAAGGAATGCGCATGAAAAATTATTTTATAGATGGACTAAAAGATTCCGCTATTTTTGGTGTATCTTTTATATTTTTATATCTCTCTATTGGAGCAAACGGCTATGCAAACTCTTTAAGCTTTTTTGAAACACTCTCTACCACGCTTTTTGTTTTCTCCACCCCTTTGCAGTTTTTGCTCGTGCAAAGTTATCATGAGGGATATATTTTAATCCCTCTAATTTTAGCAATGAATGCTAGATTTTTACTTATGAGTGCGACTTTAGCACCTTATTTTAAAAATCAAAGTATTTTTAGACTAAGCCTAAGCAGCATCATTATTTGCCCTTCTGTTTTTAGTGGCTGTATTTCATATTTTAAAAAGTCAAGCTCCCACCCATTTGCTTACTTTTTAGGACTTGGGATTCCTATTTGGCTTGTGTCTTTGCTCTCTACTGCCATAGGATATGAGACAGGCTCATCGCTTAACTCTCCACAATTAAAAGAAATTATCGCCCTTGTGCTTCCTTTGCAATTTACTGGACTAGCAGCTAAACATTATCCAAATTTAAAAGAAGTAAATTCTTACTTCTTAGGATTCTTACTTGCTCCTTTTGGATTAGCTTTTGCACCTAGCTATTATTTACTGATTTTGCCTTTTGTGATAGGGCTTTTTATGGTTATTTTTGATGAAATTCAAAGAAAAAAGGAGGTATAGCATGAGTTTTTGGGCTTTATTAATCTTTTCTGCACTAAGTATATTTATTTTTCGCATCTTGCCATTTTTCTTTGCTAAAAGTGCATTTTTAAGCAATCAAGATGGAGTGTTTTATAGGTTTTTGACATATAGCACACAAGCTATGCTTGGGGCTATTGTGTATGCTACTGCATTTTTAGGTAAAGATATTGGTATGTTTGTAAGCGGATTTGCACTAATTGATGTAGTAAAACTCGCACTTTTAGCCTTTGTTTTTGTGGCAACTGCAATTACAAATAGACTTTTAAGTGCATTTTTATTATCACTTGTTGTTTTTGTAGGGTTTGTGTTGTGGTATATGCCAATCTCTTAAATTAAACATTTAACTTTTTGCCATATTACCAAAAGATAAATATAAAAAATATCACAAACATTACTACTGCATTGTATATAATAGAATTTCACAATAGACACAACTTTGATTGAACTATATTGCTTTTTTCTTACCAAGAAGATAAAAACCATTAAAAACTCACAAATAAGCTTCAAAATCGCCACATTAATAGCCAATTATCAAAGAAGATTTTGTTAGTTCAAAAGTAATGCCTTGTATTCTCACTCACTATAACATGGTTAGCAACATATATTCAACACATAAATTATAAACACTTTTAAAAAATGCAATAATGCAAATTGCTTAAATATTTTAGAAAAATTTTATTTTGGGGACTATATGACTTTTGTAGAATCTGTGAAATACTGCTTAAGCACTGGTTATTTAAAAATTGATGGCAGGGCTTCTCGCTCAGAGTTTTGGTGGTTTCAATTATTTTATTTATTTGTTTGTTGTTAGGAATATTGGCTGGAATATTGAAGAGTGAAATCTTTTACTTTATTGCATTAGCTTTTGTTATTCCTAGTTTGGCGGTTTTTATTAGGCGTTTGCATGATATAAACAAATCAGGTTGGTTGCTATTGCTTTGTCTAATGCCCTATATTGGTTTTTTTGTTATTTTAATATTCTTAATATTCTGCTTACAAAAAGGCACAGAAGGGGAGAATCGCTTTGGAGCTAATCCGCTTAATCCATAGCAATAATAAAACCCCTTTATAATTAGCCCTACATTAAAGCTCTGTCTTTAGCACCGCACCATTTGCTGCATTGCTTACAAGCAATGAATAGCGCTTAAGCCATTTGCTTTTAATCTCCTTTTTTATCGGTTTCCACTTGGCGCGACGAGATTCTATAATTTTAGAATCTACAAGCAATTCTAAACTTCCCTTGCTTACAGAAATGGCTATTTTATCACCATCTTCAATAAGTGCTATAAGCCCACCTTCTGCTGCTTCTGGGCTTACATGTCCAATGCACGCTCCACGCGTCGCACCGCTAAAGCGTCCATCAGTGATTAATGCCACACTCTCTCCTAAACCCATTCCCATAATAAGGCTTGTTGGACTTAGCATTTCTTGCATTCCTGGACCTCCTTTTGGTCCTTCATAGCGGATAACTACGACATTTCCCGCCTTTACCTTTCCTCCTGCAATGCCTTTAATCGCCTCTTCTTGGGAGTTAAAGCATACAGCAGTGCCGACAAATTCTTTCATAGAATCTGCCACTGCTGCCACCTTTAGCACTGCACCTTGCTCGCACAAATTGCCAAATAAAATCTTTAGCCCCCCAACTTGCGAGTAAGCATTTTCATTTGTGCGGATAATGCTAGTGTCTTTTATCTGTGCATTTACTATGCGCTCCCCTAAAGTCTCACCAGTGATTGTGAGTGCATCAAGGTGTAAAATGGAGTTATCAATCTCCAACCCCCCTCCACAAATTCCAGTATTTGCGGTGTGGCTGTGCAAGTTTTGAAGATTTTTTTGGAGGTTAGCAGACTTGGCGTCCGTGCCTCCTGAAAAATCTTCAATCTTGTCGCATTGCATACCCAAAGACGAATTTCTCTTAGCTACCTCGTTGATGACTGCAGAAACTCCCCCCGCCTTATTTATATCCTCCATATGCACACTACTAAGTGCTGGGGCGATTTTAGCGATATGGGCTACATTTTTAGCAATTTCATTAATTTTGTTTAAGTCAAACTCAACCTCAGCTTCTTTTGCTATTGCTAACATATGAAGCACGGTATTTGTGCTCCCGCCCATTGCCATATCCACAACAAAGGCATTTGTAATGGCTTTTTTGTTTAGGATATTGCGGAATCTAAATTTTTCGCTTTTCTCCTCACTCAAAGCAATCTCTACAATCCTTCTTGCAGCCTTTCGTAATAGCTCCTCACGCTCTTTTGTCAAAGCCGGAATTGTTCCATTACCTTCTAATGCCACTCCCATAGCCTCACAAAGCGTATTCATAGAATTTGCTGTAAACATACCACTACAGCTCCCACCGCTAGGACAGGCATTGCACTCTATTTCATGCAGTCTTTTCTCATCAATCTTGCCACTTGCATACGCACCCACTGCCTCAAATGCGGAGTTTAAATCCAAGATTGTGCCATCTTCTAGCTTGCCTGCTAGCATTGGTCCACCACTTACAAAAATCGTTGGCACATTTACGCGTAACGCACCCATAAGCATTCCGGGCACAATTTTATCGCAGTTTGGTATGCAAATCATCGCATCAAGAGAGTGTGCATTCATCACAGTTTCTATTGCATCAGCGATTAATTCACGACTTGGCAGAGAGTATAGCATACCGCCATGCCCCATAGCTATGCCATCATCTACGCCAATGGTATTAAACTCAAAAGGCACACCACCAGCCTTTCTTATCTCTTCTTTTACAATCTCTGCGTATTTGTTTAAGAAAAAATGCCCCGGAATAATGTCAATATAGCTATTTGCCACACCAATAAAGGGTTTATTAAAATCAGAATCTTTTAACCCTGTGGCTCTAAGCAAACTTCTATGAGGTGCTCTTTGATAGCCACTTTTAATAATATCACTTCGCATAATCTAAATCCTAAAGAGTTTATTTTTTGTTATATTCTAACCTAAAAATTATAAAATATTCACAACTCTTTAAAAAATCAACTAAGCAACTTCAACCCAGCACTACAAAGTATAATCATAACAATAAAAAAGATTTTCCAAAAAGACTTAGATTCTTTATAAAAAACAATCCCAACAATCACACCCCCTGCTGTCCCAATCGCTGTCCAAATCGCATAAGCCACACCCACGCTAATACCCTCTAATGCTAAAGTTAGCAAAAACAAGCTAAGTGCAAACTGCACTCCAATTCCCACCAAGAAAATCTTTTTCCCACTAAGTGCATAAGATTTTAATGCAACCACTCCGACAATCTCCATAAGTCCTGCCAACAACAAATAAATCCAACTCATTTTTGCTCCTGCATTGCTTGGATTTGCTCTTCTATTTCATCTAAATTTAATGTTTTGCTAATTTCTGAAATTGCTTTAGAATCTTCTTTATCACTCTCTTTACTTACAAGCTTTAATCCTATTACACAAATTAACAAAACCACAATTAAAGCAATCTGCAAATAATTAAAAGGTGCATTAAAAAATAAAATCTCTCCTAAAACTACTCCACTAGCCCCAATTCCTACAAACACAGAATAAGCAATACTAACTTCAATCTTCTTAGTAGCTAAAATCATGCAAACAAAAGAGGTGCAAATCCCTAAAATCGTAAAAGTATAACCCACATAAGTCGTAGAATATTTCAAACCATTCACCCAAAAAATCTCTACCAAACCGCCAAAAATTATCAAAAACCACGCCATATTATTCCTTATCTTTTAATTCTTTACAAATTGCTTCAAAAACCACACTTTTATCTGCTCTTAAATGCTCTTTAAATTGTGTTTTATTAAAAGTTTTTTGTCGCTTTGCAAGCTGTAAAGTATGCAAACAAATAAGCTCTTCTAACTCTTGCAAATGGATTTTACCTTCCAAAAATTCCACACTCTCCTTAACCCCCACACTCTTAATCCATTGCTGTTCTTTGCCATATTTTTGCATAAGAGTGCTAATCTCATCTATCAACCCTAAATCTAACATTTTTTTAGTTCTTAGTTCTAAGCGTTTTTTTAAAATCTCTCTTTCTAAAAAGATTTCAAAAATCATACAATCTTTTAAAATTGGCTTGGGTGGATTTTTTGCAAAATATTCACTTGGTGGCAAATTTGTCGCAAAATAAATCTCCAAAGCCCTTTGTATTCTATAAGTATCGCCTTTTTTAAGATTTTTTGCATAAATGCTATCTATTTTTTCTAAAAAATTATAAGGTTCAACAATATTTGCAATTTCTCTCTTATGCTCTTGTTGTATAAGAGGCAAAGGCGAAATTCCACTTAGCAAACTCTTTAAATAAAAGCTACTCCCCCCAACAATCAATAAGTTTTTATTTTCCTGCTTTGCAAAGCTTTTAGCCTTTTGAAACTCAGACATAAAAATTTGCACATTACTTAGTTCATTAGGCTTTATAACATCTATGCCAAAATGCAATGCAATTTCTCTTTCTTTTAAAGTGGGTTTAGCAGAGACAATATCAATTTCTTTATAAATACTAAGAGAATCTAAAGACAAAATTATGCTAGGAAACCTTGTAGCAATCTCTAAAGATAGCTCTGTTTTCCCAGAGCCACTACCCCCTAAAAGTGCAATAATTTTCAAACTTAAGCAAAATTCTTAGAAGCCAAAATTGCTTCTTGCAAAATGCCTCTTAGTGCATTTTTTTCTAAACTCATCACGCCTTGTGAAGTAGATCCAGCAGGACTCATCACGCTTTCTTTTAAAAGTGCGGGGTGTTCTTTTTGCAAAAGTTCTCCAAAGCCTGCGAACAATCCTTCTACAATTTCTTTAGATTGCACTCTTGTAAGCCCATAAGCCACCCCACAATCCATCATAGCTTCCGCAACCAAAGCCAAAAATGCAGGGGAACACCCACCAAGTGCAGCTGCAATAGGCATATTTTTTTCTTCTATCCATACAGATTTACCAATCGCAGAAAAAATCTCTATTGCTTTTTGCTTATGGCTTTCATCTCCACATAAAGTTGTTACACTCTTACTCACACTAGCACAAACATTTGGCATTGCACGGACATAACCATCACTTTCTAATTTCTTTTTTAGTGTATCCACGCTCACAGCATTTAAAATAGAATACACGCCCTTAGCACAACCCTCATAGCTAAATGCCTCTAACGCATAAGGCTTGATACACAAAACAACTTGCTTAGAAGAAATATCAATTCTATTATCTTTGCACCTAAGAGGCAAAACCCCAAATTTTTGGCAAAATGCTTCTATTTTCTTGCTATCTCTACCGCTAACACTAATTGCATAATGCTCTTTTAACCCCATACATAGAGCTTCTGCCATTTTTCCATAACCAATAATCAGTAAAGATTCCACAAAATATCCAAAATCAAAAAATACTATTCAGCTTTTTTGCTAAAATCAAAAAATTTTGAAATAGGTTCAGAAAGCCCAAAATCTACATATTTATGACTTTCTAATACAACTTGCCCCATTGTTTGATTTTCAAAATTAAAAAGCAAAGGCGCTAAAAAATTCACTGTGGATTCCTCAATAGGCTCTTTAATGCAAACAATATTTAAAGTTGCTAATTTATCGTTTTTAGCATCTACATTGCTCTTACCTTCTAACTCTAAAAGAGCCTTAAGTGGCGCTGGAATCTCAAAAGTATAGTCCGCCCTCATTGCATAAGGATTGACTAATGTAAAAGAAATTCCATCATTTTCAAGGCTTTTAAGACGCATAAAAGTCTCATCATCTTTTGCAATTCTCTCTAAAACCATCTTTTGGATATGCTCAAAGCCCAAAATGGGTGATTTTACTACAAATTCCATTCAGTTGTCCCCTTTAATTTATAAAGTGCTTTATTTGAAGTTCTAACCTGATGTGAGATTTTATCGCAAAGAGAGTAAAAAATCAATTTTTATTTTAAAATTTTACAAATCCCTAATAAACTATTAGATATAATCCAAGCTCTAATTTATTAAAGATTTTTATTTTAAACCCTAAAAAAGTCAAGTTTTTAGGGGTTATTTAGCTTGAAAGGAAAGAGGATGAAAAATCTTAAAGTCTTTTTGGCAATGGTTAGCGTTCTTTTAATCTTTGCTAGTTGTTCTTCAAAAAGAAATGGTGGATTAGCACTAGATGAAGTCAATAAGCCTGCAGATTATTGGTATGAAAATATGCTAAAAGAAATCAAAAACGGAGATTTAGAAAAAGCAGATAGCTACTTTACTTCTTTGCAAAGCGAACATTTGCATTCTCCTTTATTAAAAGAGGCTATGCTGATTTTAGGAAAAGCACATATGCAAAATGAAGAATATTTACTTGCAGGATTTTACTATGATGAATTTATTAAACGCTTTGGAGATCAAGAAAATATAGATTTTGCAAACTTTTTAAAGCTTCAAGCCAATTATTTTGCATTCGCAAAACAGCATAGAGACCAACAGCTTTTAATGGATTCTATCAAACTTGCAAGAGAATTTAGCCAAAAATATCCTTACTCTCGCTATCGCCCCTATGCTGATATGATACTTTTAAGATTAGAATTGGCAAATCTTAGTCTTAATAAAGAAATTATCAAACTTTACAACAAAAAAGACAAAGGAGATGCAGCAAGCTTTTACCAACAAAAAATTGATGAAAATGCTTGGATAAAAGATGTCTTTTATAAAGACGCAAAATCTCCTTGGTATCAAAAAATCTTTGAATGGTAGGAAATATGCAACTAGATCGTTATGGAAAATTCCCAAAACAATTACCCTTAATTATCCAAGAGGATATGTTTTTATATCCTTTTATGATTGCTCCTCTTTTCATTAGCGATGAGCAAAGTCAAAAGGCAATTGATTTAGCTATGAATAGCGAAGATAGACTTGTCTTTATTGCTTCTTCCAAAAATGAAGAGGAAGAAAACAATGAAGAAGAAAACTCTTTTTATGATGTGGGTGTGATTGGCACCATTATGCGTCGTGTAGCTTTAGGCGATGGAAAAGTAAAAATTCTCTTTCAAGGATTAAGCCGTGGCAAAATCCATTCTATGATTAATCCTCTTGTAGTAGAAGTTTCTCCAATCCTCTCCAGCTCTTATGACACAAACCGTATAGAAGCTATGCTTACAGTTTTAAAAGAGAAGCTAAACACTCTTTATAATATTTCTCAAAGTTTTCCTCAAGACTTATTAAAAAGCATTCATGACACAATGGATCCCAATCGTGCTGCTGATTTAATTGCCTCTGCTGCTAGATTAAAAAACGATCAAGCTTATAAGGTTTTTAAAGAAAGTGATCCTGAAGAGCGTCTTTTAACCCTCATTGATATCATAATGGAAGAAATCAAAGCCCAACAAATCCAAAAAGAGATTAAAAACAAAGTTAATCACCACATGGAAAAAATTAACAAAGAATACTTCCTAAAAGAGCAGCTAAAACAAATCCAAAAAGAACTGGGCGTTAATGCTAGCAAAGATACAGAGATAGAAGAATACAAACAAAAGCTAGAAAAGCTTAAAAATTCAATGGGTAAAGATGCCTATAAAGAGATTAACAAGCAAATCACAAAGCTAAGCAGAATGCACCCTGATAGTGCAGATGCAAATCTCTTACAAAATTATGTAGAGCTTATGCTTGAAATCCCCTTTAACAAACGCTCTAACAAAACCCTAAAAATTGAAGAAGTAGAAAAACAACTTGATAAAGATCACTATGCACTAAAAAAGCCCAAAGAAAGAATTGTAGAATATTTTGCAGTGCGTGAGCTATTAAGCCTAAGGGGCAAGGAAAATAATGAAAATAAAGGCACAATTTTGTGTTTTTATGGTCCCCCAGGAGTTGGGAAAACAAGCTTAGCAAATTCCATAGCTACTGCCCTTAAAAGAAAACTAGTCCGTATTGCTCTAGGAGGCTTAGAAGATGTCAATGAGCTAAGAGGACATAGACGCACTTATATTGGTGCAATGCCAGGACGCATTATCCAAGGGCTTATTGATGCAAAAGAGATGAATCCTATTGTTGTGCTTGATGAGATTGATAAAATCCACAATTCTTATAGAGGTGATCCCTCCTCTGTGCTTTTGGAGATTTTAGATCCTGAACAAAATAAAGAATTTAGAGATTATTATGCAAATTTCAATATTGATTTAAGCGAGATTATTTTTATAGCTACTGCTAATGATATTTCACAAATCCCAGCACCTCTGCGTGATAGAATGGAATTTATTAACATCAACTCCTATACCCCAAGCCAAAAAGAGCAAATTGCTAAAAAATACCTCATTCCTCAAGAGCTTAAAAAACATGGATTAAGTAATGCAGAAGTAAGTTTTAGCATACCTGCCATTAAGGTTTTGGTGGAAAAATACACACGCGAAGCTGGAGTAAGAAACCTTAGACGCAAAATCGCGCAAATTCTACGCAAAATTGCCAAAGAAATTTTACAAAATCCACAGGATAAAATCACAATCACCCCAAAAAATATTGCAAACTACTTAGATAAAATTGTTTTTGAATTTGAAAACCTTAGCAAAAACAATCAAGTAGGACTTGTCAATGGACTAGCTTGGACGAGTGTGGGTGGCGATGTATTAAAAATTGAAGCACTCAAAATCAAAGGCAAAGGCGGATTGCACCTCACAGGAAGTTTGGGAGAAGTTATGAAAGAAAGTGCAAAAATTGCCTTTTCGGTAGTAAAAGCACTTATTGATTCTAAGGCCTTAAAAATCGATTCTTCTCTTATCCCATTAAGCACCAAAGAAAAAGAAGAAAAATACAAGCCAAGCCCTAGTGATATTTATAATCGCTTTGATATCCATTTACATGTTCCAGAGGGTGCTACACCAAAAGATGGCCCAAGTGCAGGTATAGCTATTGCAAGTGTATTTGCCTCTTTGCTTACAAATCGTCCTGCAAGAGCAGATGTCGCAATGACAGGCGAACTTACATTAAGAGGCAAAGTGTTACCAATAGGCGGATTGCAAGAAAAACTAATCGCAGCTTATAAATCAGGAATTAAAGAAGTTCTAATCCCTAAGAAAAACTTTGAACGGGATTTAGATGAAATTGATGAAGAAGTTAAAAAAGGATTGATAATCCACCCCGTAGAAGATTTTAAAGAGGTTTTAAAACATATCCTAGCTTAATCTTTTAAAAAAGGAGCTTTTATGCTCCTTTAAAAACTCTCAAGCTTTTTTCTTGTAAAACAAACCTTAGAAATTTACAAACCATACCAATTAAATAATTATCAAAAATATCCAAATTTATAGAAATAATATTGCAATCTAAATACTAAAACTTTAAAAAATTCAATAGATAAAATTCCTTAAGTCTTTAAATGCAATACCATTTATATAAGTAGCAATTATACTCCATAATTCAATACTTTTTTATTCTCACTATTTTTGCATACTCTAAAAATTTAAGTGGATTGCTTGATGATTTTATCCCAATCAATTTGCTTTATAAGTATTTCCCTTATTCTTGCAAATACAATAACATTCATTATTATTTTGCTACCCTTACTTCTTTATAAAAATTTATTTTAATCATCCTAGATGATAATTCTTTTAAAAATCTTCCTACAAATTATAAAACAAATTCAACCCCCAAACACTTCTTAAAGAATAAATACAAAAAATTGAATTATAAGCATAAAATATGCTAAAATCTCTATGACCCTTTCATCTAGTGGCCAAGGATAATACCCCTTCTAGGTATTTACGGAAGTTCAAATCTTCCAAGGGTCGCCAAAAACGCTTTAAAGAGAATTTAAAGGAAAAATATGGCTCTAAAGGCTTTAGGAAACCAAAGTGAATACCACTTTAATTACGACAGCAATCTCTTAGAAACTTTTACCAATCCTCACCAAAACCGTGATTATTTTGTAAAGTTTAACTGTCCAGAATTTACAAGTTTGTGTCCTATCACAAACCAACCCGATTTTGCAACGATTTATATTTCTTACATTCCAGATATAAAAATGGTAGAATCAAAGTCTTTAAAGCTATATTTATTTAGTTTTAGAAACCATGGCGGTTTTCATGAAGATTGCGTAAATACAATTATGCAGGATTTAATCAACCTTTTAGATCCTAGATACATTGAAGTATGGGGAAAATTCACTCCTCGCGGAGGGATAAGCATAGATCCTTATGCAAATTATGGAAAAGTTGGCACAAAATATGAGGAAATGGCACACTATCGTCTATTAAACCACGATCTCTATCCAGAAACCATAGACAACCGCTAAAACCACACCAAAAAGGCATTAGGAGAAACAATGCAAGAAAAAAAACAATTAAACATAGGTATTATAGGGCTTGGAGTTGTTGGGAGCAGTGTAGCTAAGATTTTAAAAGAAAACAAAGAACTAATTTGCGCACGCGCAGGCTGTGAAATCAATATCACAAAAGGAGTGATTAAAAACATTAACAAAACAAGGGAGATTTTTGATTTCCCTATTAGCAATGAAATAGATAGCATTTTAGAAGATCCACAAATTGATATTGTAATAGAACTCACAGGCGGAGTAGAACAACCCTTTTTAATTGCCCAAAAAGCACTAAAAAATGGCAAAGCATTCATTACAGCCAACAAAGCGATGTTAGCCTACCACCGCTATGATTTGCAAAAAATAGCTGGGGATTTGCCCATAGGCTTTGAAGCAAGTGTAGCAGGAGGGATACCTATCATCAAGGCTTTGCGTGATGGATTGGGTGCAAACCATATTCTAAATATTTGTGGAATTATGAATGGAACTTGCAATTTTATTCTTACCAAAATGAAAGATGAGGGCGTAGAATACCAAGAAGTCTTACAAACTGCCCAAAAATTAGGATATGCAGAAAGTGATCCTACTTTTGATGTGGAAGGAATTGATAGTGCACACAAACTTTTGATTTTAGCAAGTATTGCCTATGGAATAGATGCTAAACCAGAAGATGTGCTAATTGAAGGCATTACGCAAATTACTCAAGAAGATATTTCCTTTGCCAAAGAGTTTGATTATAATCTAAAACTTGTAGGAATTGCCAAAAAAGATAAAGATGAAGTGGAATTAAGAGTGCATCCACTTTTACTTCCTAAAAGCCAAATGATAGGCAAAGTAGATGGAGTGATGAATGCTATCTCTGTGGTGGGCGATAGCGTGGGTGAGACACTTTATTATGGAGCAGGAGCAGGAGGAGATGCGACAGCTAGTGCTGTAATCTCTGATATTATTGAGATAGCAAGAACCAAAAGTTCTCCTATGCTAGGCTTTAAAACCTCCATAGAAAAAGGACTAAAACTCAAAAAAATAGAAGAAATTTGCAGTGCTTATTATTTACGCCTTGAAGTGCTTGATAAATCAGGAGTTTTAGCTAAAGTGGCACAAATCTTTGCAGAAGAGCAAATCTCTATTGACACACTCTTACAAAGAAATTCCAAACAAAATCGTGCCACTTTGCTTCTATGCACCCATACCACTAAAGAAGCCAAAATAAAAACCGCACTCCTTAAAATAAAAACCCTAGAAGAAGTGCAGTCTAATCCTGTAATGATAAGAATCCATAAGCCTTGAAAATTAGCCTTAAAAAACTCTTTGCAAAGTCCAAAGAAGAACCAAAAGCAAACCCCACCACCACCAAAAAAGGCAAAGAGGCTGAAGACTTTGCCGCTAAATTTTTAGAAAAAGAAAACTTTACAATTATAGAAAGAAACTATTTTAGCAAATTTGGCGAGATTGATATTATCGCTAAAAAAGATGGGGTTTTACATTTTATTGAAGTTAAAAGTGGTGAAAATTTTGAGCCTATTTTTAATCTTACTAAAACAAAATTAGAACGAATCCAAAAAACTATCCATTGCTATTTAAAAAGCAATACTACAAGCTATTGCATTGATGGGCTAATCTTGCATAAGCAAGAAGTGGGATATAAAATAGACTTTTATGAAAATCTTACAATGTTTTAAAGTGAAAATTTCTCTAAAGCCTCACTAAAGCCAAAAACCACAACTTTAGTATTTTCAAAAAGGGTTTGGTTAAGATCTGGAGATAAATCCCACTCTTTATCGCCATCTTTTTTTATGGCGATAATTTTTGCATGTTCTATTTCCTTTTTAGCAATGATTTTATTTAACAAATCATTTCCATTCATACCCACATTATCTGAATTAATTTTAATTTTAATAATTTTAAGGGAATTAGAAACATCTACAAGCTCAAATTCTGGGTGTGCGATGAAGCTTCGCAAAAGATGTTGGGAAGCTTCTTTTTCTGGATAAATCACTTTACTAGCCCCAAGACGAGAGAGAATTTTGCCATGGATTGGAGTAATTGCTTTAGCAATAATGTTTTTTACTTCTAATTCCTTAAGAGCCATCAAAGTTAAAATGCTAGATTCAATATTTTCCCCAATAGAAATAATCGCAAAATCAATGTTGGAAAATCCTGCTTCTTTTAAGGCTAGAGTATCCGTAGAATCAAGCACAAAAGCCATTTCACTAAGATCGGCAAACTCCTTAACCACTGCTTCATCTTTATCAGCAATCAAAACTCTTTTGCCCTGCTTAATCAATCCGCTTGCAATATAATAACCAAATTTACCTAATCCTATCACGCCATAAGTTTGCATATTTTTTCCTTTTTAAATTAAAATTTTAGTTTCTGGGTAAGCGATTCTAGTTTTCTTCTTAGCTACCACAATACTAAGTGCAAAAGCCAAAACTCCAACCTTTCCTGAAAGCATTAAAAGAATGATGATGAATTTTCCCATAGAATCAAAATTTGCTGATAAGCTCAAAATCCCTCCATCTCCCATAGAAAGCCCAACCGTTCCAAATGCCGAACAAACCTCAAACAATAATGCCAAAAATCCACGACTTCCACCATTTTCAAACAAAGAAAGTATCATCACGCACACACTAATATACACCGAAGAAAGTGCTACAATCACAAAAGCACGGTTAATAGTATCTTGTGCTATAGTGCGATGGAACACAATAGCTTCTTTAGAGTTTCTTAAAATACTAAAAGTATAAATAAACAAGATTGCAAAAGTAGTTACTTTAATCCCTCCTGCTGTTCCTCCAGGGGCTCCACCAATCACCATAAAAATAGATCCAAAAAACAAACTTGCATCTTGAAAAAGACTTAAATCTAGCGTATTAAATCCTGATGTTCTATAATTAACAGCGGCAAAATAAGAGCTTAAAATCTTTTGCCACAAACTAAACTCACCAATACTTTTTGGATTTTTATACTCTAATAAAAATACTGATAAAAATGCAGTAATAATCAAAAAAGCAGTGGTAAGAAGCACAATTTTTGTATGAGTGGAGAGTTTTACATTTTTTCTTTTCAAACGATAATAGCATTCAAGCAAAACCAAATACCCAAGCCCTCCTGCAATAATAAGCGTAGTAATGATAAGATTAATCGCTAAATCATCGCGGTATGCCATAAGCCCGCTTTCAAATACAGAAAACCCTGCATTATTAAACGCAGAAATACTATGAAAAATCCCAAGCCACAAAGCTTCTAAAAAAGGATATTCCAACATAAAACGCATTGTCAAAAGAAGCGCACCTACTGCCTCAATTAGCAACACTAAAATAAACATTTTTTTAATAAAACCTATTGTGCCTTGCATAGTTGGTAAAGAAAGATTGTCTTTGATTAATTGGCGGTTTTTATAATCAATCTTTTTACGCAAGAGCAAATACACAAAGCTCGTAACGCTCATATACCCAAAACCACCAATTTGAATGATAGAAATCAAAACAAGTTGTCCAAAAAATGTAAAATCCGCCCCTGTATTTTTAACAATAAGTCCTGTAACACTCACAGCAGAAGAAGCCATAAAAAACGCATCTATAAAATCTATTGTATTTTTATGCATAGGAGGCAAAATCAAAAGCACAGCACCCAATAAAGCAATAAGTGTATAAGCAATTAATAAATATCTAGCATTATAACGATTCATAAAACTATAAAAACTCCTAAAAAAGCTATCATTATACATTAATTTTTTATTTTTAAACTTAAAAATAAAAGCCAAAAAGTGCTTTACTTTTATAGTGCCACTTTTCAAAATCAAAGTCATTTTACACTAAAAATTAAGTGCTACTTTTTCCACCTTGATCTCTAACACAAACAATCTTTTGTTGCTCTTATTTCTCCTTCTGCTTTAAAATCTTTTTCTTAGCTTTTAAAATTTTATACTTAATACTTTTACAAACAAACAAGGAGCATTTATGCAACTCTAAAAACATTCTAAGCCTACATTATCACAAGGAATAAATTATAGAAAATTAAAGACATTCTAGCAAGTGAGGAAATAAGAAATCCAAGTGCTAAAGAAATTACAAAAAGCCAGAAATAAATCCTAACACCTTAATTAAAAAGGAAATTTATAATCAAATGCAATAAGACCTAAATTTTTAAGCCTATGAAATACAGCCTGTTTTGAAACTTCAAATTTTGCCGCAATCATCTCTATGGCTTCTTTCGCACTTAGATTTGATTTCTTTTCTCTGCACTCACCAATAAAGTCTTCTACTTGCTTGAGAGGCATTAATAATTGTGCTGCAAATTGATTGGCTTTTGTCTCTTTGCCACCATAAGTATTGGTTCTATAAAGTGTCTCGTATCTATCAATAATTGGATTGTCAATGCTTGGTAAAATATCATTAGCCAGATGTCCAAGCTCATGTGCTAAAGTAAATCGCTGTCTTGTTTCACTCTTGATTGGATTAATCCAAATAACAGGCTCCCCTTCATCATTAACACTTATTTGTCCTTCTGTATCTAATTTATCAAAATCAAGTGTTGTTAATACTTTTATATTAAGCTTTCTAGCAATATCAAAGGGATTAAAAGGTGCTTCTTTTAATTCTAGCATTTCTAAGATTTCATAAGGAGTTTTATTTTTGATTTCTTTATATTTCATTGCAATCCCTTAATATTTGATTTTTCTTGAATATCTTCAGATATTCTATCCATCTTATCACTGATGTGTATATCGACCATTCTTTCAAATTCTTCACTGAAATTTTTATCTTTTAGAATTTTATTAATTAATTCATTCCTTAAAGTTTCATTTTGCTCTATTTTATCTAAAAAATGATTTGCACTTTCTTGGATGAGTTTCTTTTTATCTCTATTAAAATAATAAGTAATGATAATTGTAATAACAGCCGTAATAACAGTGGCTATTCCAACAAATGCTGCTGCCCATGTCAATTGTGCACTTGCCAAAGATAAAATTTGTGAACTGTCCAAAAATATATCTCCTCAATAAAAACCCATTCAACTTTGATATTTTTCTAGAATTTTACTTTGAAACTTATAAAACATAAACATTTTTAAAGATTTTATCAAAAACTCATCACTAAAAGTTCCTTTTACTCTTTGAGAATATTTAACCTTTAGCTCTTCAATATTAAACTTCTTACAACCAACTCACAATCATTATAGCTTTTATTAATATCTTTTAGAGTTTCACATAAAAGCCATACTGTTAATCTAAACTCCTATGTCTTAATAACAAAATTCTACTCTAGCATATGGCAGCTTTAAAGCAAAACTTCTATTTTCAATGCATTCCCTTTAGTCTTTTCAGAAGCTTCTTATTTTACTTCTTGCAACAACAATAAAATAATATAAATTACATTGGCCTTTTAAATACTTTACAACAACAAAGAAAAGATTATAAGCGAAATTATTAAATTTTTAGAAGTTAAAAGGTTACAAGAATTAAATAAATTCTAGTAGTTACGGCATAGAATAAGAGTTTTAAAGGGTTTTTCAAGAGGTTAGCAACCTTTATGGGTTGTGCCTCTTGTAAAAATCCTTTAATCTATTATTATCTGTCTTGAATACGAATTTCCTCTATATTCTTTGTGCCATACAAGGATTGTTTGTCTTAAAGTTCTCACTCACCACACAAGTTCTTTGGTT
>NZ_NBIU01000022.1 GCF_003245365.1 Helicobacter valdiviensis
CCAAGCAATAAAGTTTCAGGAATACTATTAGATTCTGAGATTCCTATACTAAGCTATTTAGCTTATGGAGTTATGGAGTTTCAAGGTAAAAATTATATAACCCTTTGGAATGGTAGATTTAATTTTGATGAGAATTCTACTTATCCAGAAACACGCATTTATCTTTTAGAAGGTAATAAAAGAGAGCTAAAATGCACTTATTAAAAAAGGAATAATTGATGTTTGAAACAACAAAAAATACAGAATATTTAGAAGATGTTTTTAAATTTATTAAAGCTATTGAGGGTTTTAGGGCACTGCCTTATAATGATTCACAAAAAATTTTAACCATAGGCTATGGTGCTAATTTACGAGAAAGAAAATGGTTGATTGTTGTATTAAATGAATTAGGATTATTCGGGAGTGTAAAAGATTTAAAAACCAAAAAAGATATAAAGGCTTTAGATAATATAGATAAAGCCTATACAGCCTAGTGTCTATATACATCTAAAACCACACAAAATCCAAAGTCTTCTTTAATACCTTCTAATTCCCTCTACCAAAAAAGTCCAAATTCAATCTAGATAATTTCTATATTTTATTGTATTCCTAATTGCTGATAAATTTTTGAAATTCTTTGGGATTGGATTTTTTCCCTTTGTGTTCTTTCTTCTTCTTTGTTTAGGCGTTTTTTCTCTTCTAGTTTTACAATTTGTGTCAAAATCGTATTAACCTTTGCTTCATCTCTTATACTTTTAGCCTCTTGCAAATCAATTCTTAACATTCTTATATCATAATCTAGTTTTCTGTCATTTTGGCGATATTTTTCATTCGATTTATGTTCTTGCTTTTTAAATTCATAATCAATCTTTAATGCTTCTCTTTTTTGAGAAAAACTTGCTCTATCAAAAACCTCTACATTAATCCCCTTAATCTCTTCTTTTGGAGATAAATGAGGAGGAAGAGCAAATAAAATTCCAGAAAATCCTAAAACCAATAACGCTTTTTTCATATTTTCTCCTTTACTTATACAGATTAAAATATTTAATTATATAATAAAATATTTTTCCATAAATTAATTTTATATTTATTTTTTATTTGCCAGAATTTTATCAATAAGACTTCTATATATTTTAAGGCAGTATTATGCAAAATACTTACAATAAACTTATGAATGATTTTCTAAAAGAAAGGGATAGTTTCACAAAATCTTATCAAGATACAATAAAATGGCTAGATGAGTTTTATCATAATACAAAGCCAGATTTCATTAAACACAAGAGCTTTAAACTTGAAACACTTATTAAAAACAAAAAAGACTTATTAGAAACTCCTAAATACACTATAGAGTTGTCTAAAAGACTTAAAGAGCTAGACAATGAAATTTATTATACCGCCCGCACACTACTTCAAGATTTTAAAAGGCATAAAGCAAAAGAAATTTATCAAGATATAAAAACAAACAAGAAAGCCAATATTGGATACGATCAAGATAAAGATTTTTTAGAAAAGCTATGCATTAAACTTGATGAGAAACATTCTATAAACTCTCTATATAATCTTGCAAAATACTTTGTTAAGCACTGGGTATTGCTATTTACACTATGTAATGTCATAGGAGCACTTATTTTAATGAAGTATTTTGCTCTAGATATTCATTATACTCCTATTATCACACAAGAAAACGCATTATTCTTATTAGCTATGGCAGGCATTATTGGTATAGCTTATACTATTTTTGTAGGATTATTACTTACCTTGTTTATTTTTTATATAAAAAAGATACAAGAAAATTCCAAGCAATATTGGAGCAATAAACAAATTTTAGCTTTTATTATGCTTATTAATATGCCACTTCTTTCCACTATTCTTGTTACTTTAGGAGATACTTTTGACATTTTCTCACAATGGCTTCTAGTTATATTTTGCATCTTATTATTGATTGCATTTTTTATTTTTGCAATACTTTTTATTAAAGATTACAAAGATAAATCTTATTCAATTATTTATATATTATTTTTAATGGCTTGTAATCTTATTTTTTATTTTTTATTTATGTTATCACTTATGGGACAAAATACTACCTGGATAGAATTAGCCTTACTTACCTTTTTATTCTTTACCTATAATGCCATACTCATACTTTTTCCATTGCAAATCAACTTTAGCTTTATAAAACCCTCATTTATCGTAACTGCTCTTATCACTTTTCTTTCAATAATTCCAATGGCTTTTTCTTCCAATATTATATCACTACTAAAACTAGGCAATTATGATTTAAGTTCCCTTTCTTTAAAGCCCAACTCCTCTTCAAAATATCAAAAAAATTGCGATTTTACTCTATTAAAAGATGAAATTATTTTAAAAAATGTCCATATACTCTCAAACAGAGGAGAAAAGATTTTACTAACTTGCAAAAGCAACCCTGTTTTAGCAAAAAAGAATGATTTGGTTTCAGAAATTAGTGATATTTCAAGCAATGCAAAAAATCTAACATTAAATTCAAATCACACAATCAATATTCCATCAAGTTGCCAAACAAAAAACACAATCGATAAAAAAGTCCAACTCACAAATATTCGTATTTTAAAGAAAAGAGAGAATGATTTGGTTTTTGAATGCATTAGCCAACAATTTGGCGTCCATTCTTCAAGTGTCAATAATTCCATGTATTGATTTATTGTTTTTTAGATAAATGCACTTTTATTGACATCTGGGCTTCTTTAAAGTTTCATCATTTTGCAAAGCAAGATTAAAAAGATTAAGATTTTCTTACATTGCTTTCTCTTGCATCTTTGAGATTATTTGCACACCTTGCCCTAGCAAAAACCTAAACGCAATTTGCACTACACAAAACTAAACTATAAGTTTTTTAAGCTATTTTTTAGGGCTATGTATTGCATGATATCCTTGAAATTATAATATGCGTAATTATAAAGAAATACCGCCAAATAGAGCGTATTATTAAGTCAAAACATAGTAAAATTACCCCATTAAAACGAATTAGCAAAATTTCACAAAGGATTTTAATGCAGTCAATAGAAGAAATTGTTGAAGATAGTATAAAATCACAGCTTAACACTCTAAAAATTCCCTATTACGCAAAAACACAAGGTATCAATACCGAAATTGATGAAGCACTTACAAAAGCTCCAAGCAAAAGTGGCGGAGATGGCAAAAATTATCCTGATATAAAATTATTAATCAAAACAAAAACACTAAGAACTATTCCTAATTATGATAGAAGCAAAAGGCTTAAAAAACAAACTTGCCAAATTTAAAGATGAAGGGATAGAAAATACCACCAAAGATAATAAACCCCATTATAAAAATATCCAAGAATACGCCCTAAATGGTGCAGTGCATTATGCTAATGCAATCCTTGATTATACGCATAGCTATGATGAAGTCATTGCAATAGGAGTTAATGGCTATTACGAATCATCAAGCGATAAAGAACCTAAAATAGAATACGCCCTTTATTACTTAAATCGTGAAAATTTAAGTATTCCTAAAAAAATAGATGATTTTAAAGATTTAAGTTGTTTATCAAAAGAATATTTAGATGATTTAATGCTTAAAATAGATTCTATCAACTTAAGTGATGAAGAAAAAGCAAAAGCTATTGAAGAGCTTGAAAGCGATACAGAATCTAAACTTAATGCACTCAATCAATTTATGCACGATAGCTTATTAAATATTAGCCCCAATGATAGAGTAGCCTTGCTTGTAGGTATGATAATGGCAGCTCAAGGCGTGGCTGATAAAATCGCACCACTAAAATTAGACGAGCTAAAAGGACAAGAAGGACAATACACAAATGACGGACAAATTTTTCTGAATAAAATCAAAGATTTTTTAAGCTACAAAAATCTACCACAAGAAAAAATTAATCTCGTTATCAACGATTTAGAAAAAGCCTTTATCCATTCTAAACTTTATAATGTAAAATCCTATACCAACGAGCTTTTACACTCAAGCGATGAAAGCCCACTGAAAAAAATCTATATCCAAGTGCTTGATAATATTTTACCCCTTGTAAAAAAGCTAAAAAATGCAGATATTGCCGGAAGACTTTTTAATTCCATTACCAAATGGCTAGAAGTGCCGGATAATGAAAAAAACGATGTCGTGCTTACACCTAGGTATGTCGTAGATCTCATGGTAGCCCTTGCAAGAGTGAATAAAGATTCTTTTGTATGGGACTATGCGACAGGTTCAGGAGCTTTTCTTATCTCATCCATGAATGCGATGATAAAAGATTGTGAAAACATCAAAAGTCCACAAGAAAAAGAAGAAAAAATCGCTCATATCAAAGCTTATCAACTCTTAGGTGTAGAAAAACGCACTGATATTTATCTACTTGGAATCTTAAATATGATTTTGCTTGATGATGGGAGTGCGAATTTATTACATAAAGATAGTTTGAAAGAATATGAGGGCAACTACGAGCAAGGAGATAAAAAAGGCAAAAGTTTCCCAGCCACTGTCTTTTTGCTAAATCCCCCTTATTCTGCAGAGGGCAAAGGCTTTATTTTTGTAGATAGAGCATTAAAAAGAATGCAAAAAGGCAAAGCAGTAGTGATTATCCAAGAAAATGCTGGAAGTGGCAATGGGCTTCCCTATACTAAAAATATTTTAGAGCATTCAAGCCTTTTAGCAAGTATCAAAATGCCAAATGATTTATTTGTAGGAAAATCAAGCGTGCAAACAGCCATTTATGTGTTTGAAGTGGGAGTAAAACACGATAAAAAAGCTTTAGTAAAATTTATAGACTTTAGCACCGATGGCTACACAAGAGCGGCAAGGAAAAAATCAAAAGCAAGTGTCAATCTAAAAGATACTAATAATGCAAAAGCAAGATACGAAGAGCTTGTAAATATTGTGCTTTATGGAGCAAAGTATTTAAATTATTATAAAGATTTTTATATAGAAGATTGTATTAATTTGGAAGGCAGAGACTGGACTTACTCACAACATAAAAAAATCGATACCAAACCCACACTAGAAGATTTTAAAAAGAGTGTGAGCGAATATCTTACTTGGGAAGTGAGTAATATTTTAAAGCAAGAAGGAATTACGCAGGGAAAGTTCTAAACCCTGCTTTAGAGAAATTAGAATCTGATTTCAAAAAAGCAGGGGGAGAATGGAGAGAGTTTAGAATCGGGGATTTATTTGAGGTTAGTGGCACAAAATCATTAGATGAGGGAAAATTGTGTTTTGTAGAGTCTGGTATTAATTTTGTAGGTCGTATTAAAAATGGCATAAAGGGTCGTATAGAAAAACAAGACTTTGAACCCAACAAAGCAAACACTATAACAGCATCGGTTATAGGGAATTATAAATATACAACATTTCAAACAGAGCCTTATTATTGTTCACAAAATATCAACAAACTATCGCCCAAATTTAGAATCAATAAAAAAATAGCTATATATTTTATGGCACATATTAACAAGTTTTTATCAAAATACAACGGACAACAAGGTGGCTACACATTAGATGAAATACAACAACATAATTTAACCCTCCCAGTATATTGTCATTCTGAGGCATTACCCGAAGAATCTAAAGAAAATCCCGCAAGATTTTTTGCTAATACTCAAAATGACAAATTAGATTCTATAAAAGATGTTTCGCAACCGCTCAACATAACAGAAAAAGGGTATAATTCTAATACAGAATCGTATTCCATCGCTTTTGATTTTATGGAATCTTATATAGCGGAGCTGGAAGCGGAGCGTGTGCGGGAGCTGGAAGCGTATTTGCGCGCGAGCGGACTAAGTAATTATACACTCACCAAAGATGAAAAACTTGCACTACAAGCAATACATACCAATACAGATTCTATTGGGGTAACCCCTAAGCAATCTCATCTTGCAAGAGAGCATTTTCTCAATTCTGCTTTAAGTGCTTTAGCACATCAGGCGTTAGAGAGACAACATAGTGTGCAATGGCAAACATTCTCTTTTGATTCGCTCTTTTTATACAAAAGAGGCAAGAGATATAAAAAGAGCGATCATGTAAGTGGTGATATTGCCTATATCTCTTCTAGTGCGTCTAATAATGGTGTAGATAATTTTGTCTCACCACCTCCTTATATGACAATCTATCAAAACAAACTCACACTAGCAAATAGCGGTAGTGTGGGGGCTTGTTTTTATCACTCTTATCAATTTGTAGCGAGCGATCATTGCATGGTGATTTGGCTCAAAGAAAGAGAGCTAAGCAAAGAAATCGCACTATTTTTGATACCTATTTTTGAAAAGCTAAAAAACAAACATGATTTTGGGCGAGAGATTAACGATGAGCGATTGAGAGCAGAAAGCTTTTTGCTTCCAATAGATTCTAAAGGCAATCTTGATTTTGACTTTATGGAGCACACTATCAAGGCAGTAGAAAAACTCCATATCAAAAGACTTTATGAATTCTGGGAAGCTAAACTCAATGCTTATAATCTTGCTATTAATAATGGGGGGGGGGGGTAATATCCTTTAGCCTGCAAGAATATTTAGAATTTATAGAAACTAGCGAAAAAGGATTTAAATCTTTAGAGTGGAGAGAGTTTAGAATCAGAGATTTGTTTGAGATATTTACTGGTAGAGATGTGATTATAGGACAAACAGAACTAGGCAATATACCGCTGGTTAGCCATCAAAACACAGATAATGGAGTTGTAAAATATATTAAAAAACTTGATGATAGACATATTTTTGATTATCGTTACACTATTTCTTTAGCTGATAGAGGGGTATTTTATGCCACAACACAATTTGAGAATTTTCATATAGGAACTAGAGTTAAGGCACTTGTGTTTAAAGATAAAATTAAAATAAACAAAGAAATAAGATTATTTTTTGTTAGCACAATTAATAAATTACAAACTTTATTCAAAGATTATTTAGCAAATGCTACTAATAAATTACCAGACTTAAAAATCACACTCCCCACAGATTCTAGTGGTAATCTTGCCTTTGATTTTATGAAATCTAGTATTAAAGCTATACAAAAAGAGGTGATTAAAAGTGTCGTTTTATATGCGGATTCTAAGATAAACGCCACAAAAGAATGTATTAAAAGGCATTGATTTTAGCAATCTCTGCCTTAAATTCTTTAAAATTTTATTTCTTTAAGACTTAGCTTCTATCTCCCTTATCACCCTAGCAGGATTCCCACCTACAATCACATTGCTTGCCACATCTTTAGTTACCACCGCACCCGCTGCGATTATGGAGTTATCCCCAATGCTCACACCCGGGCAAATTGTGGCGTTTATCCCTATCCACACGCGATTACCGATATTTATGGGTTTGCAAAAGGTAGTTGCGCGATTATAGGGATTAATGTCATGATTAATCGTGGTTAGACACACCTTTGGCGCGATATACACATCATCACCGATATTTATCCCGCCTCTATCCATAAAGGTGCAAGATGAGTTGATAAACACATTTTTACCAAACTTAATATTGCGCCCAAAGTCCGTATAAAAAGGCGGAAGAAGCCAAAGACTAGAATCTACCTGCTTTCCCATAAGCTCACTTAGGATTTCTCTTACCTCTTTTTCATCATGATAGCCGCTATTTAGCTTGGCTACGCATTTTTGCGCGTGCAGGATTAGGGGCAAAAGCTCCTTTTCAAACGCCTCGCCCTTATTTTCCACACCAAGCCCCGCTAAATCCCGCTCTAATAAACTCATTTGCTTTTGCATATGTATCCTTTTTCAAGTTTTTGTGAAATTATAAAAGATAAGAGTAGCTCTAAGTCAAGAGAAAAAATGTCAAATTTTTAAATTTTTATTATAAAAGCCCTTAAACTTTTGCTTAGCCCTCTTTTACAGAAACTTTTTGTAATAGCTTTATATCTGCAGCTATGTTTTAGCATTTTCTTTTAATGCAACACAATATAATTCTAGCCTTTCTTTTGCCGTGTTTTCACCTTTGACACAAGGTGCGATATAATCTTTAAATCCTTAATGCTCATATCAATTTGGCGATAACAATCCACCCAAAGCACCCATTGCAAATCCTTCTCACTAAAATAATGCACACCTTTTTTATCTTTCTCCACATAGGGGAAAACTCCCTTGCTAAGCCAAAATCTTAGTGTCCTGCTAGCAACACCCGTTTTTCTCTCTACTTCTATAATTGTATAAGCCAAATTTACTCCTTCATACAAATATCAAAAATCTTTATCTAAAACATATTTTTTCTCTATCGGGAATGATTTTTTTGGTTTCTTATTTTCTTCTTTTTTGCTTTGTATATAATATACATCTTTTGCATCTGAAAGAATATATAAATCTTTTACTTGTAAACCCTCTTCATTTTCAGTAAAGCTGATATTGTTGTCCAATAATTTATCTTTTATATTTTTATTTTTACTTAGTGTCATTTCTGCCTTAAAATTACCTATTTTTAAATAAGAAGTAATATTTTCATTTAAAAATACAATAGATAAAAATAAGATAATAGTGTTAATCAAAGCAAAAAATTTAAAACTTTTAAGTTCTTTAAAACACAATGGAAGGCTAAAAAATATAAAAATAATTAAACAACCAAAGCCTAGATAAAAATAATTAATTTCTTGGGTTTTAATGATGATAGAAATGCTAACAATGATCATAGATACATACATAATAAGTATTAATACGGTTTGTAGCATAAAAGTTTCTATTTTATTTGATGAAACCCTATCTTTTCTTCCAAAAAAATATAATGCAGCGTTTGCAACTATAAATACAATAGCAATAGATATTAATAATAATATATTGGGTTTCTGCAATGTGATAAAAGTGATAATAGATGAAGCAAAATAAATTATCAAAGGGATCATTTTTGGTATTTCAAAATATTGTTTATATAATTCTCTTACAAAAGAAAATATTCCTATATAGAAAAAACTAAAAATTCCCCCAAATAAAACCCCTGTAATTGCCAAAGCAATTGCCTTTTGGCTATCCAAAAAAGGAATGGTTCTTGTTTGTAAAGAATGCTGAATAAGTATAAAAATGACTATAGAAATTCCCGCAAAACTTGCAACTTGAAATAAATCTTTTGAAGTTTGCAAAATTGATTTTGAAAGTTTAATAAAATCTTTTTTATCTTTTCTTGTCTCATAGCGTTCTTCATATTTTTTAAATTTAACTTTAGATTTAAACTCAAGCTTTTTTAATTCTGGTTTGGAAATATTTTTCTTATACAAATCAAAATAAAAATAAATTTCATCTTCCAAATCATCAAACTCTTGAGGATTGTTTTTAAATTTTTGATATTCCAAATTTTCAAAAAACAAAATTTCTGTTTCTACTAAAGTTTGCAACTTTAGACTTATTTCTTTTATGTTTTCATTACTTGCAATATCTTGTTTGCTTCTTTCTTCTTTAAGCTGTTCTATCAATTCTTGACATTCTTGTAATCTTCTTTCTTTTATATTTAATAAAGCTTTAAATTCCATTTTTACTCCTTTATAATCTTTACTTTAAAATCTCTTTTTTGTGCTTTTAGAGTTTCTAAATTCCCTTGCACTTTGCCCAAAAACACCAAATCATCGCTCGCATTTTGCAATTCATAAAAAATGCCTATATTGCCCCAAGGCACATAGTAGAATAAATCTCCAATTTGAGGCTTATACGCACTGCTTCCTTTTGCATTTAATGCTTTGGGTAAGTGTGCAATCTTTTCTTTCCTTGCAAAATCGCTAAAATCTAGCTCCATTGGAAGCGCGTTATAAAACTGCTTTGAAACCTCATTTTGCTCTAAATTTACACGCAATTCCTTGCCATTAAAAAGTAATTTTATTTGCATTTGCTCTCCTAGTAAAAAATTTAGACATAAAAGTCCTAGCACAATAACCTTTTTCATTTAAAATTCCTTATTTAAAAACATTTTTGGGCTTAGCGCCTCCATAGGCACAAATTTTAGGCTTTTTATCATGTGTATTGTGCTTTGTTTATACCTTTGAAAATGTGCGCTTTTTATGTGTTTTTGATAGCTTTCTTCATCTTTGTAAGATTCTATAATGCTAAATTTACAAGGATTTTCCTTGTAAGCTAAGGCATAAAGCACTAAAACACCCTCTTCATTTCTCACACTCTGCTCGCTCTCTTCTTTTAAAATCTTTTTATACTCCTCTAAGTATTTGCAATCAATCTCAATTTCTGAAATTTTCACACTCATAAATTCTTGCATAAAACCTTGCGCATTCACTCCCAAAACTCCTAAAAATAAAATAGTTAAAAGCTTTCTCATCTATAGCCCCACACTGCGTGCCGCATCAGAATTTGGCGGATACCTCTCCCCAAAAACAGGCATAGATTTTAAGGCTTTATCAATCGCTTCTAATTCATCTTGGCTAAAACTAATTTGCAACGCTCCTAGATTTTCTTTTAAGTGCGTAAGTTTTGTAGTTTCTGGGATTGGCATAATAAAGGGCTTTTGTGCCAAAAGCCAAGCAAGTGCAATTTGCGCGCTTGTGGCACTTTTGCCATCAACCTTTTTGCTTTTTGCGATTTCTTTGACATAGTTTAGAATCTTTTGATTTTCTCTTAATGCGTCTTTTTGAAATCTTGGAAAACCTGCTCGCATATCTAAAGTTTTATGAAAGGTAGTATTTTTATTCATAAGTCCGCCTAAAAATCCGCGCTCTAGCGGAGAATACGCACTAAAACCAATGTCAAGTTTTTCGCAAGTTTGCAAAATTTTATTCTCTTCAACCTCTCTAAACATCATAGAATAATGATTTTGCACTGAAGTTACAGGGTGGATTTTGTGTGCTCTTTGTATGGTTTTGTAATTTGGCTCGCTTAGCCCATAATAGCGGATTTTCCCCATTTTGATAAGCTCACTCATCGTATCTGCCACCTCTTCAATAGGTGTGTCAGGATCTACTCTGTGCTGGGTGTAAAGATCGACATAATCGCTTTGCAAGCGTTTCAAACTCCCATCAACTGCACGCAAAATTGCCTTTTTGCTAGAATCTTGATGTTGCTTAGAAAATGGATAATAAAGCCCAAATTTTGTGCCAATAATCACTTTATCGCGGTAGGGCTTTAGTGCCTTCCCTAGCAATATTTCATTGGTATATGGTCCATAAACTTCAGCGGTGTCAAAATAAGTTACTCCTAGCTCAATAGCCTTATGGAGTAGCTTTATCATCTCTTTTTCATCGCGTGCTGGACCATGTCCATGACTCATTCCCATACAGCCTAAGCCTAGTGCACTTACTTTTAAATCTTTACCCAAGATTCTGTAAGGTAGGCTTTGGGATTTAAATGTAGCACTTTGCATAGTGTGAGTTTGTGAATCTTGCAAATCTTTAGCAAATGCCACTGCCCCGCCAAGTGCGATTACACTAAGTGTTGAAGTTTTTAAAAATTTTCTTCTTGCATTCATAATATTTCCTTAAATATTTAAAGTCAAACTATCTAACGCACTTATAGCATTTAGCGCCCTTGGATAGCCAATGTAGGGCACAAGTGCGGCTATGATTTTAAGTAGACTTTCTCTGCTTTGCCCTAGATTTAGATTGCCTTGCACATGGGCTTTTACTTGATTGTCCGCCCCACCAAGTGAGATAAGATACACAAGCGTTAAAAGCTCTCTAGTCTTTAGATCTAGCCCGCCTCTTGTGTAGTAATCCCCAAAGCAATTCGCACTTAAAAAGTCATTGATAAAGGCTTTATCTTTTGGGGTAGATTCTATCATTTTGGTAATATTTGCCTCACCAAAAATCGCATTTTGTGCTTCCCTGCCCTTTTGCTTTCGATTTTCTTCTGTGGTTGTGCCTTGTGGCTCTAGTGGCATTTCAATCCCTAATTTTTCAAACACATCATTACAAAGGCTTAAAAAATCATGCACCCTAACAAACCCCACATAAGGCGTGGCTTGATAAATCACCTCTTTAATGGCAACTGGGCTTATGTCGTTATTGATCGCACCTTTAAGCAGGGCTTTAAACTCCATTTTCCCACCCGCTGCCAAACTCGCCCCAAGCGTGATTAAAAAATAAGTCTGTGTGTCTAAATTTGCCACCCTAAAGCTCTCGCCAAAAGTGAAATTTATGTGATTGCTAAAATAATCCTTATCGCTTTTTAAAAGCGGCTCTTTTTTCGCTCCGCCCAAAAGCTTTTCAAAAATTTCTCTTGCTTTTTGTGCTACACTCATGCTTTTCTCCTTGATTGTGTTGATATTTTGCGAAAATAGCGCGCTTGAAGATGCACCTAAAAGCATAAAGGTTTTTATGCTAAAACTTAAAAAATTCCTTCGTTTCATCTCAATTTAAGCCTTTTATTCTCTTGCCTCTTTGAGCGCGTTTTTATACTCTTCTTCGCTAACTAACTCTAGCCACTCTACATTTTTACCATTCACTTCGCTTGTAAGTGCGATATGTGCACCCTTGCTAGATTCTGTAGCCCCATGGAAATGCTTCACTCCAATAGGACAGCTTATCACATCGCCCTTTTTAGCGATTGTGGCTTTTTGTCCTACGGCTTTAGTGATGATTTCACCCTCTGTTACAATGAGTGTCTGCCCTTTTGGGTGGGTGTGCCAAGCACTTCTAGCATTTTTGCTAAACTCCACCAAGCCACCGCTAAAATCACGCCACTCATTTGCCCTAAACATCATACTCACTTTCACTTCACCACTAAAGATTTTAGAATCTCCTTTGAAACTCCCATGAACTCCTGCTTTTTCTACCACTTGCATATTTTCTCCTTTGTCCGCAAAAGCTAAAATCGCACCAAAACACGCTAAAAATAAAACTTTTTTCATTTTTATCCTTATTTGAGATTTTTGCTAAAAAATTCTGCGATTTTACTAAAAGGAATTTTGTCTGCATTGTCGTATAAATCCACATGGTTGGCACCTTTTACGATGAAAAGCTCTTTGTTGCTACCCTTTAGCTTTTTAAACGCATCTTCGCTAAAATACCTACTATGTGCGTTTTCTCCGTGTATCATCAATACAGGAGATTCTATCTCATCGCTAAATTTAAGAATGGGCGCATTGATAAACCCAAGCGCTGAAGTGGCATTCCACGCACCATTTGAGTTGATCGAGCGTTTATGAAAGCCCCTTTTAGTCTTGTAATATTCAAAGTATTCTTGAATGAATTTTGGCTCATTTCCGCTAAGTTTTTCTGGCAAGCCTGCACCCTTAGCAAAAGTGCCGTTTTTAAAATCTTTTGTGCGTGTTTCATTGAGTTTTTGCTTGAGCTCAAAGCGTGCTTTTTTATCTAGGCTATCGTTATATCCATAGGCATTTACCCTGCTCATATCATACATGGTAGAAGTTACAATCGCCTTAATTCTTGTATCCATAGAGCCTGCATTTAAGGCAAAACCACCAAATCCGCAAATCCCTAAAATACCTATTTTTTCAGAATCTACTTTTTTAAAATTACTCAAAAAATCCACCGCCGCGCTAAAATCCTCTGTATTTATATCAGGACTTGCCACACTTCTAGGACTTCCGCCACTCTCTCCAGTAAATGAAGGATCAAAAGCTAGGGTGATAAAGCCAGATTCTGCTAAAGTCTGCGCATAAAAGCCTGAAACTTGCTCTTTTACCGCACCAAAAGAACCGCTAATCGCAATAGCACCAAGCTTTTTAGAATCCGCATTTTTAGGGATATACAAATCCCCAACCAAAGCAATGCCATAGCGATTTTTAAAACTCACTTTTTGCACACTGACTTTATCGCTTTGTTTAAACACCTTATCCCAAGTGCCTGCTTCTAGCATACTCATACCTCCAAACAAAATAATAAAAAATAGTTTGAAAAAATTCTTTTGCATATCTGCTCCTTTCTTGAAAAATTTATCAAATTATAAAAGATGAGAGTAGCTCTAAGTCAAGAGTTTTTTGGCAAAATTTACAAAATTTACTCATACCACCCAAAAAAGCTTTTGCCAGTATCAAGATTTTTAAGCTTTTGCAAATCTCCATCTTCCAAGCCAAAATCAAAAATTTCCAAATTTTCTTTCATTCTTTGAAGATTAGAACTCTTAGGAATTAATAAAATACCAAGTCTATAAAAAAAATTCAAAATAATTTGTGCGGGAGTTTTGGAATATTTTTTAGCTAAATCGTTCAAAAGAGGATGTTTTAAAATTCCATTTTGATTTGCTATAAAAGGACTCCAAGATTGCAAAAATATATCATGCTTTAAAAGCATAATGCGTAAAGATTTTTGCTGGTATAAAAGATGGGTTTCACATTGATTAAGCACAGGCTTTATTGCCACTTTTTGCATAAATTTAAAAAGAAATTTTTCATTAAAATTACTTACCCCCAAAGATTTCACAAGCTTACTTTCATAAGCTTCTTGCATGGCTTCATAAATTTCAAGACTATTTGAATAAGGCTCATGGATTAAAAGCAAGTCTAAATACTCCAAACTAAGCTCCTCTAAAATCCTATAAATTTGTTCTTTTGTCTGTAAGAAATTAAAATTATGAGAAATTTTACTCATCACAAAAAGCTCTTCTCTAGGAATTTGGCTGGCTTGCAAAGCTCTAGCTATATCTTTATGGTTTTCATACATTTGTGCAGTATCTATAAGCCTATAGCCACACTCTAATGCCTCACTCACAGACTTATAGCATTCTTCTCCTTGCATTCTAGCTGTGCCAAAACCAAGAACAGGGATTTTTATGCCATTGTTTAATAACTTATATTCCATATTGCATTCCTATATCTAAACCGCAAAATAATTTTCTTTTGCTTTTTATTAAAATAATAATTATAAATGATTAGAGTAACTCTAAGTCAAGAATAAAATTAAAAAATATGATAAAATATAAAGTTTATTTTAGTTATCTAGGAGGTAAAAATGCAGTGTTATTCTGTAGCGTATTTTTTAAGGTTATCTAAAATCATCATTTTGCTTACCGTGGCTTCTTTGGGTGGTATTGTAGTATTTGGAAATGTAACAGATTATAATTCTAATTTCCAATTTGTTTCGCATGTAATGAGTATGGATACTAAGCCTGATTATCTAGGTGAGGCTATAGTCTATAGAGCTATCACTTCGCCCATGATTCATCATATTGGCTATGTAGGTATTATTTGTTTTGAGGCTTTCATAACCCTAAGCGCCCTAAAAGGTGCATGGGATATGTTTAAGGCAAGAAATCTTGATGGCGCTGCTTTTCATGAAGCTAAAAAATGGGGCATTGTAGCTTTGACTTGTTGTTGCATTCTTTGGTTTTTTGCTTTTCAAGTTGTAGCGGCTGAGTGGTTTGGTATGTGGATGAGCAAAACTTGGAATGGCTTACCAGATGCTACAAGGCTTGTAACTTATATGTTTATAGCTCTAGTTTTCATCAGCTTAAAAAATGATGATTAATTTCATCATTTTATCTCTTCAATAATATATAGTTTTGCAAGCTATACATTATTAAATCTCCTAAAATCTTTTTGATATAGCCTTAAGGAATCCTATGTCAAACATCGCCAAAGGGAAAAATCCAAGTATAGAGCAAATGAGGGAATTTGCCAAAGCGCCTAATTTTGCATGGAATGAAGCAAAGCAAAAGGGCTATTTTATCAATCAAAACCCACAGGCAAGACACATAAAACGCGCTAATTTTCTTGCAGTGCTAAAATACTACCTCTTAAAGCCCAAAAATGCCGTTCCAAACTCGCTTCTGCCCTGTGTAAAAAGTAATTTTAGCGCGCTTTTTAGCAAGACTCCGCTCATAGCGTGGCTTGGGCATTCTTCTATCTTTTTGCATTACAAAGGCTTAAATATCCTTGTAGATCCGCTCTTTAGCCACTATGCCGCGCCAAAGCCCTATATCAATAAAGCCTTTCATTCGCATAGCTACTTTAGCGCGCAGGATTTTAGCAAAGTTGATATTGTGCTTATCACGCATGATCATTACGATCATTTGGACTATAACAGCATACTAGCGCTAAAAGATAAGGCAAGGCACTTTATCACGCCACTTGGGGTTGGTTCGCACCTGCAATTTTGGGGTGTGGAGAATGTAAGCGAGCTGAATTGGTGGGAAAGCATAGAGATTGAAGGGATAAAAATCACTTGCACACCCTCTCAACATAGCTCTGGTAGAGGGGTAGAGTGGCAAAGGACGCTTTGGAGCTCCTATGTGCTAAGCTTTGGAGAGAAAAATATCTTTTTAAGTGGCGATGGCGGGTATTACACGCATTTTAGGGAGATTGGGGAAAGATTTAGCATTGATTTAGCGCTTTTAGAAAATGGGCAATACAACAGAGCTTGGCGCTATTCGCACTCTTTTACCCATGAGGTTTTGCAAAGCGCACTAGATTTAAAGGCTAAGATGATTATCCCAATCCATTATGGGCGATTTGTGGCTGGCACGCACGCTTGGAATGAACCGCTTAAAAATCTCATAAAGCTTTGCAAGGAGCATAATAAGCCCATTTGTGTGCCAAAGATTGGCGAGCTTTATGCACTAGATTCTAAGCCTTTGCTTGAAGAGTGGTGGGAGTTTTAATGCAAGCTAATATAATCCATTCTCACTCTTTTACCCCTATCTTTAATCAAAACTCTAAAGTGTTAATTTTAGGCTCATTTCCCTCCATTACTTCAGAAACTTTTGGCTTTTATTATGGGAATTCTAATAATCGCTTTTGGAGCGTTTTGGCTTGTGTGTTTAATGAGGTTTTGCCAACCTCAAAAGATAGGCATTTGCAAAATAAAGAGATTATAAAGATTCAGAGTGATTTTTTACTAACTCATCATATCGCACTTTGGGACTGCGTGCAAACCTGCAAAAGAAAGGCGAATAATTCAAGCGATACAAATTTAGAGATTTTAAGCTTTAATGATATTGCAAGACTTGTTTCAAAAAGCCAAATTAGCACTATCTTTTGCAATGGCAAACTTGCTAGAAAAGCCTTTGATACGCTTTGCTCCCACCACAAAGATCAAACACCCAATAATAACACTATTTTAAATCTGCCAATTTTTACCCTACCTTCTACAAGTAGTGCAAACGCACGGTATAAACTTGAAGCTTTAATAAAAGAATGGAGTATTTTAAAGGAATTTTTATAATCTGCTTTTGCATTCAATAATATTTTAAAAGAAAATCAAAAGGTGGAAATTTTATATAAAAGGCTCTAAATCTACAAAACCCTAGCAAATTCTAGAAGTTTAATCTTATTTTTCACATACAAACCAAGAAAGAGATTTCTTGGTTCAAAAATTATTCTACTTCAGCATCAATAACATCATCGTCTTTTTTATTGTTCTGATTTGCACCACCTGCATTCTGCCCTGCTTGCTCGTTTTTATACATAGCTTCTGCTAGTTTATGACTTGCTTCTGTTAGCTCTTTTACTTTAGCTTCAATTTCTTCTTTGGAAGCATTTTCATTCTTTAAAGTTTCTTGCAATGCATTAATGGCATTTTGAATCTTTTCTGCCTCACTTGCATCAATTTTATCTTTCATTTCATTGAGACTCTTTTGTGTTTGATACACTAGGCTATCTGCTTGATTTCTTACTTCAATAATTTCTTTTTTCTTTTTATCTTCTTCTTTATGCAAATCTGCATCTTTTACCATTTTTTCAATCTCTGAATCTGAAAGACCGCTAGAACCTGTAATTTTAATCTCTTGAGCTTTTCCTGTTGCCTTATCTTTTGCACTCACTGTTAAAATACCATTTGCATCAATATCAAATGTTACTTCAATTTGTGGCACACCTCTTGGAGCAGCTGGGATTCCGCTTAGCTCAAAATTACCTAGCACTTTATTATCTCTTGCAAGCTCTCTTTCACCTTGAAGAACCTGAATAGTAACTGCTGGTTGATTGTCTTCTGCAGTTGAGAACACTTGATTTTTCTTAACTGGAATTGTAGTGCCCCTCTCAATAATCTTAGTCATTACACCACCTAAAGTTTCAATCCCTAAAGATAGCGGAGTAACATCAAGCAAAAGCACATCTTTTACATCACCTTTTAAAACACCGCCTTGGATAGCAGCACCAATAGCAACAACTTCATCTGGATTAACAGACTTGTTAAGCTCTTTGCCAATAAAATCTTTCACTCTTTCTTGAACTTTTGGTATCCTCGTAGATCCACCCACCATAACAACTTCTGCAATATCACTCTTGCTTAAATCAGCATCCTTAATTACACTATCAATTTTATTGATGGTTTGATCAATGTATGTTTCAATCAAAGCTTCAAATTTAGCTCTACTTAATTTTTCCACCAAGTGCTTTGGACCACTTGCATCTGCTGTAATAAATGGTAAATTAATTTCAGTTTCTGCTGCACTACTTAGCTCTTTTTTAGCATTTTCTGCTGCTTCTTTTAATCTTTGGAGAGCCATAACATCATTTTTAAGATTAATTCCATTTGCATCCTCAAAAGATTTTGCAATATAATCAATAATTGCATTATCAAAATCATCTCCTCCTAAGAATGCATCTCCACCTGTAGCAAGAACCTCAACTACATTATCCCCTGTTTCAAGCACAGTAACATCAAATGTCCCGCCACCTAAATCATATACTACAATTTTTTCTGCTTGTTTTTTATCTAGCCCATAAGCAAGTGCTGCACTTGTAGGTTCATTAATGATTCTTAATACATTTAGTCCTGCAATAGTTCCTGCTTCTTTTGTAGCCTTTCTTTGTGCATCATTAAAATACGCTGGAACAGTGATGACTGCTTCTGTAACCTCTTCTCCTAGATAGCTTTCTGCATCTTCTTTTAGCTTCATCAAAATTTTTGCTGAAATTTCTTGTGGAGTATAAACCTTCCCTGCAATTTCAATCGCACAAGCACCATTTCTATCTACGATTTTATAAGGAAGTCTTTTTTTAGCCTCTTCTGCCTTTTCTTCATTACTCATCAAACCCATAATTCTTTTAATGGAATAAATTGTTTTTTCTGGATTTGTGATTGCTTGTCTTTTAGCAGGATCACCCACTAAAATCTCGCCCTTATCTGTAAAAGCCACTACTGAAGGAGTTGTATTTTTACCTTCTTTGTTTGCGATAATTTTTCCTTCATTTCCCTCAAAAACCGCCATTGCTGAATTTGTTGTTCCTAAGTCAATTCCTAATACTTTTCCCATATTTTATCCTTTCTTTAAAATTTTAGTTTGTTTTAGTTTTTTGCAATGCTAACCATTGATGGTCGCAAAACTCGTTCTTTATATTTATAGCCCTTTTGCAGTTCTGCTACAATTTGCCCATTTTCATGAGTTTCACTTGCAACTTGCATAATAGCATCGTGGAAGTTTGGATCAAATCCACCCTCAATACTAATTGGCTCCACACCATTCTTAGCTAAAGCTTTTAAAAGATTATCCAAAGTGAGTGCAATTCCCTCTTCAATTTTTCCTAAAATTTCATTAGCTTCATTGCTTTCTTTAGCTTCTTTAATGCTTTTTAACGCCATTTCTAGCGTATCAATACTAGAGAGTAAATCTTTTGCAAATTTCTCATAAGCATATTCTAGACTTTGATCTTTTTCTCTCATCAGTCTTTTTTTGGTATTTTCAAAATCTGCATAGGTTCTCAAATATTTTTCTTCTAATTCTTTAATTTTCTCTTGCAATACTTCTTTATCTTCTTTGTTATTTTCTTGCTCTTCTAAAACCTCACTAGCCTCTTTTGCTTCTTGGCTTTCTTCTTGTGTGTCTAGATTTGCTTTTTCTTGTTCTTGCATTTCTTCTTCCACTCCTTAAAATAATTTAATTTTCAAAAAGAATTTTAGCTAGTTTTCTCTAAAAATTCAAGTAAAATTATATAACTTTAGTCTAATATTGTCAAGTTTAATTAATAAAAAAATTTAACTTTCTTTAGAAAATAAATTTAATTATCATTTTAAATGCCTATTTTTAGAGTTTTAAGCAAAAATTTGTTAGGCTTTGTAAATTTTTAGTCTCAAGGATTTTTTATGCGTTTTTTTGCTTTATTTTTAATCTTAGGAAGTTTTTTATTTGCAAATTCTATAAAAGTTGCTAATGGTACAACACATATTTTAACCACCAAAGAAGCTTCTCCCACCCCTATCACTTGGAACAATAAAACTTTGCAATGGATAAACCACCCCAAAAACCCACACTTAAAAATAGCTCTCTTATCTATTGGCTATTACCAAAAACCCAAACTCATCCATTTAAATAATGGCGAAAACCTTGAAATTATTCAAGGCAATTACAAAAAAGAACAAATACAAGTTTCTAAAGAAAAGGCAAAACCCAATCAAAAAAACCTAAAAAGAATAAAACTAGAAAGAGAAGAGGCGTTAAAAATCTACAATAGCTATACTAAAAAGCGTTTTTGGAATGAACCTTTTTTACTACCAATGGATAGCAAGATTACAAGTCCTTTTGGGAGCGCTAGAGTATTTAACAAAGAGATTAGAAGTTACCATAGCGGAACAGATTTTAGAGCCAAAATTGGCACTCCTATTAAAGCCATTAATGATGGAAAAGTTGTTTTAGCAAAAGATAGATTTCTAGCAGGAAAATCCATAGTCATAGATCATGGGGAAGGGATTTATAGTATGTATTATCATTGTAGCAATCTAAAAGTAAAAGTAGGAGATATTATTAAAAAAGGTGACTTAATTGCACTTAGCGGAAATAGTGGAAGAGTGAGTGGGCCACATCTGCATTTTGGAGTTATGGTAAATGGAGTGCAAGTAGATCCTTTAGATTTTATCTATAAAATCAATGCACTTTTTAACTAAATATATTGCTTTTTGTGGATAAACGCATTAAGCTAAATTTTTTGAGAGCTTTTTACTACAGATAGCAAATGCTAGTCAAATAATTCATAATCCCTAATTAATCCCCATTTATTTTATCAAAACACACTTGTTCTTGATAAATAAAACATATATAGTAGATTACTTCATCTGCAAGTTTCCTCTAAAAATTTTAAAAACTTTTAATATCTTAAACAACCAATACATCTTCTTTATCTTGACTTATTACCTCTTAATGCATTGTTTAATTGTTGTATCATCATAGGATTATTTCCTAAATCAAAATTGTTAATAATCTTTCTCACATCTCTTTCATCTAAAACCTCTAAAGCCTCTTTAATAATTAATCCAAATGCTACTTCATCTTCGCTTGCAATCACTTCTGCAAAGCGTTTAGTAAATTGCTTAATTAAAACCTTTTCTTCTCTTTCTTTATTGCGATCATTAATCAATACTCGCTCAATCTGCTCTAAAGTTTTAAGCCGTTTATTTTTTAACACCTTTCTTTTATAAGCATTTGTAAGTTTTAAAATATTATCTATTACCTTTTCTTTTTTATTTGCATCTTCATAAAAATTTTCATAATTTTCATACAGAAAATCTGGATAGTAATCTCTCAAAATTTGAAATTTATATTGTGCCATATTGCTTAATTTCTCTTGTGTTCCATTTGCTTCCATTTTTTTAATAGTATCTCTTAAAAAAGCAATATGTTCGCGTTTCTTACTATAAAACTTCATTTGCTCGCTTAACTCTTCTTGCGGATAAGAAGAACATAATTCCTCAATTCTGCTAAGCAATTTTTCTTGATAACTTCTAAAACATAGCTCCACAATTTGAGTAACTTGCTTATAGCGTCTATCGCTTGTTTGGGTTAAAATTAAATCTGTTGCTTCATTTAGTGTATAATCTTCTAAAAATTCTTCAATCAATTCATAAAGCTTTATAAATTCTAGTTCTTCTTTTGCAAGCAACTGTTTAATTTGTCCGAGCTTTTTTAAAGATTGATTATCTTCAATCTCTTCTAAAACAACTTCTTTTTGCTTGTTTTTAACATATTCTAAATGCTCTAAAAGATGTTTTTTGCTCTCTTGCTTAAACAATTCTACAAGCTCATTAGTCGGCATAGCCTCAAGCTTATCGCCCTTTATCCCATGTTTTTTTAATTGCCAAATGAGTTCTTTTCTGTCCCTCACTGGAGCGCCTCCCATACTTTATAAGCTTGCAAATGCTCTTTTAAATCATGCACCCTTATAATGCTTGCTCCTCCCCTAATAGCTTCTAAATGGATTGCTAAAGTTCCTGAAAGTCTATCCTCTGGACTACAAGGAGTAATTGCATTAATCATAGATTTTCTACTAGCACCCACCAATAAAGGAAAACCAAAATGCAAAAAATGCCCTAAATGCTTAATAAGCTCACAATTATGCTCTAAACTCTTACCAAAACCAATACCAACATCCAAAATAATATGATGATTTCCATTATTCTGTAACGCTTCAATTTGTTTTTTAAAAAAATCATCAATTTCCAAAAAAAGATTTGCATAAGTTGGATTATCTTGCATACTGCGTGGCTCTCCTTGCATATGCATTACCACGCATTCACATTCATAACCTCTAACAACCTCTAGCATTTCTTTTTTGGTAAATCCTGTAATATCATTCACTATTTTAAAACCACTCTCCAAGCACATTTTAGCCACTTGTGGTTCATAAGTATCTATGCTAAAATCTACTCTTTTATCTAAGGAATTGCTTTTAATAAAATCCACTAGTGGTTTAATACGACTTATTTCCTCATAAGGTTCTACCCATGCACTCCCTGGCCTACTTGAAGCCCCACCAATATCAATAATATCTGCCCCCTGCTCTATTAGCTCTTCTATTTTGCAACATGCCTCATTAGTATTTTTTCTTGAATCAGCATAGAAGCTATCTGGAGTTGCATTAATAATCCCCATAAACTTTATAGGTCTTTCATAATTTTTCAAATGATTTTTTAAAATTTGAGACAATTCTTTTAAGCCAAAAGGCTGTATGGATAATTTTTTTAAAAGTGCCTTAGATTGCGCGATACTCAACATCAAAATACCATCATAAGTGTCTTTTTTATATAAAATTGCATCTTTAGGAAGTGCAAAATCTGCCCCACATGCTAAAGCTTCTTGTTTTAAAATATTTGCTGCTGGTGTTTTTAAACCATAGATATAAAAACAATGAATCTTTTCTTTATTTTTTAAAATCTCATACCCCATTCCTTCACAGCCTATTTTTTTCAACTCTTCTTTTGCATTATTTAGCTTTTTAATAAACATATCACCTCTTTGCATTTTTTACCCTAAGCACCATAAGCAAAAGCGTGCTTAAAACATAATGAGGTCTTTCATATTGCACACTCCAATTTATCGCCCTATCAAAATATTCTAATTCCTCTTTAGAAAGCCCTAAAGACAAGCTATCCATATAAAGACTTTGTATAAGCTCTTTTAAATTATAATCATTAGGATTTTTAGAAACTTCTTTTAAAAATTCATAAATAGAAGACAAATTAAGATTATTTATTTCTATAGGAAAGGAAGGCAAAGGTTGTTTTTTAGTATGGTTTAACAAAATCAGTCGTGATTTAATAGTAGGCAAAAGAGAGGATTTAAGTCTTGCAATCAAAACAAACTTTACTCCACTAGGGGGCTCTTCTAATATCTTTAAAAGTGCATTTTGTGCTGCAATATTAAAAGAAAGTGCTGCAATTAATATCACCTTACTATTACTTGCTATATAACTCTCATCAATTACATTGCGTGCTAGTTCAATACTAAAATCATTTGCACAAAAGAGTTTGCATTTTTGCTCTCCTAGCTTCTTGTGATACTCTATAGCCTCTTCTATAGGCTGATTAACAAGCAAAATAATACCCAAGTGATTTTCTTCTAAAATCTTAAACACTTCCATTAATCCAAACTAACCTTTCCTAAAAGCACAGCCTCTAGCGTTTGGTTAAAAATGCGATAAAGTTGCATAAGTTTAATATCTACTAGATTATCACTAGATTGCAAAGTAAAGCTATTTTGCATTTCTTCATCAAAAATCCACAAAAACCCACCCTCACGACTTAATGCCAACTTAGCTCTTGCGGAATTATTTTTGCCCACATACCAAAAAAAGCACCTCTTAGCAAAAAGATTATCCAAATAGTCATTAATAAGTGCAATTTCCAATTCCTCTTCTTTGGCTTTATCAATTTGTGGAAAAAGTGCATTAATACTCAAAATAGGCAAATAAGGACGGCTACTAGTTTTATTAACAGAATAAGCTACATAGTTTGCAAACCAATCTCTCTCCCTATCTGTTACTAAAATCAACGCTTCTCCTGCAAAAAGCCTAAACATAACACCCTTTAATAAGGGTATCCATTCATATTTACGCTCTTCTAGCCAAGTAGGATGGCTTTCATCCTGACGGATATTTTTAGTGCTCCAATCTGTTAGATTTAGCATTTATTTTTCTAACTCATAAACGCTATGTAGTGTTCTAATGGCAAGTTCTGCATATTTTAAACGGATAATCATAGAAATTTTAATCTCACTTGTGCTAATCATCATAATATTAATATTATCCTCTGCTAATGCTCTAAATGCTTTAGAAGCCACACCGCTATGCGATTTCATTCCCACACCTACAATAGAAACTTTTGCAATATCTTTATCATACTCAATAGATTCTACATTTCCTTCAAAACTCTTAAGCACACGCTTTGCATTCTCTAACTCTACTTCTGGAATTGTAAAATCTAAATCTGTCTTTCCATCTCTGCCTATAGTTTGCACAATCATATCCACATTTACATTGGCTTCACTTAAAGCACCAAAAATCTCTGCTGCAATTCCTGGTCTATCTTCCACATTACAAATACTTACTCTTGCCTGATTTTTATCTAATGCAATTCCACTCACTATTGGATGTTCCATAATTTCTTGCTCCTTTGTAATTAATGTTCCTTCATTATAATTAAAACTATTTCTTGTCACTAGATTCACATTTAGCTTCTTTGCCATTTCAACTGAACGATTAAGCAAAACTTTAGCCCCCATAGAAGCAAGCTCTAGCATTTCATCATAGCTAATCTTATCAATCTTTTTAGCATTAGGCTCAATGCGTGGATCTGTAGTATATACTCCATCTACATCTGTATAAATCTCACACAAATCCGCCCCTAAAGCTCCTGCTAATGCAACCGCTGAGAGATCGCTCCCACCTCTTCCTAAAGTAGTAACCTCACCTTCTTTTGTTACGCCTTGAAAACCTGCTACTACAACAATATAATCTTTTGCCAATAATGTATTAAGACGCGTAACATCAATATGTTCAATTCTTGCTTTTGTATGGGAATCATCTGTAATAATTCCTGCTGCTCTACCACTAAGCGAAATTGCTTTAAATCCTAATTCTTCTAGCGCAATAGCCAAAAGTGCACTTGTTATTCTCTCTCCCGCACTTAAAACCATATCACTCTCACGCACATTTGGAAGTCGTGAAAAAAACTTTGTGTAACCTAAAAGCTTATCAGTTTCTCCGCTCATAGCAGAAACCACAACAACAACACCATGTCCTTTTTGTTTGGTTTCACTTACGCGTTTTGCTACATTTAAAATACGTTCACAATCTCCAACACTTGTTCCACCATATTTTTGCACCACCAACATTATAAATACCCCTTTTTCTTAAAATACTCTAAAACCTGCCGATATACAGGACGCTTAAAATAAGTAATATACTCAAATACCTTATCTGCTTCTACAAACTTATATTCATCAAATTCTGGCTCCTCTGTTTTAATATTAATTACACTATTTTCTTTTAATCTTACAAGAAAATATTTTTGTATTTGCCCATCATAAGGATACATCTTTTTAACCACAGCTGGGGGAAAATCATAACTAATCCATTCTGGATATTCTGCAATAATATCCACCTTATCTGTGCCTATCTCCTCTTTTAATTCCCTAAATAGTGCTTCTTTTGGGGTTTCACTTTTATCAATTCCACCTTGAGGAAATTGCCAAGCATTTTTAATATCAGATCTACTTGCAATAAATAATTCACAATTTAAGGGATATTTAGAAGAAAGTATCACAGCTGCAACATTGGGACGATAAGTCTTAGCTTCCTTTCTCACTCTATAAACTCCTAAACTTCTAAAACTCTTCTATAAGCCTTATAATTTTCATAAACTTAAATCTTGACAATACAATTTTAATCATTTTATGCTTATACTTTATTATTTTTTAAAGATAAGCCACTATTTCTTGTAAAATTATAACTATCTTTCTTTGAAAATTCAATATAACCTACTCTAAATATTTCAAGGATATTTTATTTTTAGCGGATAAAAACTTTACATTCTTAATCTAATAAGTCTTATTAACTTATATTTACCTTATCTTTACAATATTTTATAGTTTAATTTGCCATTACTTAAGCTCGTTTTTGATAAAATCAATCAAGTTTTAACAAAACTTTTGTTTTAAAATTAAAAAATATTATTTTATTCAAAAAGGATTTCTTTGCATAGACAAACTTTTTTTAAAAAACAACAAGCAAAAAAAGAAAGGATTTTAGATATTGCCTACAAAATCTTTTTAGAACATGGTTATGAAAAAACAAGCCTGCAAATGATTGTAAAAGAAACAGGTGGCTCATTAGCTACAATTTATGAAATTTTTCAAAACAAAAATAATCTTTTTAAAGCATCTATTGCAAGAGCAGTTGCTCATTTTATTGAAGAGTTTGAAACTTATCTAAAAAATCATGCAAATTTACAAAACCATTCTTTAAGCCTTGAGGATTATCTAAAGGAATTAGGAATGAAGCTATGTAGTAATATTGTCTCTAAAAACTCCATAGCACTTCATAGATTAGTTGTGATTGAAGGGTATAAAAATCCTGATTTGCTACAAACCTTTAATACAGTATGTGTAGAAAGTAGCAAACAATACTTTACAGAAGGCTTACGCTTCTATCAAGAAAAAAATCAGCTAAAATTTGCTAATCTTAAAGACAGCGTTCAGCGATTCTTAAATCTTTTGATTACTCCTTATCTTTGGACTTCTATTACAGATTCTAATTTTAAGCTTCCTAGTCAAAAGGATATTGAAGATAATGTAAATACTTGCGTGCAAATCTTCCTACTTTGGAATGAAGCACAAAAATAAAAGGAGATGCCATGCAAATTGATGATATACTTTTAAATAAACTGCAAAGATTAGGTAGCATTAGCCTAGAGGAACAAAAACTGCAAGAAACTAAAGAAAATCTAAGTGAAATTGTAAATTTCGTAGAAAATATAAATTCTTTAGAACTTAATGATATTCCTGCCTCCTTTAATCCGTTAGATGCAAATGGTTTTATGCGTGAAGACTTGCCACAAAATAATGGAGAAATTGCAAAAGATGTTTTAAAACACGCACCTTTAAGCGAAGAATCCTTTTTTATTGTGCCAAAAATTATTGAATAGTTTAGCATTATGGAAATAGAAATCTCTTTAGATAATATCAAAATTCATCCTTCATGGAAAGAGGTCTTAAAAGAGGAATTTCTATCTCCCTACTTTCTTGAAATCAAGAAACAATATCTTTTAGCCAAAAAGAGTGGTGCAATTTTATACCCCCCTGCTCCTCTTTTATTCAATGCTTTTAATCTTACTCCTTTTGATAAAGTTAAAGTGGTGCTTTTAGGACAAGATCCCTATCATAATGAAAATCAGGCTATGGGTCTATCCTTTTCTGTTCCTAAAGGTATAATACCCCCTCCCTCTTTAAAAAATATCTACAAAGAGTTATGGCAGGATTTACAAATCCCCATTTCCAATAGTGGTGATTTAAGCCCTTGGGCAAAAGAAGGAGTTTTGCTACTAAATAGCATCTTAAGTGTTGAAAAAAATAAACCAGGTTCCCATAAAGATTTTGGTTGGCAAACCTTTAGTGATAGTGTTATTCAATGTATAAGCCAAAAAAAAGAAAATATTGTCTTTTTACTATGGGGGAATTATGCTAAAAGTAAAAAATCTCTCATTGATAGCACTAAGCATCTTATTTTAGAAGCTACACATCCTTCACCTCTTGCAGGAAATAAATTTCTAGGTTGCAAACATTTTTCTAAAACAAATGCTTATCTCATTTCTAAAAATATTTCTCCTATCAATTGGAGTATTGTTTAAAATTTCACAGCATTATTGCTTTTTTCTATAAATTTTTTTTGTTAAAGTTATGATTATTTTATAATTTTTAAGCTTCTAAAAAACAAAATTTATGTTTATCTTTTTAAAAAAAGAGTATTTTTTTAAAATAAAAGCACTATTTTTACATATTTTGCCCTTTTTCTATTGAAATATTTTTAAATAATATATTATAATTCAGCTGTTACTATGAAATTTTTGCTTAAGTATTTAAAATAAGTTATTTTTATGGTAAAAAAAAAAAATTTTATAAATTTTTGCCTTAATTTTATAGTATAATATTAATGTTTATTTCATTAATTTAAAGGATATAGCTATGGACAAAACAGAAAATATTAATGTAACATTTAGAATGAACAAGGCTGACAAAAAAAAATTTGAAGAGATTGTTGAAACCATGGGATTAAATGTTAGTTCTGCTTTTAATATCTTTGCAAAAACTGTAATTAGAGAAAATTCTATTCCTTTTGAAATACGCGGTGGTGATACAACACTAGAAGAAACAAATCACAAAAAACACCAAAAAACTAGCTAAGCAATAATTCCCACTTATTGCTTGCTATACCCTACAAAATAAAACTCCCTTTATTGTATATAAATAAATATAATGTAAATGTTAAAAAAATATTGACTTTTCTTTAGAATTAAGAGTAAAATACGGAGTAGATTTAGTTAAAATTATTTTTACTAAAATATTTTAAAAAGGCTTTTTCTTATGGAAATTAATATACAAAATTCTCTTCCTCTAGGGCATCTAGTATTAGACAAACAAGAACAATTTTATACTCAAAAATTTGATATTTTAGAAAAAGCTCAAGAAATTTTTGAAGACTTTAAATTAGACAACAATAAACACACAAATATTTCCAACTCTCTTGCAATCCTTTATGCCAAAGATGAAGGAAATATCCCCCCACTTATTGATTTTTTTCAAAAAGATGCTATGCAAGATTTTGAAGTAGTCTTAGTGGAGCTTTCAGAAGCAACTTCTATTAATGGTAGTTTTGGAAATTTTGTTGCAAAATTAAACAATGAAGAAGAGATTTTATTCTCTCAAGCAGTTTTATTTGTAAATGATGAAAATCTTTTACGCTTCCGCGGAATTTATAGTGTTGCAGATTTTGACAATCCTAGCACACTTCTAGCCACACTAAAAAGTAATCTTGGCACTTTCTCATATAAAGAAATCATCACTTACAAAGATGATGCTTGTCAATACCATCATAGACGCGAAAAGCATTGCGGAAAGTGTGCGGATATCTGCCCTACTTTTGGCGTGGGTGCTAATGATAATTTAATGGAGCTTGTTTTCTCTCCAATAGATTGCATAAGTTGTGGTGCTTGTGTAGGTGTCTGCCCTACAAGTTCTCTAACTTATGAAGATCTTCCTAAAGAGGGTTTAGAAGAAATTATCGATCTTTACAAAGAAAGTAAAATTTTCTTATGCGATTTAGACTCCTATGAAAATCTAGCAAGATTAAATTTCACCCTACCTCAAAACCTCACCCCACTCATTTTGCCTAATCTCAAAATGCTAAATGAGAATGATTATTTAACAATGCTCCAAACAAGCGGGAATGATTTATTGGTTTTTAACCACCAAGCACCTATGATTGACTTTATTAACAATATCACACAAAATGCCTACCAAAAAAATGCAATTCTTCAAGCATCAACTCCACAAGAAATTGAAGAATACGCACAACAAATCAATTCTTTTGAAAGTTATCTTTATAAAAACCGCTACAACAAACCCCATAGGGAATCTTTTGCACAAAGACTACAATACATCATTAAAGACAAAGATTTTGGGATTGCTAAAAGCGTGGCTCCTGTGTATTATGGAAATATTAAAATTGATAAAGATAAATGCACTCTTTGTCTTTCTTGTGTGGGTGCTTGTAATGTTAATGCCATTTTTGCAAAAAGTGATGATTTTTCCTTGCGTTTTAATCCAAGTCTTTGCACCACTTGTGGCTATTGTGTAGATTCTTGTCCTGAAAAGATTATGGATTTAAACCGTGATGGATTAGAACTAAATCCAGACTATTTTAAAAGCAGAGAGCTTGCTAAAGATGAACCTTTCTTATGTGTAGAATGTGGCAAACCTTTCTCCACTAAAAAATCCATTGATAAAATCTTTACAATGCTTAGTGCCTCTTTTTCTAAAGATCCACAAAAGCTACGCACTTTACAATGCTGTCCTGACTGCAAAGTAAGAGTTATGTTTGCTAATAAAGTCTAAAAGGAGAAGTTATGCTAGAAAATTTAAGCACTCAAGAACTACAAGATTTAAAAAATGCTAGAGTTTTATATTATGACTTTTTTTATGGTTTATTTGTTTTTGAACTCTTAGAAGAAAGAGAAAGCCTAATAAAAGAGCAAATTTCTCTTTTAAAAACATCTCCTTTAAGTCCTGAAGGAGAAGAAAACTTTATTCTTTTAGAAAGAATGTTGCAAGATAATTACAAAGCATTACAAGAAGAATATTCCTCTCTTTTTGCCTTGCCTTTTGGCAAAAAACAAGTAGGAATGCATCTCTCTCATTTTTATGAAAATTGCATAGGCGGAGAAAGTCTTTTAAAAATGCGCGCCTTTATTAGAGAAAGCGATATTAGAGTGCAAACACAAACTTTTAAAGAAACCGAAGAGCATATTGGCTTTATTTTTGGTTTTCTAAAAGATCTTTTACAAAAAGATAATGAAAAGTTAGCCAAAGAAGTCTTTAATTTCTCAAAAGAGGCAATGTTTAAATTAATCCAAGAAATCCAAGAAAGAAAAGATACTAAGATTTATCCTACTCTCTCTTATCTTTTGGAAGATTTTTTGAAATTTGAAGAAAATATTTTTGCATAATTCCATTAAGGCTTTTAAATTTTAAAAGTCTTGATGGGATTATCCCAAATCTCAAAACCAAGGAGTATCCATGGAAAATAGTAGGCGTGAATTTCTAAAGACCGCCACAAAAACTTCCGTTGCTATTGCTGGTGTTAGCGTTGTGCTAGCAGGTTGTGGCAAAAAAGGGACGAGTGAGAATCTAGTTCGTGGCAAATCACCAAAAGAAGAGATTCTCTATCAAAAAACAAAACAATGGGATATGTATTATTCTGTTGCTAAGTAAGAAGTTTAAGTAAAAGAAGGAAAAAATATGAGCGAAGCTATCAAAAGACGCCAAACTAGGCGTTCGTTTTTGAAAATGACCGCTCTTGGAAGTTTAGCAGGTGCTAGTGTTGCTTTAGGTGAAACCCAAAAAACAATGCGTCCTGCAACCGCTCAAGAGCTAAAAGAGAGATATCCAAACTCTCAAAAAATCAAAACAATTTGCACCCATTGTTCTGTGGGCTGTGGTATTGTTGCTGAAGTTGTTGATGGTGTTTGGGTTAGACAAGAAGTTGCACAAGATCACCCTGTTTCTCAAGGCGGACACTGCTGTAAAGGTGCTGACTTAATTGATAGGGCAAGAAGTGAAACAAGATTACGCTACCCATTAGAAAAAGTTGGTGGAAAATGGGCAAGAGTAAAATACGATGAAGCAATGGATAAAATTGCTACAAAATTAAAGCAAATTAGAGAAGAAAGCGGACCTGATGCTGTAATGTTCTTAGGTAGCGCTAAATGTTCTAACGAGCAAAGTTATTATATTAGAAAATTTGCAGCATTCTTTGGAACAAATAATATAGATCACTGCGCAAGAGTTTGACACAGCCCGACAGTCGCTGGTGTGGCGAATACATTTGGGTATGGTGGAATGACAAACCATCTTGGCGATATGATGTTCTCAAAATATATTTTGATTATTGGAGCAAATCCTGCTGTTAATCACCCAGTATCTATGGTGCATATTTTAAGAGCAAAAGAAAGCGGTGCTAAATTAGTTTGTATTGATCCTAGATTTACAAAAACTGCAGCAAAATGTGATGAATTCCACAGAATTAGAAGCGGAACTGATATTGCCTTTGCTTATGGTTTATTAAATCACATTATTGAAAACAAACTTTATGATGAGAAATTCTTAAAAGAGCGTGTTTATGGCTATGAAGAAATCATCAAAGAAGCTAAGAAATTCCCACCTGAAGTAGCAGCAGATATTTGTGGAATTCCAGCAGATGAGATTCGCCATATTGCTGAAGAGATGGCAAGTGCAAAACCTGCAAGTCTTATTTGGAATCAAGGCTTAACACAGCACACAGTAGGAACAAGCAATACAAGAATTATGCCAATCTTACAAATGTTCTTAGGCAATATTGGTAAAAATGGTGGTGGTGTAAATATCTTAAGAGGCCATGATAATGTTCAAGGTGCAAGCGATATGAATAACCTAGCTGATTCACTTCCAGGATACTATGGACTTGGTGAGCCTGCTTGGAAACATTTCTGCAAACATTGGGGCGTAGAATATGATTGGATGTTAAAACGCTTCAAAGATAAAGAAATGATGGAAAAAACCGGATTTGCACACTCTACTTGGAAATTTGGTGTCTTAGATGATGAAAATATGGCAAACAATGGTGGCACTAAGCTTAGAGCATTAGTTGTAATTGGTTCTGGTATGACAACAGTGTCCTTGCTAGATTTACAGAAAAAAGCTATGGATATGCTAGATTTAGTTGTATTTGTAGATCCTTATGTAAATGACTTAGCTATTTATAGCGATAGAAGTGATAACTTATTTATGCTTCCGGCTGCTTCACAAATGGAAACTGCAGGTTCAGTTGCCGCCACCAATAGAAGCTATCAATGGAGAAGCAAGGTTATGGAGCCTCTTTTTGAATGCCGCCCTGATGAGGAATTCTTATTTGGCTTAGCCGATAGATTAGGTTTCTTAAAAGAGTATCAATGGAGACTTTATGATATTGCAAAAAGCAAAGGACGCGATCAATTTATTTGGCCTGATGATGCAACTACAGAGCTAACTCAAAGCATTAGAAGCATTGGTTTGCAAGGAATGAGTCCTGAAAGACTAAAAGCACACCAAGAAAATTGGCATATGTTTGATAAAGTTACTCTAGAAGGAACAGGTCCATTTAAAGGTGATTATTATGGATTACCATGGCCTTGCTGGAGCGATAAACACCCTGGAACTCCTGTAATGTATAACGATAGCATTCCTGTAATGCGTGGTGGTATGGGCTTCCGTGTAAATTGGGGTGTTACAAGTCCTGATGGGCAAAGTATGCTAACAGATCGTTCATTGCCTAATGCAAAATTTGAAGGCGGACACGCACCTGTAAGTGCTGCAAATGCAGAATCTTTAGGCATTAAATTAACCGAAGAAGAAAAACAAGCAGTAGCAGGCACTACTTTTGCTATGGGAATTGGTAATAATATCCTAGTGGAAAAAGCACTAGAAGCGGGACTTTGCCCTTATGGTAATGGAAAAGCTAGAGCAAAAGTTTGGAATTGGTATGATCAAATCCCACTCCATAGAGAGCCTATCCATTCATTTAGAGGGGATTTAGTTAGTAAATATCCAAGTTTCCCTGATAAGAAAAATCTCTTTAGAGCTAATATCAAATACGAAACAAGACAAAAAGAGAAAGATTGGGTTAAAGAATTCCCAGTAAATATGCTTAGCGGAAGATTAGTAGCCCATATGGGAACAGGAGCTGAAACAAGAAGTGCTAAATATTTGGCTGAAGTTGAAGGTGAAATGTTTGTAGAAATCCACCCTGATAGAGCCGCAGAGCTTAATGTAGTGAATGGAGATAAAGTTTGGCTACATGGAACGGGTGGAACTAAAATCTTAGTGCCTGTAAAAATCTCTACTAGAGTAGATTACAATAGCGTTTGGCTACCACAAAACTTCTCTGGAATGGATCAAGGCAAGTCAAGATTAGAAAATTATCCAGAAGGCACAAAACCTTATGTAATTGGTGAATCTGCAAATATGATTTCAAGCTATGGTTTTGATTACAATTCAGCATGTCCTGAAACAAAATGCGGTCTTTGTCGCATAGAAAAAGCATAAGAAAGGATAGAATATGAGTCAAACTACACAAGATATTTTGCAAAATTTTGCAAGAGTGAAATTTTATTGCGACACTAATAGATGTATTGAATGCCATGGTTGTGATGTTGCTTGTAAAGAGGCACACCACTTACCTGTGGGCGTAAATAGAAGAAGGGTTGTTGTTCTAAATGAAGGACAAGTAGGTAAAGAAAGTGCTGTATCTATTGCTTGTATGCACTGTGCTGATGCACCTTGCGCACAAGTTTGCCCAGTTGATTGCTTCTATATCCGTGCAGATGGAATTGTATTACACGACAAAAAGACTTGCATTGGTTGTGGATACTGCCTTTATGCATGTCCTTTTGGTGCTCCGCAATTCCCTAAAAATGGAGTATTTGAAAGCCGTGGTTCTATGGATAAATGCACATTCTGTGCAGGTGGTCCTGAAGAAACCAATAGTGAGGAAGAATACAGACTTTATGGACAAAATAGAATTGCTGAAGGCAAAGTTCCTATGTGTGCTAGTATGTGTTCTACAAAAGCATTGCTTGCAGGAAGTAGTGAAGAAGTCGCAAACATCATCACACACCGTGCAACAATGAGAGGAGAAAATATCCCTAATGCTGTTCCAAATGTGTGGAAAACCGCTTATGGAAACTAAAAGGATTCCTATGAAATCAATTTTGCGAATCTTAATAATTTGTCTAGGTTTTGCTACTTTTGCATTTAGTGCAAACCCTAGCATTCCACAAGAAGGCGGGAAGCAGTATGCAGAGGTAATCTCTGGCAATGATAGCCTTATGGTAAATCCTATGAATAAAAAACTCTATGGAGGTCCTGAAGTAGAAGCTATCAAGACTTGGGGTATTGGCTCTCCAAACTCTAATGGTTTGGGAGAGATTTTTACCCTCTTGCAAGGGCATTACTTTTCGCTTATTTTTGGAGCTATTTTAATGTTAGTTCCTTTGGCATTTTTAGCACATTTTATTGTTGTGGGGCAAAAGAAATTCTCCCATGGCAAAAAAATTAAAGTTTTCTCAAGCTACAATATTTTTGTGCATTGGGCTGCTGCAATTCCTTTTGTAGTGCTAACTTTAAGTGGGCTAGTGATGATTTTTGGAAGCAATTTTGGCGGTGGAGCTTTTGTGCGTTTTGCACGGGATATTCATGGCATTGCTACCATTTTATTTGTAATTTTTGGATTTTTAATGTTCTTAATGTGGGTTAAACCTGCTCTTTTTAAGCTTTATGATATCCAATGGCTTATGATTATGGGCGGATATTTAAGCAAAGAAAAAAAACCAATTCCTGCTGGAAAATTCAATGCAGGACAAAAAATGTGGTTTTGGGTTTGCACAGTGGGTGGCTTTGTGATGGCAATTTCTGGAGCTTTTATGTTTTTCCAATTTGCCGATATTGAAACCCTAAGAACTATGGCGCTTATCCATAATGTTTTAGGCTTTTTGGTGATTGCACTTTTAATCACACATATTTATATGGCTGTCTTTGCGATTGAAGGAGCTTTAAGCTCTATTATAGATGGGCATATGGGTGAAGAGGAAATTGCAATTTTGCATAGCTATTATTATAAAGAAATCAATGCATAATCAAAGCCTAAAACTCCCTATTGAAAAAATTTCACCTAGCGGGTTTATCCCTGCTAGTGAGTATTTTAGCGATTATGTCATCAAAGAAGAAAGGATAGCCTTTTATCTTAATGGAAAAAAATTACTCTCAGTAATGAGTATCCCACAAGAACAAGATTATCACATTGTTGGGTTTCTCACTAGTGAGGGCGTAATTGATAAGCCAGAACAAATCCATTCTATCCAAATAAAAGATGAGGGTAAAAGTGTATGGATAGAAGCAAAAATCCATGAAGAAAATCTAAAAAATCTCTTTAGGGAAAAAACTTTAACTTCTGGTTGCTGTGTGGGTGTGGCAGGAAATTTAGAAGGACATATTATTGAACGCTTCATAGAAACTCCCCTAAAAGTTTCTTGCCAAAAAATCTTTGAAAACTTACGCGAATTTGAAAAACCAAGTGAGCTTTTTTCTCAAACAGGTTGTGTGCATAAAGCAATGTTGCTTTTAGAAAATGAAGTTTTAATCAGTGAAGACATAGGACGCCACAATGCTATTGATAAAGTAATGGGAAAAGCTATGTTAAAAAATCTCAACAAAACTAACGCGATTCTTTATGTTAGTGGGCGTTTATCACTAGAAATGGTAATTAAAGCTGTAATGCACAATATCCCCATTATTGTTTCAAAAGCCGCTGCAACTTATATGGGTATTAAAGCGGCTCAAGAAAGTGGAGTTACACTCATAGGCTTTGCAAGGGGCAATAGCGCAAATCTCTATACCCATAGTGGAAGAATTATCCCCTAGCCTATCAACTCTTACAAATAGATTTTTCCTATTTTCCTTAAGTGTTTTACTAAAAATTACTATATTTTATTTAGATATATCTCAAAAATCAAACTTCCACACTCATTAAACACCACACTAAAAACCAAATAATATCTATTATGCTTTTAAAAAAATCTAAAGTTTTTAAAAACTTTTGACAATTTTAGTGATTTTATAATTTATCCTTTCAAGATTATTTTATAAACACTCAAGAAAATTTTAAAAAGATTTTAAAAAGCCCATAACTTTACAAGAAGTAACATATTAATCAAGATTAATTCATTCTATCTCTTAAAAGAAATTCTCTAATATAAAAGTATTACTAAGGAATAAAAGAATATTTATAAAGATTTATTTCTTATCTATTTTATTTTGTCTTTATTGTCAAGAATAAATTTGTGTGTTATAATTTTCTATAATCATTGATAATATTTTAAAGGTCTCCCATGCACACCAGCAATTCCTACCTCTCCTTAATCATTGATACTTCTTCTAATAATTCTACTTCTAATACTTCTAATACTTCTAATAACTCTAACTCTAATAATTCTTCTTCCAATAACTCCAATAACCCTAAAGACTTTTCTTCCTCTTCTAATCTTATTCCCCTCACTATCATTAAAGCC
>NZ_NBIU01000023.1 GCF_003245365.1 Helicobacter valdiviensis
TTTACCAAGTGGAGGTAAATTTACAAATGGAAGTAGTGGAAGTATTAATATAGGCAAAGGACAAGGAAGTTGCACTACTTCTAATTGTATGAGTATTAGTGGCAATCATAAAAATAATGTGATTGCTTGGGGTGGAGGATTTAATATAGGTAAAGGCTATGAAGTTCATTTTGAAAAAGGAAAGAATGGAGGAAATAATTATTTAAATTTAGATTATTCTAAAAATCCTTCTATAATTGCAGGATTATTACAAGGAAACAATAATAATGTATTTATTGTAAATCCTAGTGGGGTAATAGTAGAAAAAGGAGGAGTAATCAATGCTAATAGATTTGTAGCTTCTACTACTCCTATGAGTATTGAAGAGATTAATGCTTTTAGTAATCCTAATACAAATTCTGCTACTTGGTCTCCTGTATTTAAAGCAAATAGCACTAGAGGAGATATCATAAACAAAGGAAGCATTCAAGCTAATGAAGTAGTAATGGTGGGGAATAGAGTTTTATTACAAGCTGGAGTAAATTTACAAGAAGATGGAAAAATAGGTGTTAATAAAATTAATGCAAATAATATTAATATAGAGGGAAATACTATTAAAGTAGATATTTCTACTATAGGAAATAACAAAGCTAATTTAAAAGTTAATGCAAAAAAGGGAGGAGATATTTATCTAAGCACTACTGGATATTACTATGGAGCTAAACATAATGATTTTAAAGGAAGTATTACAGATAATAGCACAAACAAACTTACTCAATCTTATACAAAGCAAGATACTTTATCCATAGCTTCTGATATAGATTGGTGGCATTTTGCAAAGGGGTATAATAATAAAAATAGCATTCAAACAATTGAAAACTTTCAATTAGTTAATGATGTGGATTTCAATGCTAATTGCAAGAATGGAGTATGCACAGGACAAAACTATGCTAATTATTGGATTGATTTAGATGGAGATAATGAAAAAGATTTTGATGAATATACAAGTATGATTGTGGGGGATTATTTTAATCCAGCAAATATTTACGATAAAAATAATGTTATCTTTACGGCAAACTTTGATGGACAAGGATATACGCTAAAGAATATTAATATAGATATAACATTTACTGAGAATCATGGAAAACAAGTTGGAATTTTTGGTTTTATTAATGGTGGAGAAATTGAAAATATTAATGTAGATTATATGGGTGGAGGCATTAAAGTTTTTTCTCAAGATCACTTTGATGCTTCAATGGTAGGTGGCTTTGCTGGGGGTATTAATGCTGGAACTTTCTCAAACATTACTATTAATAACATAGGAAGTATGAGTAGTATTAAAAGTAATAACTATAATTATATGGGTAGTGCTATAGGTGGCTTTGCTGGGGCTATTGGCAATGGAAATTACTCAAACATTACTATTAATAATATAGGAAGCATTAGTAGCAATGATAATAGAAATGATTTTGAAGGTAGTAGTGTTGCAGGTGGCTTTGCTGGGTCTATTGTCAATGGAAATTACTCAAACATTGCTGTAAATAATATAGGAAGTATTAGCAGTCATCATGTTAGTAATGCTCTTGGTGGTGCTTATGTAGGTGGCTTTGCTGGGTCTATTGGCAATGGAAATTACTCAAATATCACTTTGAATGATATAGGGATCATTAGAGGTATTAGAGATGGTAAATATGGTACTAGTTATGTAGGTGGCTTTGCTGGGGTTATTGATGCTGGAACTTTCTCAAATATCACTGTGAGCAATATAGAGAGTATTATTAATCATAATAGTAGTAGTGATGGTACTATTGCCTATAGTGATTATAATAGCTATACAGGTGGCTTTGCTGGGAGAATTAATGATGGAGAATTTAGAAATATTGTCTTAAATAATATAGGAAGCATTATTGGTAATAATAGTGGTGAATTTAATAGTAATGTAGGTGGCTTTTTGGGGGCTATAGGTTTTGGAAAACATAATGTAACTTTCTCAAACATCACATTAAATAACATAGGAAGTATTATTAGTAATAGTAATGATAGTAATACTGGTGTTGTTGCAGGTAGCTTTGCAGGTGGTTTTGCTGGGAGGCTCAATAGCAATCTTGATGAAGACGATACTTTTTCAAACATTACTTTAAATAACATAGGGAGTATTAGTAGTATTAGTAATAGAGGTAGCTATACAGGTGGCTTTGCTGGGAAGATTGATGGAGGAACTTTCTCAAATATCACTATTAATAACATAGGGAGTATTAGTAGTATTAGTAATAAAGGTAGCTATACAGGTGGCTTTGCTGGGGATATTAATGATGGAGAATTTAGAAATATTGTCTTAAATAATATAGGAAGCATTATTGGTAATAATAGTGGTGAATTTAATAGTAATGCAGGTGGCTTTGTTGGGGATATTAGCAGAGGAACTTTCTCAAACATCTATATCTACTTTAATCCTAATGCTATAATCAAAGCAAATTCAGCAAGTGGAATAGTCTATGTAGGTAAGTTTTTTGGAAACATCTATGAAGGTGTTTTAGTTGATAATTTCTCCAACATCCACATCTATTACAATGGAAGTCAAGAAGCACTAGATAATCCAAACTCTATAGCTAATGCTACTAGTAATGAAGAAAAACCTTTTTATAATAATGGAATTACATTACACCCTTATACAGATAAGCAAGATGGCTTTAATAACTTCTACAATGATGTAACAAATTTCTTTAAAGAAGAAAATGGCAATCCACAAATCTATTACAATGAAAAAGGAGGTTATTATGCTTTCATAGACGAATCTAATATGGGTAATGGTAGCAATAGTGGAAGCAATGGTAATGGAGATAACAGCAATAACGGAAACAATGAAGATTCCAACTTCATTGATAAAAATAAAGATGGCTTAAATGATGTAATCTTAAGTGATAATGACTTTAGCAAAGACATTTTAAATCAAATCTTAGGAAATTTAAAATTTGATTTATTAAAAGAAGATGCAGAGTCTATCAAACAATCTTTAGAATTCTTATTAGCCTTTATAGGAGAAGATGGATTAAAAGAACTCTTTAGCGATTATGATGTAAATAATAGTGCTTTTAAAGACAAACTTACAGAAAAGAATATAGCAGTTCTTTATGACTTTTTAAAGAGCGAAGATTATTTAAGCAATATTCAAAATATCAAGGATTATTATAATGCCTACAATGATTATATGAATAAATATAATGCTTATATCAATAATAGTGGTGCTTCTATAGAGGCAGCTAAAAAAGCATTAGAAAAAGCCTATAAAACTCTACTTGCTAAACAATCTTTGTTACAAAACTCCTATACTAAGATACAAGAAGGTATCAACAGCATAGGACTAGGAGAAATAAAACTAAATCATAAAACTCCTATTTTAGCTAATAACAACACTATAAGTTTTAATCTTTCTAATACACATATGATACTCCCTCCTATACCCAATAAGAAAGATAATGGAAATCAAACCATAACCTCTCCTCTAAAAGACATCAATGCTTCTATGCTAGATAAACAACAAGTAGTCTTAATAAAACCAGCAGAAGAAGAAAAAGAAACATTAGATGAAGAAAAAGGAGTGTTAAACCAAAGAACTTGTGTGGTGAGTGAGAACTTTAAGACAAACAATCCTTGTATTTTGTGTCAATCGTTAGAAATGACTTGCTAGTAGGAATTTTTATAGGATTGGAGGGGGGTAAAAACCCAACGCCATAACATTAATTTGTGTCAAAAAGCTTCTTTTTTCTTCAAAAAACATTTTTTTCACATTTTGAGCTTGATTTTTAGTAAGGAGTGAAGAAAATGAGAAATATTGTATTTAAAAACAATAAATTTTATTTTTGTATTTTTGAGCGCCTTGTGTGTGGGGGCTTAAAATGAATATATTAGATTTGTTTTCAGGCATTGGCGGTTTTTCTTATGGTTTTAAACTTGCAAACAAAGAAAATCAAACTTTAGCGTTTGTAGAAAAAGAGGAATATTGCCAAAAACTTTTAAAAAAGAATTTCCCAAATTCCAAGATTTTTGGCGATGTTTTGTGTGTGGGAGCAAAAGAGCTTCAAGATTTAGGGCAAATTGATGTCGTGTGTGCGGGTTTCCCTTGCCAAGATTTAAGCAGAGCAGGCAAAAAAGCAGGTTTGGAAGGAGAAAGGAGCGGATTATTTTATGAGGCAATTAGAATTGTTACTGAAGTTAGCCCAAAATACATATTGTTTGAGAATGTCCCCGAACTTATTTGGAGAGATGATTATAGAGAAGAATTTACAAAAACGCTTCAAGCAATCGGCTATGATTGTTGGTGGCAAACCCTATGTGCTTCCTCTTTTGGATACCCGCATAAACGAAAAAGAGCTTATGTCTTGTGTTTTAAGGCTTCTCCCAACTCCTCTTTATTCGGACGCATTTTGCATAGAGCATTTTTCTATTTCTACGCAAATGAAAAGCCACATCTCCCATCAAAAGAGATTATTTCCATATGTAGCGAGTATCGCAGAAGAACAAAAAAGGGAGATTATACCCTACATTGTAAAGATATACGAAGAGATGATGGGCTATCCTCCCTCCTTTACCAAGTTAGAGCCTTAGGCAACTCCATAATCCCTAAAATTGCCAAGCTTTATGCACTAAGTTTGCAAACCTTAGAAGAGATTAAAGGTGCAAATCTTGTGTGTGGGGGTGTGAGATGATAATTTTGCTTGTTTATCTTATGGATATTTTGGGAACGATTAGATTTTTATTGCTTCTTCTTTTAGCAATTATTCCTCTTATTGTAATCGTATCGTGGGCTAATAATTTGGAATTATTTGAAGAATTTAAAAAGCATTTTAAAAAATTTGTATTTATATATTTTTTGTCATTGGCGGTTTTTACTCTAATACCTTCTAACAAAACAAGGATGCTTATGCTAGGTGCATATGTGGGGCAAGTTGGCATTCAAACTTTTAAAAATAGCGATATAGGTTCTAAAGCACTTCTACTTTTAGAACAAAAATTAGATGAAGCATTAAAGAATGATACAAAGGAGACAAAATGAAGCTAAAAGATTTTGATTTTAGGATTTGGGATGGAAGCAAGGAAGAGTATATCAAAAAAGAAACAAAAAATAGTAATAAATACTCTATTGTACACGATGACATTGGTTATGCAGTGGGGTTAATAGGTGATGCTAAAAATGTTTATACAATAGAATCAGGAGTAACATCTCACGAATGGGGTTATGATGATTATGAGATGGTTGAAAATTATTGTATAGATGAAAGTGTTTGTGAAATAGAGCTTTGGACTGGCTTAAAAGATAGATTTGGAAAGAAAATTTATGAAGGTGATATCGTTAAATTAAAAGGAGAAAGCAATTGTTTTGTGCATTATTCTAATATAAAAGCAAAATTTGGGCTTTATATTGATAATGGGCTACTTTTTGAAATAGAAAGTTTTTATTTTAAAAATAAAGATGATTATGAAGTAATCGGCAACATACACGAAAATGCGGAGCTTTTGGGGTAAATTATGGATTGCATTATAAAACATCAAGAAGCCTTAGAATTTTTAAAAACCCTAGAAGATAAAAGTGTGGATTTGGTGCTTACTGATCCTCCTTATATTATGTGTGATGGTGGCATGGGTGGCATTTGTGGCAAGAGAAGAAATTATAACAAGCTTTATTCTAATTCTTTAAAATCTCATTTAAGAGAGGGATTTAACTTTAAAATTTTAGATGAAATAAGAAGGGTAAATAATCCTCTAAATGCTTACTTTTTTTGCAATGCAAAGCTACTAGCCAAGCTTTTAGAGTATTTTAAAGAAGATAAGTTTGATGTTTTAATCTATCATAAGAAAAACCCAATTCCAAGCTTTAATAAAAAATATTTGAGTGATTTAGAATACATTGTATTTGTTTGTAATGATAGAAATTTATTACACAATAGCTATTCTTCAAGCTCTAAGCTTTTTTCTATCAATATCCCTATTAAAGAAACAAGCCATGTAGCAGAAAAGCCTCTAAGTATTCTAAAAACTCTTATAGAAAATTCAACCAAGAAAAACGATGTAGTGTTAGATTGCTTTTTAGGAAGTGGAAGCAGTGCAAAAGCTGCAATAGAGTTAGGCAGAAAGTTTATAGGTTGTGAGCTTAAAGAAGAGTATTACAACATCTCATTAAATAGAGTGAAAAATTTACAAAAAAGTTTATTTTAGGAGTTAAAAATGTTGATAAATTTTAAATGCGATGAATGCCAAAAATATCAAGAAGAAGAAATAGAAGTTTATTTTGATTTTCAAGATAGAGAAATGGTGGAAGATTATACTTTAGAGTGCGAGTATTGTGGTTGTATAAAACAAATAACCCTTAGCCTAGATTTAAAGGATGGGCAATGCAAGAATTAGAGTTTAAAAAGTATTGTAAAAATATAGAAAAGTTTGCAAATAGTTTTCAAAGTCAATGTGAGGAGCATAGCACTTTAAGCTTTTTGCTAAGCTTGGATTTGGCTAGACTTTATTATCTAGCACAAGAGGGAGCAGAGATTAAAGAGAGTGCATCTTATTTGCATTTATTAAAAACTATAGAAAATGTTAAAGAGAGTTTTTGCACTTATAGAATGGGATTTGAAATCACTTTATACGATGAACCTCTTTTAAAAGAATTAAAGGTAATAGCAAATCAACTCATCGCACAAAAAAGCGAATCTTTTCTACAAAGTCAAACAAATAAGGATAAAAGATGAAAAATAAAAATTTATCTTTTGATTATCTTGTAAATGCGGATTTTTCTCACAAATTTTTGCAAGGGGCAAATTTTGAAGGTTCTTGTCTAAAAGGCGCTAATTTTTCATATTCTGATTTAAGCTATTGTAACCTAAGAAATGCAAATTTAGAGGGAGCAAACTTAACTTCTTGCAATCTCTATGAGGCAAATTTAGAGGGGGCAAACTTAAAAGATGCAAATTTTTCCTTTTGTGTGGGGAATGCAAGAGAGATCTTTTCTATGCAGCTTGATGTTTATCCTTTTGTTTGGAATAGAAAAGAAATTTTTATAGGTTGCTTTAAGACGCAAATTCAAAAGCTCTTAAAGAGTGAGGCTTTGTGTAAATTGTATAAAAATGAAACTAAAGAATTTTACAAATATGAAAGATTAATAAGAGAGGCAATCTCTTTAACAATAGGAGTAGAGTAATGTTTATGATTGTTGGAAAAAAATGTGATTACAACCCAAAGTGGTATTTTGTTTATAATGGAAATATTTGGCTAAAAAGGGGCTTGAAAAGCTATATTGTAGATGGCTTTTTAGGATTTCGTGGAGGCTTTAGTGCTTACCCTTTATATCAAGGAGGAATAAATGTTAAAAACTAAAAAACACTATATTAATAGAGGCGGCAAGATTCATATTCAAACAACATTAAATGGAGAGCGTTTAAGATTTTCAACTAAACTTGATTTTAATGCAGAAAATGAAGAATATGTTAAAAATAATCTTGAAAGAATTTTGCAAAATCATTTAAAGCCTAACAAACAAACTGGCAAAAATGATTTTAGGTTTTATGCAAATAAGTTTTTAGAAAATCAAAAACCTTTTATTAAAAATAGAACTTATGAGCAATACAAAACCAATCTTAACACAATAACAATTTTAATTAAAAACAAACCTATTATGCAATATAGCAAGGAAGATGTGGAATGTTTTTATAAAAAAATTATAGAAAAAAATTATTCAAGAGGATCTGTATCAAATTTTTGCACTCTTTTAAACTCTGTTTTTGTTCTTGCGCAAGAAGATAATATAGGGTTTAAAAATCCATATTTTGCAAAAAGGATTAGAAATTTAAAAGAAGTTAGAGAGAGAAGAGTTTTTAGTCTTGAAGAAGTTAGGATGATTATAGAAGAGAGCAAAAAAGATTTTTATAGTCCAAAGCTTTATTTGTATTTGAATATTGCATTTTTCACAGGAGCTAGGTTTGGAGAAATTTTAGCTTTAAATTATGAAGATTTTAACCTGGAAGAAAAAATATTAAAAATTTCAAAAACCTTAAGTAAAGTTGGAGAGCAAACCCCAAAAACCAAAACAAGCAATAGAGAAATTGACATTTTATCGCCACTTTTAAAAATAAAGCATTTGTTAATAGGAAAGGGTAGAATTTTTAAGGGCTCTTATTATTCTTTAACTTGTTCTTATAGGAGAGAATTTAAAAAGTTAATTAAAAATTTAGGAATGCAACAAGCAGATATTTATGCAACGCGCCATACCTTTGCGTCTTTGATGCTACAACATCAAGAAGAGCCTATGTGGATAAGTCAGATGTTAGGACATTCAAATCTTTCTATTACATATGCAGTATATGCAAAGTTTATACAAAGCAAAACTAAAAAGAGAGCGGCTTTTTTAGAAGAAGCCAAAGAAGAGAAAGAAGAAAACTTGGCACTAAAAGAAATCAAAAGCGAATTAATCGCACTAAAAAAAAATGATAATGAATTTTAGGAGATAATATGATTCATAAAGCAAAAATTAGCAAAGAATATACAAAAATTAGCAACGATTTTATTAAAGATGAAGTTTTAAGTATTAGTGCTAAGATGGTGGGGATTTTATTGCTCTCTTTGCCTAGTAATTGGAAAGTAAATATTAGTTATTTAGCCAAAACTCTAAGTATTGGAGAGCAAAGTATAAGAAAAGCCATTAAAGAATTAATAGATAATAAGATACTAGAAAGATACCAAGAAAAAAAGAAAGGCAAATTTAGTGATGAAGTGCATTATAGATTTTTAGGAGAAATACAAGAAGATGAAATTTTTACAAAAGAACAAGAGATTAAAGAAAAAGAAATTATAGAAAATTTGGAATTTTCCTACAAAGTGAATGAAAGCTTACAAGAGCCTAAAAATAGCAATTCTCATCGTTTGACAAATTCACCGATGACGGAGATTTTACCAACATATAAAGAAAGAATTAATTATAAAAAAAGAGAATCTATTTTAAGGCAAAGCAAAAAAGTTATTGATTTATCCCTCGTCTTTAAAAAGCCTAAAAAAGAGATAGATTTAAACTTAGATTTTCTTTCCAAAACAGAATTAGAATCTTGTGAGGCATTTTTTGCTTATCGCAAAGAAAAGGACAAAAAGCTAACGCTTAGCACAAAAAAAGCAATCATCAATAAGCTAAAGGCGTATAAGGCAAATGGTGAGGATATTTGCAAGATAATTGCTAATAGCATAGAAAGAGGCTGGAGCGGATTATTTCCGAGCATTCCATTAAAGCAAAAATATCCAACTTCTTGCCATTTAGCACAGATACAACAAAAGAACGCTAAAACCCAAAAAAGAGACATTTTGCATAATGATTTAGAAGATAAAGCCTTGCAAGAACATAACTTTATCCAAGCACATTTAAAAGACTTAAACCCCATTTTTTTGCCAAATTTTAAAAATGGCTATATCGTGCCTTTAAGTATCAATGGAGAACGCAAAATGATACAAAAAGTAGGCGATTTATTAAGGTTTGCATAATGCATTACACAAAAACAAATAGGGCTAAAATTCACAGCAATAGCTTTTATTTAAGTCTTTCTCTTTTAAAAGCATTGGATAAGGTTGCAGAGATAGAAGGGCAGAGCAGAAGTGTTATTGTTGAGCGGGCGCTTATTTATTATTTTGAAAAGGAGAATAAAAATGCTTGGGAAAAATCAAAAAGAGCTTACAAAAAAGCGAAAAAAATTTATTTTAAGAAAACAAACCCAAAAAAACATAGAAAGACATTCCAAACAAAAACATATCTCCAAGAATGCTTATTTGCATAATGCATTGGAAGCTTTTTTGGAGTGTTTGAGTAAAGAAAATCTTTTTGTTAATAAAATGTTTTTGGAGGAACTAAATGGACAAAAATGAGTTTGAAGCATTTGTAATATCAAAAATCAAATTAGATAACAAAGAGATTACAGACTTACTTTTAGAGTTACTTAGCACGATTAAGCAAGAGCATTATTTAAATATTTGTTTATCTTTAAATGATGTAAAATTTAGTATCTCTTTATTAGAATTTGTAAAAATTCTAAAAGAACAAATCAATCTCCATTGCCTCCATTTAGCACAAAAAGCAAAAATAAAAAATTTTCAAGGCACAAGATTAGACGAGCTAGAATTAATCACTCTAGCTTTAAAAAAGGAAGAATTTAAAAATCTTCCCAAATGGGTAAAGGAAGCATAATGGAGGGAATGATTTTAAAATCATTAGTAGATTATCAAGAGGATTTTTTTGAATTTTTAAGAATAGTTAGCCAAAATTGCTTTAGCCAAAAAGGGCAATTTGTTTTAAAAAAAATGATAGAACTTAAAGAAAAAGAAGCCCTAAGCATTCAAACGCTTTGTAGCTCTTTAGATAATCATTTTCAAGAAAGTGAGTATTTTTTAAATTTTTTAAGCACAGAAGGAAATCCAAACTATTTAAATTTCGCACAAAATTTTATTTTTAGTTCTAAATTAAGAGAACAAAAAGCACTAGGAGAACGCTTAAAGAGTGCAAGTGATTCTAATACTTTATTAGATTTATCACTTTTACAAAAAGAACTAGATTTAGACACTAAAGAAATCAAAAATTTAAATGAGTGGATTGAGTTTTATAAAGACAAACCAAAAAGCCCACAATATGCCACAAAAATAGATTTTTTAGACTCTTGTTTTAATGGTGGATTTGAGCTAGGGCAACTCATGCTTTTAAGCGGAGATCCTGAAGCTGGAAAAACCATGCTAGGTTTGCAAATTTTAGAGAATTTAGCAAAAAGCACAAAGGTTGGATTTTTTTGTTTTGAATTTACCATAGAGCAATACATTAGAAGAAAGGAAAAAAATCCCGCATTGTTTTTTAATAACATTAGCGTAATCAATGAGGGTTATGATATTTTTGAAATTGCAAGAAACATTAAGCAAATGTATAAAAATGGAGTGAAATTTTTCTTAATTGATAGTCAAATGAGAATCACAACGCCCCAAACTAGAAGTATGGAAGAAGAAGAAACACTAAAATTTAGCACACTTGCTAGACTTTGCCACACTCTAGGAATCTTTGTGATTTTAATAATCCAAACCGCAAAAGGTGATAAAGACAATCCTATGGGGAGTAAAAAAGGTGGGCATGAAGCGAGCATTACTCTTAGGATTGAGCGTGTAAATGCTAGTAAAGAAGAGGCAAAAGTAAGCGAGTTTGATGAGCTTTCTAGGATAATTTTAGTGAAGAAAAATAAGCAAACTGGAAAGCATTTTAAAGAAAAGGTGTATTTTGATAAAAACACTCTCACTTTTAGTTCTAATGAGCCAAGTAGTGAGCCTGTGGAGATTTATTTTGAAGAGACTAAAGAAACTAAATTTATAGATATGCCAAGTATATAAATTCGCATTTGGGTAAGCAATGCAAAAGATTTGAAAGATTTTAAGGGGTTCGCAGAGTATAGGCTCTAGCCTCTCCCCTAAAATCTTTCAAAAGCTTTCACAGCGTAGGCACAACTGCTAGAATTTTTGCATTTAGCACTCTTGCAAAACAAGAGCGAAGCTCTCACGAAGTGGCGCGGAGCCTTTTGCACTGCACTTCGTTTGTGGATAACGCTTCGCTTGTATGGGGATTTGAAAGGACAGCCTGCCGTCCTTCATCACAAAGAGGAATTTACAACCCCAGCGAAGTTAAATAGCGAAGCTCCCCGCAAGCGTAGCGTAGTGGCGCGGAGCCTTTAGGGGTTTGGAAAGGACACTTGTGTCCTTCCTCGCAAGAGGAGGCTTTGCCTTCTCGCGAAGTCAAATTAAAAGGATTTACAATGGAAATATTTTTTTATATGGTTGTTTGGTTTTTTGTTGGAGTTATCTTAGCTCTTATTTTTCCAAAAAAAGATAAAGGATAGAACTTGCAAGGCTTAGTATTTAGAATGCATTTTCCATTTTCTAAATTAGTGCATAAAACATCTTTTGTTTTATCGCCTTTTTTAGTGATTAGCACATTAAAAGCTACATATTCTTTAGGCAAACAAGTGATTTTTATTTCTCTAGAATCTGCAAAATATTTATCACGCACAAAAAAGCCACTTACAAAGCCAATAAACATGCAAATAACATACAAAGACACACCCAAGTCTTTTAAAAAGTTTATAGTTTCAATCATAACTTACCTTTTTACTTGCATTATAGCACTAAAAAGGCTTAAAAATAGGATTAAAGGATTTAAAAATGGTTACAAACATTGAAGTTTTAAAAAGTAAAATAGATATTGTAGAAGTAATTAGTAAATACCTCCCTTTGAAAAAAAGTGGGATAAACTACTCATCTTGTTGTCCTTTTCACACTGAAAAGAGTGGGAGTTTTATTGTAAGCCCACAAAAACAAATTTATCATTGTTTTGGTTGTGGAGCTAGTGGAGATGCTATTAAATTTTTATGCGAACATAAAAAAATAACCTTTAATGAAGCCTTAGAGGAATTAGCCTCACAATTTAATGTATTTTTAGAAAAAAGCCAAAGCGAAAAACCAAGATATAGAGGCTATGAAGCATTAAAGGAGCTAAATGATACTTTTAAACTCCACCTAAGAGAAAAGAAAAATGAAAAAATCTTATCTTGGCTAATAAAACGCGGTTTAAATTTAGAGGATTTAGAAACTTTTGATATTGGGTTAGCACCCACTTTTATTGAAAGTGAGTTTAAAAAGGAATTGCAAGAACTTGGGGCAATGTATGAAAACAAAACAAGCCCTTTTTCTAATAGAATTACTTTTGCCCTTAGAAATGCAACACATCAAGTTGTAGCCTTCTCGAGCAGAATCCACCCTTATAGAAATTTTAAAAACAATGCTAAATATTTAAATTCTAAAGAAAGCAAAGTTTTTAATAAAAGCCAAACTCTTTATAATCTAAGCAGGGCAAGAAGCGAGATTTTAAAACAAAAGAAAGTTTATGTGCTAGAGGGCTTTTTTGATTGTATTGCACTCTCAAAGCTGGGTGCTAAAAATTGTGTAGCAACTTGCGGAACTGCTTTTAATGTTAGCCATTTAAGTGCGATTAATCGTTTAAAAGAAGAAATCCATATCATTCTTTGTTTTGATAAAGATGAAGCAGGATTAAACGCACAAAAAAGAGCCTTAGAGCTTTTAATCCACCAAAACTATTTTAATTGCTCCCTTTCTTTTATCAAGGGGGATTTTAAAGACATTGGAGAAGTTTTACAAAAAGGAGAGGAATTAAAATTAAAAAATATAGATGGTTTTTCTTATTTTTGTTTAAATGGGATAAAATGTGCTAATACACCTAAAGAAAAAAATAACCATATTGAGCGTATAAAATCCATAATCACAAAACAAAATAATTTTTACTTAAAAGAAGAGCTTATTAAAAAGGCAGTTTCTGCTTTAAACATCAATCCTAGCTTTTTTACACAAAAAATCCAAAACAAAAACTATTCTTTAGAAGAATCTTTTTTAAAATCTATGTTTTTAGATAGCCAACTAGCAAATTATGCTTATGGTTATTTAGATGGTGATGAGCTAGAGGGCTTTAAAGAAGAATTTGAAAGCTATAAAGAAGATGTTTTAACTAAAAAGGCTAAAGACATTCTTTTAGATGAGAATATTGTCCCCATTCCTTTTTCTAAATTTAAAATAGCCATTAAAGAATTAAAAAAAAGATTTTATAAAAAACAAATACAAATCGCAAAAGTTAAAAAAGATATTAATAAACTTATTCTCCTAACAAACAAATTAAAAGAGATTCTTTAGTTTTAACCCTTAAATTCAAACCCTAAAAGCCCTAAAATCTCACAAATGATTTTAAAGGCTTTGTGAATGGAAAGAGTTTATTTGGATTTTAATAGTTTAGAACAAGATGGAATTTCAAAAACAAAAACAATAGATTATTTAAGAAACAACCTAAATACAAATATTGCATGGGAGGAGATAGACAAAAAATTAAGTAATCTCCCAAAAGATAAGCAAGAAGAAATTACTTACAATCTTTTAAAAAATGATAAAAATTGGGTTGCTTACCCTCTTAATCTGCCTCTAAAAGAGCAAACACTAGAGAATAACTCTCACAAAGAGCCTTTATCATCTATTCCTATAAAAGAAAATTCTAATTCCCTAAAAGAGCCTAATTTGCCTAATGAAACTAATTTAGAAAATCTACACAAAGGGGAATTCATTTCCCCAGCGAAGTCAAATATAGTAAATGATATTTTAAATCGCGATACTAAAGTAAAAACACCGCTTGAGAGTATCCAATATTTTTTTAGCAATGAAGAGAAAAAAGAAAATGAAAAATATAGAGCGAAAGCAGAAGTGTTTAAAAATGACTTTTTAAACAAAGTAATCAACAATGAAGAAATCTCGCAAGAAGAGCAACAGGCTTTTTTAAAACTTGGAGAAAACGAAGATATAAAACTAAAACTTGCAAGAACTAAAGGAGAAGAAGCTTATAAAAAAGAAAGTGAGCGTTTTTTAAAGGAGAAGATAGAAAAAGAAAAACAAACAAGAAGAATCTTAAGTGCAAATTCTTTTAATGAGTTAAGTGAGGAAGATAAAAAAAGAGTAAAGAGCGAAACTAGCACTTGGGGTAAATTATGGAATAATGATGAAGAAGAACTTACAAACTGGCAAAAAGACAATAAGCATAAATTAGCCACAAAAGAAGCAAAAGACGCAATTATTCACTTACAAAATATTCACGAACATACAAGCATAGCAAACTTTATGAAAAATATAATTTCTGAGCATGTAGATGAAAAAACACGCAATTCTTACTTTAATGACTTAAAACAAGTTTCCAAACTTTATGGTTTTGAAAATGTTGGATACGATCAAGAAAATGGCGATATTTATTTTGTAGATAATAAAGGTAAATTTTATAAGGCTGAACATGACTTTTTGGGTTCTATTGCACCTACACTTTTAGCAAATAAATTCTCTATTGGAGGGGGAATTTCTGGAAGTATTATGGGAGCAAAATACGCTCCAAACGATCCAAGAGCAAAAGCAGCAGGAGCAATTATTGGTGGAGCAATAGGAAGCTATGCAGGGGCAGGATTAGATGCAATCATTAGTAATCAAATTTTAAATAGAGATAATGATTTTAGCGATATTCACAGACACATGCTAGAAAATGGAGCATTAAGCATAGTGGGCGATGGAGTGATTTTAGGTCTTGTTAAGGGCAAAAATGGGATTTTAAAACTTACCACAAAAGGCGCAAAAGCATTAGGAGAAGTAGCAAATAATATCGCTCCTCTTAGAATTCTAAAAGAAAATATCACAGGAGAACAAAATATACAAGCTGCAAAAGAAGCTGCACTAAATAGCTTTACAAAAGAAGAGAGAGAGGAACTTTTTTCATTTGCTAAAAAGCTAGGAGGAAGCCCAAAAGCTTTAAAGGAGCAAAGTGGAGATAAAACACTTGAATTTTTAAAAAACAAATTTGGAGAAGATTCTAAAATTTATAAAACTGCTTCAAAATTTAGAGAGATTTTTAACACTCCTAAAAGCTTAAAAGCACAGCAACAAGAGCTTTTAAGTGTGATTAGAAGTAATGAGGGAGATGAAAGCTTAGCTATCTTGCTAGAAGCTGCAAACATTAATCCCCAAGTGAGTAAAAATCTTAAAAATATGCTTCATTTAACCACCGCGCAATTAGATAAAAAATTACAAGAATTTAAAATCAATCCACAAGATATAAAGCTTATTTTTGATGATTATGAAAAAGGCACAAAAGAAGCTTATAAACAAGCACATGAGAAAATTTTAAGTAAGATTTATGATGAGAATTATAAAGTTGTGCTAGATTCTAAAAAGTTTGATGATTTTTATAATGATTTAATTAATAACAACTATGAGCTTCCTAGCACTTTTAAAAACACTCTAAATTCTATCAAAAATAAAGTTTATAATCCTAATGGCGTAACTTATAGTAATTTAGAAGCTACTAGAAAAAGTCTTAATTCTCTTTATTCTGAAGATAATGAGCTAAATGGATATTTAAAAAATTTCATAAGCTCACATTTAAAAGAAGATATAGAAAAAGGAATGGATTTAATCTTCTCTCAAAACAAAAAAGCTTATGAGGAAGCTAAAAGACTCTATGAAACCAATCTAAAAGACTACGCACAGCTAAAAGAGATACAAAACTATAAAATCTATGAAAAAATAGAAAATGTAGAGAATAGCCTAGATAAAATTGCAAAAGAAATACTAGAAAATGCAAAAGGAGCGGGAAAGGTAGAAAGAAGCAAAACTGCTTCCTCTGCGAAGTTAAAAAGCGAAGCTACCCGCTCACAAAGTGAGTGGGACGGGGGCGCATACAGGTTGATAGGGACAGAGTCTGTCCCTCCTTTCAAAGAGGAATTCACAACCCCAGCGAAGTTAAAAAACAACTTTGAAGAGCTAACTAAAGGACTAACCGAGCAAAACCGCCAAAGTTTAGAGTTAAATTTGTTAAACAAACTTTATAAAGACAGCATGGTAGAAAGAGATGGGCTTAAAAGCTTTGCCTCTAAAGAGTTTTTAAAAAGTTTAGAAGATGTAAAAGAGATTTTTAAAAGCAAGGGTGCTAAAGAATATATACAAATCATAGAGGATTTTAACAAGCTTTTTAAAAGGGATGCGGATATTTTAGCAGCGCTAAAAGTCCCCATAGCTAAAGAAGTAGGCAATGCACTCTCTACAACTGCAACAGGTGGAGCTAAGCATATGCTCGCAAAAGGCTTTTTTGATTGGTTTTATAGGAATTTACCCAATAATAGCATTATTTTTAAAGCCTTAGGCTTAGGAGATGGGATTAAACGAGCTGCCCTTAGGTATCATTTAGGAAAAGCATTAAAAGAAGCTAGTTCGCTAGAAGAATTCAACTTTAAAATCACACAAAGAGCTACAAGAGGTAATTTTAACTCACAAACTAAAGAGCTTGTAGAAAAAATGGTAGAAGAGCTAAGCGATACTAAAGAAAGCATAATTAAAAGCGTGGAAGATTTTATAGATGTGGAATTTTCTAAATCTAATATCATTTTACCAGAGCAAACCAAGCTAATCCCCTATCTTAGAAGAATTGCCAATGAAAATAAACTTGATAGACTAGAGGTGTATAAAAAGTTTATGGATTTTAAAGAGGGTAAGGATAATAGCCTAAAAGACTTCTTTATGCGCTATGGTATCAAAAAGGATAAGGAATTATTAGAACACAAAGTGTCTAATGGGGAAAAAGTGGGAGGTGATAAAGAGGAGATTGCCACGAGTTCTACAAGCTCTTTTAATGATATAGAAAAAACGCCTATAACAGAAGGAATGCCTAGCAATGACTTAGGGGGAAATACCAAGAATTACTCGGCAGTTCAAACTCTAAAAGATGATGGCTTTTTTAAACAACAAAAAGAATATATTTTAAAGAATGAGAAAATAGCTAAAGAATTTATTGGGTATGCAAAAAGGTTTGAAGCAGAAGGAGACAAACAAGCCCTAGAAGATATGCAAGTAACCGCACAAGGCTACAAAAGAATAGCACAAGAGAAAAGAGAAGAATTAGCTAGTTATCAAGCGCTTAGAGGCTATAAGCCTTTAAGTGAGTTTGGAACAAACTATATAGAATTTATTGGAGATGGCAAAGGAGCGATAGAGAAGCTTTTATTAGAAAGAGAGGGACAAGTAGCAAGTGCTTTTTATAAAGAGGGCTTAGGGGATATTGATTTGGTTTGGGGTGATTCTAAGATGGGATTAGCCCATATTTTAGAAAAGCATAGTAAAGATTTTAAAGCCTTTGGAGAGGGAGAGAGTGGAATTACTAAAGGAATAAGTGAGATTGTAGAAAATGGTAAAGTAGTAAGCGATAAGGGAGTTAATACAATTATTTATACACAAGGTGAGAACACATATCGCATAGGCATTTCAAAAGGATATTTTGATAAAGGCGAGAATAATTGGATTATAACAGGATATAAAGTAGATAAAAAGTCGCCTCATTCTGATTCTCTACCAAGTAATGAGATTGCTAAGAGTGATGGGACTAATCTACACCCTAACGACTTAACTAATTATAGCACAAAAGAGTTGAAAGGAAAAGAGTTTAAAAAATTATGGGATAGCACCAAAGAAATAAGGGAACTTATTTCAAAATTAGAAAAACAATCAAGAGAAAAAAGCATTTTTAAAGATAAGCAAAGCAGTGTATTTACTGGTGGTGGCATTCAGCTAGGTGGTAAATATAAAGCCCAAAGCAAAGAGCAAAAAGATTATTTATATAGAAGCAATTTAGAATTTTTTTTAGAGCAAAATGATATAGATATACAACTCTACAAAGAGCTAAAAACATTATATGATAACAAAGCAACTCTAAAAGAAAAAGCCCTAAAATATGATGAAATCATCAAAGCAAGGGAAGCAATTAAACAACGACAAGAATTAGAAAAACAAAACACAATAAATACTTTTGATAAAGAAGCATTTATACATAAAGAACTAAAAGAAAACAAACTAGAAAACATTACAGATTTACAGAATGCTATTAATAGAGCAGTATTTGATAAGGAGCTTTTTGAGATAAAAGCACAAACGCTAATAAAGCATTTTTTTAACAAAGACTTAGAAAAGTTAAACAAAGAAGAGTTAATAGAATTTTACAAAAATGCACAAAATGCCAACTATGATGCTTTAGAAGAATTTGGCACAAATTACGCTGAATTTTACAAAGATGGCAAAGGAGCGATAGAAAAGCTTTTATTAGAAAGAGAGGGGCAAGTAGCAAGTGCATTCTATAAAGAGGGCTTAGGGGATATTGATTTAGTTTGGGGTGATTCTAAAATGGGACTTTCTCATATTTTAGAGCGAAGAGAAGAAGACTTTATCAAGCAAGGATTTAGCAAAGAAGAAGCAGAAGCTAAAGCAAGAGAATTTATAAAAAATATACCTGAAATTATAGAAAAGGGAGAAGCAATCATAAAGAAAAATGAAGCAGTAAAAATAGAAACAGATAATTATAAACTTGTCTTAAAACAGAATTGGAAAGGAGAGCCTACAACAAATAAATGGCTTGTAACAGGATATTTTAAAAAGGAGAAAGAGCCAAGTATATCCACTGACCCTTTTACTAAAGAGGAGAATCTCTCTTTAAACTCTAAAGAGAATTATAACACAAAAGAGCTAAAAGAATTACAAAAATTAAATGAATATACAAAGCATTTGGCTGCTTTAAGCCCACAAGAACAAGCTATGCACTTTAAATCTTTATCATGGCAAGATATAAGGGATTTAGAAACAAAAGCTACAATGGGAGATATACCAACACAAGATTATTTATCTTTTTCAACAGAGCTAGGCAAAAGTCATATTGAAAAATATACACAAAAGAGGTTTTTAGGATTTGAACCTAAAAACAAAAGCGATGAGGCTGAAATTTTACGAGATTTAAAAGATTTGCTTATTTTTTCTAATGCAGATAATAATCATAATAAATTCTTGCAAAAATATGGCACAAATAAAACTATACAAGCTATAAATGAAGCTAAAACATTTGCAAAAAAACATCGTAGCGATAAAGAGCTTTTAAATAATCAAGAAAGTCTTAGAGGACTAGGAAAATTATATTATATTCTTAGCGATATGGAAAAATTTAATGATGAAGAACTAGCTAAATGGCTTGATTTATCTAAATGGCGCAATGCTATTGAAGAGGCAAATGATATTAAACCCTTAAAAGAATTTGGGACAAATTATGCAGAGTTTTATAAAAAAGGAAACGATGCAATACAAAAGCTTTTAGCAGAAAAACAAGGACAAGTAGCAAGTGCATTCTATAAAGAGGGCTTAGGGGATATTGATTTAGTTTGGGGTGATTCTAAGATGGGACTTTCTCATATTTTAGAGCGAAGAGAAGAAGACTTTATCAAGCAAGGATTTAGCAAAGAAGAAGCAGAAGCTAAGGTGCTAGAACTCATAAAAGAAATACCACAAATACTAGAAAATAGCACCATTTATAAACAAACACCGCAAAAAATAGAGCTTATTACGCCTAGACATACTTTAGTATTGGGATTACGAGATGATAGAAAATTTATAATCACAGAGCTAATTGATAAGAGAAATAAAAAGAGGTTTGGGGAGCATCAGACAGGAGTCGCAGATACTCTTACAGATGAAACGCTAGCAAATAAGCCTCTATCATCTAGCCAAATAGATACCGCCCCTAGTCCAGCCGATCCGCACCAAACCAAGCATAATATTAGCACTTCAAGCGTGAGTCGTGCTAATGGCGATAATGGAAATTATAGCACAAAAGAACAAGCCAAGCAACATAAGGCACAAGAAGAACTAAAAAATATATTTAATGAGTTTGAAGAGCAAAAAAAGAGGCTACAAGATAAAGCAAAGCTTTTAAAAGAGCAAAAAGAAAACTTAATAAGTAAAGATTTAGTAGGCACTATTAATGAAATTAGTTTAAGACTACTAAGAGAAAATGTTAATGATATTAGAGATAAAGAAATAAAAGCCTTGCAAGATACTAGCATAACTAAAGAAGAATTTAAACAAGCTTTAGATGAGTTTAATGCTTTTTATAAACAATACAAATACACACATGAGCCTTTGTATTATGATTTTCAAACAAATTTTGGAAACTATGAAAGAGAATTTAAAAAAGGGAGACTTTTAAATGCTAAAGATGTAAAAATGTTTAAAGAGTATTTTTTAGACACTACAGGGCTTAACGATAAGCTAAAAAAAGCCTATGAGATAATAGAAAAATATGATTTTTTAAAAGAACAAAATAAACAAATCACTCAAAACAGCAAAGAAAGTAAGCTAATCACAAACAAAGCTAATGAGATTAAAGAGCAATTAATTAGTAAATACAAAAACTCTTTTGAAAAGCAAGAAATAAATAAAGAAGCAAATAGTGTTAAAAAAGATTTAGAAGATGAAAAAGCAATAAATCTAAAAGCAAGATTAGAAAATGCAAGTGATGAAGAGAAAGGAGGGATCATTAAAGAAGTAATCACAGAACAAAACAACAAGCTTTTAGGAGAAATTGCAAAATTACAAAATGTTTTAGAGAAAAAAGACTTTCTACCCTTTGAGATAGATGAGAAGATAAAATGGCTTTCTACTAAATCACAATTTATAGGAGAAGATGAAGAGAGTTTGAAAAAGGTTGCAATCTCACAATTAGAATTTAACACAAAGGATAAAATTAAAGAATTACAAAAAATCCTAAAAGATAATAAAGTGGGTTTAAGCGTGTTAGAAGAGTTTCTAACAAAAGTCAAAGACCCAAAGATTATAGAAAATAAAGTCGCTTACGAAAGCGTTAAAGACACACTTAAAAGGCTTATAGAAAAAAATCAAAAAAGAGCCTTAAAGATTTTAGATAACGAAATAAAAGAAAGGAAATTAGCTTATAAATTAAACACACAAGAGGGAGAAAAAAGAGCAAAAGAGCTTTTTTATAGCTTTAAGCCTGATAGTGAGCAAATAGAACTCTTTGAGAGACTTTTACCCATAGCACAAAATCTAGATGTAGAAGTAAAACAAGCTATTAATGATGAGTTTTTATCTAAGCAATTTGCAGGAGTTTATTATACAGATAAAAACTCTGTGAGAATAAAAAATAATAGAATCCATAAAGAAAAAGGAAAAGTGTTTTTACACGAGCTAATCCATAGTGTAACAAGTAGAGCAATAATAGCTTATGAGAGTGGCAAAAAAGAGCTATTAAGTGCTAATCAAATAAAAGCAATAGAAAACATAAAAGAGCTTTATAGTGAAGTGTATAAAAACCATAAAGAACTAGGATTTGAAACTTTTGAGGAGTTTTTTACAGGAAGTAAGGGTGATTATGGACTTAAAAACAGCCATGAGTTTATAGCAGAGCTAAGCAATCCCACTTTTAGAGAAAAGCTTAAAAAAGTGGGAGTGTTTGAAAAGTTAGTGGATAATATCTTAAAACTTTTTGTAAGTGCTAAAGATGCCTTTTTATTAAAGAAAAATAATGCTTATGAGAGCTTAAAAAAGAATTTGTATGAGCTTATAGATAACTACAAAGAGGATTTTACAAAAAGCTATGAGAAAGAGAATATTAAGGGCGTGGATTTAAAGCAAAGTAAGGAGCTAGAGAATGCGTTTTTAGATGAGAGTGGGAAAATTGTTTATGAAAAACTAGAAGAATTTGCAAAACCATTGCCAAAGGAATTAAATTTAAAAGAGTTTGTAGCACAATTTAACAATGATAAAAAAGCAGTTATTAATACTCCCATTAAGCAACTTGAGATTAATCCAAAATACGCATTTTATCATTTGCTTAAAAATCACCCATTAGGAAATAACAAAGAGAATAGAAAGTTTATAAGTGGTGGAATTTTACAAACATTGCAAGAACCTTTATTTATCACAAAAGATAGTAAAGGAAGTATATTTTTTTACAAGCCATTTAAGACAGATAACAACACGCTACATTTAACAAGCGTGGAGGTAGATGTGAATGATAGGCTAAAATATAAAACAAGCTATATAGCCGATAGAAGAAGGCTTTATAGTATGATTAAAAATTATGAACTACTTTACATAGCAGGAGGCGTCCCACCCCTATAATGCACGAATAGGCGTTGTCCTATTACCAAGCTAAACGCTTTAGACGCTAATTTTTAAATACAAGCCGTGAGTAAAGCAGTCTTTTAATTATACCATAAAAACTAAAGGAGAAGCAGAATTAAAGAGATTATAGATAACTACAAAGAGGATTTTACAAAAAGCTATGAGAAAGAGAATATTAAGGGCGTGGATTTAAAGCAAAGTAAGGAGCTAGAGAATGCGTTTTTATTTAAGGATAAAATAAATGAAAATGCTTTAAAGAAACAAGCAAAAGAGTTACCAAAGGCTTTAAAAGAAATAGATTTTATAAGAAGTGCAAATAAAGATAGCAAAGGTTATTTTATAGATACGCCAATAGGTAGGGTTGATTTTAAAAATATTCTAAAAACTTATAGACATCTTTATGAAAATACTTATATGCAAGATAGAAGGGAACTAAGTGGTGCTTTTATGGAAACGCTTAAGAACCCACTTTTTGTAGTGAGGCAAAAATATCCGCTAAATTCCACAGCCTTAACCCAAGCTAAGCACTCACAAATAACGCCTAGCCCTTCCTCGCATAAAAAGAACACCAAATCTTCAAATGGAGAAGTTAAAACCAAAGGAATTATACAAGATTCTTATGTTTTTTACAAGCCTTTTGTAAGTGCAAATGGAATTTACCATTTAGCTAGTTTTGCAATCTCTAAAAATGGAGAGCTTTTACATAAAACTTTTTATGATATTAAAACCATTTCTAAATTAAAGAAGCTCATAAAAGGAAATGATGAGGATTTGCTGTATTTTAAAAATGAAAAGGTGGATATAGAAACAAAGTAAGGAGCTAGAACTAAAAAAAGCAAGGGAGATCCGACACTCCATTTCTGATGTGTAAATTTGCTAAGCAAAAACACCCTTCAGGTCGTGGCAAGTCTCACAAGTCTTGCGTTCTGCTCTTATGGTAGGCATTGTAGCATAAAAAGTAAAATTCTCATTATTTATTATTGGTTGAGTTTTTGTCCTAGTTTTTGTCCTAGTTTTTGTCCTAAAAATTGTGAGCTTATAACTCCTATTGAGGTTATAATCCCTGCAAAACCTAACCATGGATAACCTAAATATGCAAGAAAAGCACTAAAAATAAAACCTATTAAAACTATAATAAAAGCAAATAATTGTCCTCTCTTAACATATTTAATTTGCTCGGGAGCTAAGTTTCTCATTGCTTCTTGGTTTTTGCTATCTTCTTCAATCAATCTTTTTTCAATGTCTATAATGTGATTTGTTTGTTTTTCCATTAAAGAAAGACACTTTTCTTGCATTTCTTTGGATAGCTTTGGCAAACAATCAAACGATGAATTTACATTAATAAAAGTATTGTTTTGTTGCTGAAGCGTAATTTTATTTTTGTTTTGTGATTTTTTTGTATTCGGCGTTATATTTCTCATCGCTATGTTTTCTTAAATCTTCTGATTTTTTGTAAAAATCATCTATCATTGTTTTTCTTTCTTTTAAAGATATGGCATTAAGGATATTTGCATTAAACATATTTGTAAAGCCATATAAAAAAGCATTTATGTTTGACATTTTTACTCCTTAAATCTTTAAAATTATTATAAAATAAAAAAACTTAAAAACAATAAATAGACTTATTGATTTTTGTTTTTTGTGTCTTTTTAAAATTTCATAAATTTAAAAAATAATACCTAATAAAGCCTTAAAAGAAAAAGTAGATATAGAGTTTTAATGGAGTGTTTTTAAGACACTTTAACTCTCTAAGTCTATTTTTTGTAAAAAGCAAAATCAACCTTTAACCCTTAAAAATTCCATCTTTTTAATTTAAAATATCTAAAATTAATAAAAAGGATAAACAATGAATACAATGTTATTAGGTAGCGGGGGGGGGGGGCATTTAGCTTCTAATGGAAAAGTTTATAACAATAAAATCACTCTTAAGTTAGAAAATACCACTCCTTATTCCTCTTCTTTATTTGATGGTAATAGAAGTTTTTTTATAGAAGCATATACTTATTTTAAAACAAGCTCTCCCATTACGATTAATATACCTATTTTACAGCCATATCCTAAAGATATAGTTTTTGGTTGTGATGGTTTTGATTTTCGCACCGCTAAATCACAACTTATTTTTAATCTTGTTGAAACTTACTCTAATAGAAGAGTTTTTACAACAACACCTTTAAAACAAAGCTGGGAAATAAAGCTTGTATCTAAAATTTTTCTTGCTTGTAGAAATACTGCTAATGCTCTTTTTGTAAGTGAGTTATCCAATCTTGTATGCGATGTTAATTTGTATTGGAATTAGTTTTAACCCTTTAATTTAAGATTTTTAAATTTTAAAATCTTTTTAAAAATTTAAAGGGTAAAAATTGCAAGAGCTTTTAGAGAAACTAGATTCAAATAATTTAAAGATTTCACAAATAGAAAGCAAGATTAAAGATATTGAAAAAGCACCCGAATTAACTCAAAGCCTAGAGGGGCAAAACCATACAAAAGCAATACGATTTTTAGATACTTATCCCTTTTTTAAAGTTACACAGGGTGCTAGTGGCTATGCAGATACAGGAAGATTTAAATGCAATATGTCTCTTAGTGGTAAAGCTCTTGATGGAAAGAATGATTATAATATCAATGTAATTAGAACCATTGCTTATAGAGAGGGCTATGGAAGCAATGCTATTAAAAATGGGGGTTCAGGCTCTGCAAATGATGCTTTGCATTGTTGGTTTATGGCAAATAGCAATAATTATCAAGCATGTATAGAGCATTTTAAAAACAATGTAAGTATAGGAGAGGCAATAAGTTCGCAAGAGGAGTATTTAGAGGCTAATCCTAGCTATAAAACTTACCAATATGGCGAGAATTTTAAAGATCTTTATGATTTAAACCTAACAAGCAAAACAATTTTAGAACTTTATGAAGCTAAAAAAAGCGAAGTTTTAACACAGCTAAACTTAGAACTAAGCACATTAAAAGAAGAAAACATTAGCATACTTTCAGAAATTGAAGCTATCAAAGTAGCCATAGAAGAAGAACTAAAACAAAGCGAAGAGAATTTAGCACAAAAAGAAGAAGAATTAAAAAGGCTAGAAGAACAAAACGCAAATGTTTTAGAACAAATCAAACAAGCTCAAGTTCAAATTAAAGAACTAGAAGAACAAATTAAAGCCTTAGAGGAGCAAATAGAGCAATTACCTAGCAATGAAGAGATTTTAAAAGAGTTACAAGAGAGGATTAAAGAACTTCTTGCACTAAAAGCACAAAAAGAAGAAGAGTTGGCAAATGTAAATGAAGAAATTAACACACTTAATTCCAAAATACAAGAATTAGAACAGCAAATAAGAGAACTAGATGCTTCTTTAAAAAGTGCAAAAGAGACTAAAAATGCACTAGAAGAACAAATCCACTCCCTTTCTTTAGAAATTACAAATAAAGAACAAGAAATTGCCTCTTTAGAGCAAGAATTAGAAACTTTAAATCTACAAAAAAAAGAGCATGAGCAAACATTGCAACAAAAAACACAAGATTTAAACTCTCTTAAAGTTAGTAAAGATGAAATTTTAAATCAAATAGAAAGCATAAATACAGAAATTACAAAAATACAAGAACAAATTAATCTGCTAAGACAAGAGATGCACACACTAAATTTAAGATTGCAAAGTTTAAAAGAGGAAATAGAAAGCAAAAAAGAGGAAGAAGAAAAATTAAGGCTAGAAGAAAAAGCAAAGCTAGAAGAGATTGCAAGATTAGAAGAAGAGCTAAAAAAATTGGGAAATCAAGAATTGTTAGAAAGAATTAAACAATTAGAACAAAGAATTAAAGAATTACAAGAGCTTTTAAGTCTAAGTCCTGAAAGCTTAGAGAGAAAAATTGCAATTTTACAAAATACTATTAAGAATTTAGAGGAGCAGATACAAAAAATGCTTTCTTTGCAAAAAGAATGCGAGGAGCTAACAGAGCTTAAAACCAAATTAGAAGAAGAATTAGAGAGATTAAAGGAGCTAGTGAATTCTTTTAACTTAGAAGAGTTATTGGAGCAAATTAAACATTTAAAGGAGGAGATTAAAAAAATACATGAGGAAAAATTAGAGTTAAACGATGATATTTTTATGCTTTTAGGAAAAAGAGAGTTACTAGAACAACAACTTAAGAAATTAGAAGAAGAAATTTTAAAAATTAAGGAGTTAATACCATAGTTTAAAAGAGCGAAGCTCCCCGCAAGCGTAGCGTAGTGGGACGGGGGCTTCAGGTGGGTGCAGGGAGTGGAACTCCCGCTCGTAAAGAGGGGCTTTGCTCCTCTGCGAAGTTAAAACAAGAGCGAAGCTCCCCGCAAGCGTAGCGTAGTGGCGCGGAGCCTTCAGGGGATTTGAAAGGACAGCCTGCTGTCCTTCATCGCAAGAGGAGGCTTTGCCTTCTCGCGAAGTTAAAATAAGAAAAGAAATAAATTTTAAAAATTAAGGAGTTAATACCATGATAGTTTATTTTAATTTAAGTGCTTTTATTTATCTAGGAGAGGAAACCTACAAATTAAGAGATGAAAAAGGACGCACAAGTCTTTTAAATAAAGGCGATATTGTGCTTTTAAAAGATGATTTTAGGGCAAAATATCTTGAATACAAAAAAAATCTTTTTCAAAAATGCGAGATACATTCTACTTTGAAAGATGTATTATCAAAAGATGATAAAAAAGAAAACATAGAAGAAGAAAGAGAAGAACCTCAAAAAGACAAAGAGGCAATGAGTGAGGTTATCTCTTTGCAAAATGAAATAGAACAAGAAGAACAAGAAGAACAAGAAGCAGAGGAGCTAAAAGCAAGTGAGGAAACTCCACAAAATAACACAGATTTGCATTTGCCTTTATATCCTCCAACACAAAGGGAGCTTTTACCTTTACCCAAAAAGACAAGTAAAAAACCTAAAAATTAGCTAGGAGTTGCCCATGCATATTGATGATTTTGCTACCAATCTAAAAAAAATACAAGATAGTATTTTTGGATCGGAATTTTCTAGACATTTAAAGATTTATAACTTTGATGCACAAACTCTAAGTGGGATTATGGTGCAGATTTTACAAGTTTCTATGCAAGGCGCTTTAAGCTTAAAAGAGCAAGAATTTAAAGAAAGGGAAATTTCTTTAGGGGAAGAAAAACTGCGCCAAGAGCTAGAAATTACTACTAATGCTTCAAAAATCACAAATAAAATCAATCTTGCAGAAGCCCTAAAGAGCTTAATACAAGCAGAGAGTATGTTAAAAAGTGTAAATGATAATGCCACAATCAATAAAGCAAATGCTTATGTAGGTATGTTAAATGTCGTAGGAAACGCCGAGCAGAGTGCGGCTATTGCTCCACATACTCCTAATGTAGTTAAAGTTATTGATGATATTGTTACTAAGGATTTGAAGCTTTATGAGCCTTTGCTTAGCTCTTTAGCAGATGAGATTAAAAAGAATATTCAAATTAATGAGGACGCAAAAGAAGTTTTTATCTTTTGCCCTAAGCTTACTCTCATACCAAAAGAGCGTGTTAGGATTTTGGGTTTTTCTACTTATTCAAACAACGAAGTTAAGTTTGTTATTGGAGATAAAGAAATACAAGCAAGAACTTATGATTTTTATTCAGAAGTTGAAGGCACATTTTTGGTTAAATTTTGTGCTAAAAATCAAGAGGGTAGTTGGGTAGAGGACAAAATTACAATAGAGGTTAAAGAGTCCTAAATTTTTTAACCCTTTTTTTAAAAAACCTTATTTTTTAAAATACAGCTAAATTTTATAAGGAGCTTTGATGAATGAGTTTGATACACAAGAAGAAGAAAAAGAATTAGCAGCTTTAAGTGCTGAGATAGAGCAGATACAAGCTAGTTTGGAAGCGGATTTTGTAGGTTATGCAGTTGAAAACACCACCGAAGAAGATGAAAACCTATTTTTTGATAATAGAGCGGAATTTTATACAAGGCTTTTAGAGAAGCAAAATGCTTTTTTTGAAGAGAAAATCGCAAACAAGCAAAAAAGAGTAGGGGAGCTTCAAACAAGCATTCAAGAAAAAAAGACACTAGGAGCAGTTGAAGCTGCCAAAAATGAGTTTTTAAAGGCTAATCCTAATGTAGATATTAACGCATTAATGCAGTTTTTTATAGAAGACTTGCCACCAAAAGTTAAAGCAAGTTTAGAAAAGCTAGAGCCTTTAGAATTCTTTAATGCACTCTATAAGCTTTTTTTAGAAGCAAATGACAAAAAAGAAGAGTTGCCCCAAAAATTAGAGGGTGTAAGTGCGGAGGCACAAAGCAATGGTGGGGATGATAACCCATTAAATCGTTATTAAGGAGAAAATATGCCATTAGATTTTAATAGAATTAATATTGCAGGTTGGGAGAGTGATCCAAATGTAGCTGTTTCTATTGCTAAAGAGATTGAGAGAGTAAGTTGGGAAGAAAGCCCATTTGAACCATTTGTTGGGCGTGGAGAAGATAGAGGAATTAAAGTTTTTGAGGTGGGAGATACTGCGCCTTGTCGCCCTAGACTTCGCCCTAAATTAAATGGTGCAGGAGTTGAGGGAAATGCAGATTTTGAAACAAATCTAGATAACTTTGAGATTCTAACCCAAACAATGTTTCCTAAAGTCGTAGGAAATGCGATTAAGAGTGAGATTGTTTTTTATCAAAAAATGAAGAATATTGATTTTATAAAAGAATCTGGTGAGGGTTTAAAAACTTGGGCAAGAGAAAAAAGAGATAAAAATATCGTTTGTGCGCTAAGTAATGATTTTACAAATATTGTGGTTTGTGATAGTGTTAATGGCTATAAAGATACTACAAGCGAAAAAAGTGTGCAAGATGCCACCAAAAAAATCGTTAAAGGCGATGTTTTGAATGTTAGAGCCATTAGGCGCACAATTTTTATGGCAAGAACTGGTCTTAGATACAATGGAGAAAGAGCTTTTCCAATTAAGCCCATTAGAGCAGAAACTAAAAGCGAGAAAGGATTTTTAGCAAGAGTTTATAATTATGCTTTCTTGGTAGATAGCTATGGTGCAAGTCAATTAAGACAAGATCCTGAGTGGATTGAGTTGCAAAAAATGGATAAAAGAGGAGAACTTAATAATCTCTTTACTGGATATTTAGGGATTGTAGATGGTTGCCCTATTGTTGATGTAGGTTCTTGGAGTGATGTTCAAGTAGGACTTTTAAACTCTGATGTAAGCGATAGTTCTTTTATGCAAAATATAAATCGCCAAAACCACACAGGGCAAAACATCACCCCACCTAGTTTTTATACTGGCGATCAAGCTTTGTGTTTGGGTGCTTTAGTTGGAGCTTCTGCTCTTATTCTTGCAGGCAATCCTGAACCTAAATTTTATATGGGTAAAGATGACTTAGATAGAAAAACAATTTGTGGAATTGATAGAGTTCTATCTATCGCAAAAGGTAGATTTGTAACAGATGAAGAGGGGAGTTTAAGTATTTACAATAATACAGATTATGCAGTAATTGGTCTTGCTTACTCTAAAGAGAGTTAAAAGATTAAAAACTCCCACTATTGCACTAAGAGCTACTAGAATTTAGGTTTTAGTTTTGCAATAGTGGATAGATAGGCAAGATTATACGAATTTAATTTAAAGGACAAAGAATGAAACAAAAGGTGCATAATGTATCTTATTTAGCAGTAACTACTCTTAATTTAAAAGATTTAAAGTCAAGTGAAGTAATCGCTTTTCCATTAGGTGCAGAGATTTGTGATGTAAGTTTAGAGGTGCAAGAGGCAGGCGATGCTGGTTTAACTTGTAATTTAGGACTTTTGGGCAGTGAAGATTTTTTTGCCAATGGCATTGATTTAAGCACAATAGGACATCATAGCTCAAGCATAAAGCATACTTGCAAAGATAAAGGTGCAATTACAATAACACCTAGTAGTGTAGCCACCAAAGGAAGCGTAAAAATAAGAGTGTTTTACTTTTTGCCAAGCACAATTTTAGCAGAGTATTAAGAAGGGCAAGGGAGTGGAACTCCCGCTCGCAAAGAGGGGCTTTTGCAAGTGTGGATAGCTATGCTTGTATGCTCCTCTGTAAAGCTAAAGAGCGAAGCTTCTCCCCGTTTGCGTTAGCAAATGGGACGGGGGCTTTAGAGGGTCAAGGGACGAGCAGTCCCTTGTCGCAAGAGGAGGCTTTGCCTTCTCGCGAAGTTAAAATAAAAAGAAAGGAATTTTAAAATATGGAACTTTGTAGAAAGATTGAAGAGTTAAATGGGCTTTATGCAAATTCAATTAAAATCTTAGAAGAGGCTAAAGCACAAATAAGCCAAGAGAATGTCAAAGAAGTTTTAAACAATTCCTTTCTTCAGCTTGAAAAAGAAACAGAAAAAGAAATACAACTAACTACAAAGACAATATTAGAAGAAAAAAAAGAAGAACTAAAAAATGCTAATGAAGAACAGGTTTTAGAATTATTTTTGCAAAATTTGCAAAGCTTAGCACAGAGTATTGCTCCCAAAGTAAATTTAAATGAGGTAGTTAAACTTACTACAAATGAGTTAAAAGAGGATAACTTCCAAAGATTACTAGAGGCTTTGAGTGTGGTTATAGAGGAAGAAGAATTTTTTTCACTCCTATTAAATAAAAAAGAAGAAATAAAAAACAAAACAGAAGAATTTCTAACAAATCTAAAAAAAATTGATCTCCACACACACATCTATAACCACACTCAAAGCTTTTTAGATGAAAACAAAGAGGAGATTTTAGGGGCGCAAGATTTAGGTTTTATTAAAGATTTTATTTTAAAAACTAAGGAACTACGAGAGATTATTGCAACTCACTCACGCATTGCAACAAAAGAAGTTATTAACACAAAAGCCACTAAAGAAGTCTTAATAGAAGTCTTAAAAGAAGATGCTATAAGAGTTTTTGAAGAATCTTTAGGGCTGCAAGAGCTTATAGAAAAAAGGTTTTTAGCTTCTAATATGCTTTTTTCTATGAGTGTGCAAGGAGAAATTAAAGTGATTGCTAATACTTACAATGTTTTATCGGATTTAATATTGGCACAAAAAAGAAAAGAAGCACTAGAAGAGATTGGGACAAAAGAGCCTATCTTTAAAACTTATCATGTTTTATAGGGTGTAAAATGAAAGCAAAAATTGCTATTATGCATCTAAGATCTAAGCTAAGGGATACAGATTTAAAAAATCCTAGATTTTCTAATGCGGAGCTTTTAAGTGCTTTGGAAAATTCACAAAACAAGCTCATTTGTGAATTTGAAAACAATATTTGCCACTTTGTATTCAAAGATAATCAAAGATTATTGCTTCCTTTTAGTGCTTTAGGTTTAATAGAAGCAAAACTAAATGGTGCTACTCTTGACTTTAAGCCTCACTCTGTAATCATAAAAGGAGAAAAAGGAAAGTATCTTTATGCGCTAAATCCTAAGGAATATAAGTTAAGCACATCTTATCAAGGCACTTTGGAGCTTTATGTAAATTGCGCTTCAATACTAGAAAAAGAAGAAGATACAATCTTTTTAGATGGAATGTTTTTAAATGCTTTATTGTATGGAGCTTTAATTTTAATTTTACAAGTAGAAACAAGTGTGAATACTTTTGAAAAAATAAGTTTTTATGAAAATCTTTATAAAAAAGAATGTGCTTTTTTACGAAGCTTAACAAATAAACAAAGGGAAAAAAGTGCGATACTAACACCCTTTATCAAAGTTTAAAGGATAAAGAATGAATGCAATGCTATTAGGCGGGGGGGGGGGGGGTATTTAGCCTCTAATAACAAAATTTATAAGAATAAACTTGTAATCCATTTAGCAGGATTACAAAAATATGTGGATTCTAATTTGTTTAATGGGGCTAGAAAGTTTGCACTAGAAGTAGAAGGTTGGGTTACTTCAAAAATCACACCTAGCTATGATGCGGGAATGGATATAAGACTTTTTTCTAAAAAAGGTCTTGTATGTTCTACAACAAGATATGTTAGGGCTTGGGTTTTTGAGATTTTAGAGCCTGATAAAAGACCCATTATAGAAGATGTTATCTTACAAGATGAACTTTATATAGCGTTTTATTGCACGATAAGAGGAAGTGCTACCATAAAGCAATATGATGTTTTAAGGAGCAATATAACTCTTTATTGGGATAGTTAGCGTAGAAGTTTTTCAACTTGGCATTCATCATAATCAAAAATAAGCTTATTATCATACGAATAGCTATCGTATTTTAATATTGCTTCTTGGTTATAAGCATAAACATAGCAAAATTTAGTCTTAATATAAATTCCCTCTTGTGTTTTATAAAGATTGTTTTCCTCTCTTGTTACATATACTTTATAAATCTCTGCATAAATAAAGCTTGGCACTATAAGAAGTATAAAAAAATATTTTAAAATACACATTGATTAATCCTTATTGCTTAGTTTTTAGAATCTATCATTTTACCCCTTAATTTTTATACAAAGACGCACTATCTCTTATTTCAATAATGCTACTTAGCTTTAAATTTTTTTCTCTTAAAGTATCCACTTCTTTTTTTAAATCTTGTATTTCTTGATTTTTTAACTCTATTTCTTTACTTTTTAATTCTATTTCTTGCATTTTTAGCTTTATTTCTTCTTTTTTCTCTTCCAGCTCTTTTCTTCTAGCCCACCAAAATACAAAATAGCCAACAACAACGCCTATAACAAATCCTAACGAGAATTCTTGATAATGCACCAAAAATTCTAAAACTTTTACATCCATAGTTTTAACCCTTATTTTTTACTTCATTATATCCTACAATAAGCTTAGAAAATAGGATTAAAGGATTTTAGATGTTTTCTGGTTTTGTGTTTGGCTTTGGGCTTATTTTTGTTTTGTATCTAATAACTAGAATAATAGATACTTTTTAAAGGAATTTTTAAATGTTTGCAGGTTTTATTCTTGGTTTTGCAATAGCCTATCTTATTTTTGCCCCAAAGGAGAAAGAATGAATTTTGTAAAAATTGGAACAACTTATATTTTAGCAAAAAAAATAACAAGCTTTAGTGTTTCTTTTGATTGCAATAAGCTTAAAGTTAGTCTCAATAAAGAAAAACACTCTTTTAAACTTTTTAAAATGAGTAAGGAAGATTTACTTATTAGCGTTATTGATAAAGAAAAACCCAAAGAGATTTTAGAGCTTGAAAAACCAATGGAAATAGAATTACAAGGACGAATACTAAAAGGACTTGTTTTGCTAAAAGATAAAAAAGAAACCACATTTGATTTAAATGGAGTGGTTTTTGACCTTTTAGAAAAACACAAAGAATCTATAAATAAAATAGAAGAGATATGGGAAAATAAATTTAAGACTCACAAATGACTTTTACATATGGTTTTTATAGGTAGCTTATGGATAATAAAGAGAATATGATTAAAGAGGAGGCTTTGCCTTCTTGTGAAGTTAAAAGCGAAGCTCCCCGCTCACAAAGTGAGTGGGACGGGGGCTTTAGGGGATTTGAAAGGACAGCTTGCTGTCCTTCATCGCAAGAGGAGGCTTTGCCTTCTCGCGAAGTCAAAATAAGAAAAGAACTAGCCCTAAGAGAATATGCAAGGAGAGATTTTAAAACTTTTTTGTATTTAAAATGGGAAAGATATGACAAAAAAGAATTTTATCATAATTGGCATTTTGAATATTTAAGCAAAGTTCTCTCTTGCACCCTCCCAAAATATTGTAAAGATAAGCACATACAATTACTAAGAAGAGTTATTTTAAATATGCCCCCAAGCTATGGCAAAACAGAAACCATTGCAAGAAGCTTTATTGCATGGAGTTTAGGGGTAGATCCGAGTAGAAAATTTATGTATGTTAGCTATTCTGATGAGCTTTGCAAAAGAATTAGCAATGAAGTGAGGGACTTGCTTAAAAGCCCTTATTTTAGGAGTATTTTTAAGAAAAACCCCGACTTTTTACAAGATAATAGCCAAGAATTTATTTTAAAAGAAGGTGGAGGCTGCTTTTTTACCACGCTAAAGAGTGCTATTACTGGATTTCACGCACATAGTATTTTAATAGATGATCCTATTAAAGTAAGTGAGATGAACTCAAAGAGTGCAAGAGATGCAGTAAATAACAACTTTACAGGCTCGGTTCTCTCAAGATTAAAAGACATAAACTCAAGCATTATTATTTTAATGCAACGCTTAGGGGAAGAGGATTTGTGCGGATATTTGCTAAATCCACTTAATTTTAGCGAGGATGTTATCAAAGAGTGGAAAATCCTAAAACTTCAAGCATTAAATGAAGAAGAAACCACCTATAAAATCGCTGATTTTAGCTACACAAGAGCTAA
>NZ_NBIU01000024.1 GCF_003245365.1 Helicobacter valdiviensis
GTATTAATAGCTTTAGCCATAATGCCAAATTCATCATTGCTTTTTACATTAATAGGCTTAGGAGCATTTTTGCTTTCATGGTTTAGGTAGGAGAAGAAACCTGATAAGCCATTTTGGATAGAGGAGAGGGGTTTTAAAAGATGAGAAATAAATAATTTAACAAGGATTAAAACCACAACAATAGCAATACAACTAACAATTACTTGGCGTTTTAATATAGAGCTACTTGCATGTTGATATACGCTTTCTTCAGTAATGGAACAAATATTAAAAAGCGGATTAATGGTTGCATTACACATAACTGCTTGTGGAATGCCTTGATCATTATTGACGACAAAAAGCTCTACATTGTCTTTGCTTAGAATTTCAGGATTTTCTTTAAAAGCTTGTGCAATATTTTGGCTTAATGTATTTTTGGTAAGCATTCTTTTGGTGTCTTCATGAAACATGATAGTTCCATCGGGTGCATAAACGCCTACATAAGAGTTTTGTGAGCGTCCTAAAGATAGAACATCTTTTGAAAATTTTTCTAAGTTATATACGCCTGCTACTACTCCAATTACATTTCCATTGCGTTTTACACTATAAGAATAAGTGACTGAAAAATGTCCAGTAGTTAAAGATTTATAAGGTTCTGTTACGGCAACCTTTTCGCTTTTGAGTGCAGCAATATACCAAGGACGCGTTCTAGGATCAAATCCATCTTGTGTTGCACTTCTTTTTGTTCTATCAAATTGATAGGTAATGCCATCTTGTGTAGCAAAAAATACAGTGTCAAATCCCATATTATCTTTTGCTAAATTTAAAACATTATAGATGTTGTTTTCATCTAGCGGTGTGTTTGGATCTTCAAAAAATTCTCCAAGCCCACTAATAGCTCCTCTTTTAAGGTCAGAGTAAAATTCAAAGAAGTAGCCAACATCATATAAAACTTTATGTTGATTTTCCTTAAGATAGTTAAAACTGCTTTCTTTGGCACCAAAATAGCTAATGCCACTTATAACTATCAAAACGATAGCAAAAAGAATACCGACTAAATAGATAATTTTAGAAGATACTGATTTTTTCATAAAATTCTCCCATTTATTTTTATTGATTGCCTTATTTTTTAAGGACTTGTTAATTATATATTTTTTTTGTTAAAAATATAAAATATTTTTGTGAATTTATCGGTATTTTGCATTTTGGTAATTAAAATTATTGTATTTTATAATTACAGAAAATTAAAATTTTATTTTGGAAAATGACAGAATTTAATTTATAAAAATTTTATTAATTTTAACAAAATTAAAATGATAAAATATGGAAATAATTTATAGGTAACTAAAAGATTAATTTTATTTAAATAAAATAAAAAAATTTAGAATATAATTGTTTCTTAAAAAACTTGTGAATTAATTTTAGTATAAATATTATTAGAAATTATTATAGTAAATTTATAATAAAATTTATTTGTTTCTGTAGAATTGTTGTAAATAAGTTACTTTTTTGGGATTTGCTTAAAATTTTGTTAAATAATGATTTATTTTATTAAGTTATAATTTTTGTAAATTTTATTTGTTTTTAGGAGTAAATTGCAATGAAAAAAATCATTTCCAAAAGTGTATTTTTAGCATTTGGGGTAATGCCATTGGGGCTTTTTGCGGCTGATAAAATAGAGCTTTATAATAGTCCATTTTGTGGATGCTGTAAAGTGTGGGAAGACTATATGGTAAAAAAGGGCTATGAAGTTAAAAGCACTTATGCAGAAGATATTGCAAAGATTAAAGAAAAATATAAAATTAAACCTGAATATCAAAGTTGCCATACTGGAATTATTCAAGGATATGTTGTGGAAGGACATGTTCCAGAAGACGCACTAAAATGGCTACTAGAGAATAAACCTAAAGATGTGATAGGGATTTCAACTCCGGGTATGCCTATAGGAAGTCCTGGAATGGAGCAGGGCAATGTAGAAGAAGAATATCCAGTGATTTTAATGTTAAAAGATGGAAGTTATAAAACTTATGGGATTTATAAGGGACATAAACTTATCAAGAAGGTTATTTAGGATTTTGTTTTTATATTTTGATTAAGAATGTTATTTTATTGTTTTTGTTAAAAGTAAAATAATTTGACAAATTTTCTTGGGAGGAGGGGTTATCTATAAAACTTTAATGCAAGAGTTTAGAATAAATGACTTTTGTTTGGTTGATATTTGTTTGCAAAAGTTGCTTTATGAAAAAATAAACTTTAAATTAAAGTTAGAATTTTTGGCTTTAAAGAAAAGTGTAAAACAAAAGTGTAGTAGAACAAGATTATAAAGAATATATAATTTTGGGAGTAGGTTATTAATTTATTAGATAATCTTATATAGTTTAATTAAATAATTAAGAGGTTTTGTGGCTATCGTTTTTTAAAATTTTTGCTTCCAGCTTTTAAAAATATTTGTTTTTAAAGATGATAAAATATACTTTAAATACTTTGTAGTTCAATAGTTCAATAGTTCAATAGTTCAATAGTTCAATAGTTCAATAGTTCAATAGTTTGATAGTTTGATAGTTTGATAGTTTGATAGTTTGATAGTTTGATAGTTTGATAGTTTGATAGTTTGATAGTTTGATAGTTTGATAGTTTGATAGTTTGATAGTTTAAAAATAATAGTAAATCTTATTTTTAATTTTAATAGTATATAATTGCCAAAAATTATGATTTTGGAGAAAATAAGCATGGAAAACATGGGCGAATTAATTATCTTAGGCGTTATTTTTGTAGTTTGTGCGGGATATTTTGTTTTTAAGTTAATTCCTAAGAAAAAAAAGGGATGTGGATGTGGGTGTGATTGTAACACTAGCAAACAAAAAAGATAAAATTTTAACCACTTAAAAATAATTAAGCCTTAATTGGATAAAATTGCGACTTTATTTTAAACTTAAAGGGTAAAAAATGAAATTTTTAAAACTTAGTTTAGCTACTTCAGTGGCAATCGCTGGACTTTCATCTGTAAGTTTAGCTCAACCTTTAGAGGAAGCAATTAAGGGGATTGATGTAAGTGGAATGCTACGCTACCGCTACACAGATAATCGCTATAAAGATAGAGATTTTACAAAAGACAATTCAGATAGAGGTGATGCTAGGCATCAATGGAGAGCAGATGTTCTTTTTAAAACTCCTGTGATTAACGCAGTTTCTTTTAATTTAGGTATTGGTTACCATAATGCACAACAAAATGTAAATCATGAAAATAATGCAGGAACAGGAAGTGGGCTTGGAAGTGGAAGTGATGGATGGTTTGGTGTAAGAGAATTTAACGCACTAATCACCCCAGAATCTACTGCTACAAGTGTAAAAGTAGGTAAGATGATTATGACAATGCCTATTAGTGATACACTAGATGATAGAGGAACAGGTATCTTAGCTACAAACTCAGATTTGCCACATTGGACTTTTGTAGTGGGTGCTTATGATTCTTGGAGTGTGGATGATATCCAAGGTGGTTATTGGCTAACTCCAAAAAATGAATCTTTCACAAAGCCACTTTATACTATTGCAGCAATTAGCAATTATGAAACAAATTATGGGAATTTTGGTTCTCAATTATGGTTTTATGGTGTAAAAGATATGGTGGATGCAGGTGGATTTGGTGAGCTTTCATGGAGTAATAATATTTTCCACCTAAAAGGACAATACGCATTTGCAAAGCTTAATAATGATGAAGGTTCTGTATGGAGAGATTATTATTTAAATATTCATCCTTCACATAGAGCAGGTGGAGTAAAAGAAGCAAACGATCTTTATACACTAGAAGCAGGTGTGAGATTCCATGAGTTTAATGTTCCAGTAGCTCTTAATGTAGGATATTGGGGCAATACTCAAGATGGCTTCTCTGTTGCATTTGATAATGAGGGTGCTTTCCAGAAATATGGACAAATTTGGTTTGAAAGTGCTGCAACAGGAGTAGATATTTCCATGTTTAATAGTTATTCAGGTGAGATGCCACATGGATATGAATCTAATGAACTTAGTGTAATGTATGCAAATTTAAATTATGATATTTTAGAGAATTTAAATATTGGTATTGATTATATCTATGGGAAAAATAAACAAACTAGAGGGATACCAGGAAGAGCTGATAGAGTTGGTGGTGATATAGAATTCCAAGAAATTAACCCAAACATTACTTGGCAATACTCTAAACCTCTTAAATTTGCAGTTAATTATTCTTTCTTGACAACCGATAAGGATAATACACTAATTACAGATGATCCAAATGCAAGCGGTCAAAGCAAAGAAAAAAGAGATAGAATTCGCTTTGAAGCAAGATATAATTTCTAATTTTTCTTTGTAGGGCAAATAGATTTTTCTATTTGCCTTTTTTTATGCCCTATTTAGTATTACAAAAATAATTTTTTTATTACAAAATGCTACAAAATTTTAATTTTTATCTGCAGAATCTACAAAAAACAATAAAATAAAATATAATTAAGGATAATCTACTAAACTTTGCTTTGAGATAAAAACACAATATAAGGAAGAAAAATGAAATTTTTAAAACTTAGTTTGGTTGCTTCAGTAGCAATTATTGGATTTACAAATATAGGCTTTGCACAACCCTTGGAAGAGGCAATTAAGGGAATAGATATTAGTGGAATGTTGCGCTATCGCTATACAGATGATAGATTTAAAGATCAAGGCTTCATTAAAGATAATGGCGATAAAGGCTCTGTAAATCATGCCTATAGAATTGATATGCTTTTTAAAACACCTATTGTTAATGCAATCTCTTTTAATCTTGGAATAGGTTATGATAATAGAAGCCAAAATGTAAGCCATGGAAATGGGCTTTATGATGATAATGGATTGATTGATGGCACTCAAGGCTTAGGAAGTGGGCTTGGAAGTGGAAGTGATGGGAAGTTTGGTGTAAGAGAATTTAACGCACTCATTACTCCAGAAGCTACCGCTACAAGTATAAAGGTGGGTAAGATGGTTATGGATACTCCGCTAAATGATACACTAGATGACAGAGCCACAGGAGTTTTACTAACAAATTCAGATTTACCTCATTGGACTTTTGCATTAGGAGCTTATGATTCTTTTAGTTTAGATGATGTGTATCAGGGTTGGCTAGGGAGTGATGGTTCTTATACAAAACCTTTTTATCATCTAGGTGCAATTAGTAATTATGAAACAAATTATGGGAATTTTGGCGGACAAATTTGGGCTTTTAATCTAAAAGATACTATGAAGTTTGGAACATTTGCTGAAATTTCTTGGGATAATAGTCTTCTAAATTTAAAGGCACAATATGCTTATACAAAACTAGATAATAGTAAAGAATCTTTTTTAAGCCAAATCCATGAAGGTAATTTATTGACAAAAGATAATGATCTTTATGTGTTAGAAGCAGGTATGGATTTTTCTAAATTTGATATTCCACTTGGCGTAACAGTGGGTTATTGGGGTAATACTAAAGAAGGTTATGTGGTGTCTTTGGATAATGAAGGGGCTTTTTCAAAAGTGGGACAAATTTGGTTTGAAAATGCAGCAACAGGAATAGGTATAGGAATTTCAAATTATGGAATTCATAGAAATCCAACACTTAATGATAAAAATAGATTGAGTGTGATTTATGGAAATTTAAATTATGATATTTTGGAAAATCTTAATATTGGGATTGATTATGCAGGCGGAAAAAATAAGCTTACAAGAAGCGGAGTAAGTGGGGATATAGATTTTTATGAGATTAGTCCAAATATTACTTATTGGCATACAAAATCCTTGCAAGTTTTTACCTATTATTCTTTTTTAACTACCAAAGCAGATAAAAATGTAGTGTTTGCGAGTGATTTTATAGGTGTGGATAATTCTGGATTGCCGATAGCATTTGATAACTCCAAACATACGCTAAAAGAAAAATATAATGAATTTAGAGTAGAAGTAAAATATTTCTTTTAATTTACAAATTTAATCTCTTTAAAAAATATTAGTAAAGTTTAAAAACTTAGCTTTTTAGGCTTTGCTTAATTTACACATTTTTAAAAACTTTTTTTACTTTTTGTATTTTTTTTGCGAGCAAAGCTAAAATTAAATTTTATTTTGCTACTTTATGGACGCATATTTATAAACTATCCATTATAAGGAGAACTAATGCGAAGCAAATGGGTAGAAGCCCGCAAAAATGATAAAGTAAAAACGCAACTTCATTATGCTAAACAAGGCATAATTACAGAAGAGATGCAATATGTTGCAAATATTGAAAATCTAGAAGCAGAGCTTATTAGAAAAGAGATTGCTAAAGGACGCTTGATATTGCCATCTAATATTAACCATACCAACTTAGAACCTATGGGTATTGGAATTTCTGTGCGGACTAAAATCAATTCTAATATTGGCAGTTCAGCACTTGCAAGTTCTATTGAAGAAGAAGTGCAAAAAACTCTAGTATCTATCAAATATGGTGCAGATACCATTATGGATTTAAGCACGGGTGGGGATTTAGACAGTATAAGAGAAGCAGTGATTAAGAACTCTAGCGTTCCTATCGGCACAGTGCCTATTTATCAAATCTTACATGATGTGAAAAATGATATTAATGCTCTTACGATTGATAAAATGCTTGAAGTAATGGAGCGTCAAGCAAAGCAAGGGGTAAGTTATTTTACAATCCATTGCGGTTTCTTATTAGAGCATATGCCATCTTTAGCTAAAAGAAAAATGGGTATTGTAAGTCGTGGTGGAAGTCTTATGGCTTCTTGGATGATGCATTATCATAAACAAAATCCTTTTTATGAGGCATTTGATGATATTTTAGAGATTTGTAGAAAATATGATGTTTCTTTAAGTCTTGGAGATTCTTTGCGTCCTGGTTGTTTGGCAGATTCTAGTGATGAAGCACAGCTAGGAGAACTAAAGGTTCTAGGGGAACTAACTCTAAGAGCTTGGGAAAAAGATGTGCAAGTGATGATTGAAGGACCAGGGCATGTGCCAATGAATGAAATTGAACGCAATGTAGAGCTTCAAAAAGAGCTTTGCCATGAAGCACCTTTTTATGTTTTAGGTCCGCTTGTAACAGATATTGCAGCAGGATATGATCATATTGCTTCAGCTATTGGTGCAAGTATTGCAGCTTGGAAAGGTGTGGCAATGCTTTGTTATGTTACCCCTAAAGAACACTTAGGATTGCCTAATGCAAAAGATGTAAGAGAAGGTATTATTGCTTATAAAATAGCAGCACATGCAGCTGATATTGCAAGAGGTAGAATCAATGCTAGGGTGAGAGATGATGCAATGAGTAATGCAAGGTATAATTTTGATTGGAATAAGCAGTTTGAATTAGCACTAGATCCAGAGAGAGCAAGAGAATACCATGATGAAAGTTTGCCTCAAGAAGTCTTTAAAGATGCGAAGTTTTGCTCTATGTGTGGGCCAAAATTTTGTAGCTATAAAATTTCACAAGAAATAATTGAACAACATAGTTAAGGAGAAAAAGTGAATCAAGAACAATTATTAAATTTGCTAAAAGAAGTAATTTATCCTAATTTTGAAAAAGATATTGTAACTTTTGGATTTGTAAAAGAAATGCTAGTGCATGAAAATGCAGTTTCTTTAAGACTTGAAATTCCTTCAGCCTCTAATGATGTGGCAGATGCTCTTAGAGAAACCATTACTAAAAAACTTAATGAAGCAGGAGTGAGTAAGATTAATATTGATATTAAACAGCCTGCTCCACAGCAACCCAAACAGCCAACAACTAAAAATCTTGCCCCACAAATTAAGAATTTTGTAATGGTAAGTAGCGGTAAAGGTGGTGTGGGTAAATCTACAACAAGTGTAAATTTAGCTATTGCACTTGCAATGCAGGGAAAAAAAGTAGCACTCCTAGATGCAGATATTTATGGGCCAAATGTTCCTAGAATGCTAGGATTACAAAAAGATAAGCCAGAAGTAGATCAAAAGCTTAAAAAACTTATTCCGCTTCAAGCTTATGGAGTAGAGATGATTTCTATGGGCGTGCTTTATGATGAGGGGCAAAGCCTTATTTGGCGTGGCCCTATGATTATTAGAGCGATTGAGCAAATGTTAAGTGATGTGCTTTGGGGTGAGCTTGATGTTATGGTAATTGATATGCCTCCAGGCACAGGCGATGCACAGCTAACTTTAGCACAAAGTGTGCCAGTAACTGCAGGAATTGCAGTATCAACCCCGCAAAAAGTAGCCTTAGATGATGGTGCAAGAGCATTAGATATGTTTAAAAAGCTTAAAATTCCACTAGCAGGAATTATTGAAAATATGAGTGGTTTTATCTGTCCAGGTTGCGGAGAAGAATATGATATTTTTGGTAAAGGCACAACAGAAGCCATAGCTAAAGAATATGGCACACAAACTCTAGCACAAATCCCAATTGAACCAAGTGTGAGAGAAGGTGGAGATAGCGGAAAGCCTATTGTATATTTTAATCCCGAATCTAAATCGGCCAAAGAATATCTAAAAGCAGCAAAAAGCTTATGGGAATTTATAGAAGAGGTGAATGCTAAAAATCTAGCAGACAACAAAGAAATCCAACCAGTAAATACTGGAAAATCTGCTTGTTCTTCTTAAAAATATTTCTCCTTTTTGGGAGAGATATTTTAAAAGAATTGTTTTAAAAATATAAAATGTATTTTATTTTTTGAAAGCAATTTGTAAAGATAGTCTAAAAATTGATAGCACCAAATAAAAAGATAATTTGTTATAATTATAGATTTATTTTGAAAATTTAAAAGGAGAGGATTTTGAAAATTTTTAAGATTTTTTTAGCACCGCTTGATTTTATTATGAAATATTTTAAAGCTTTAGTATTTTTATTGGTTGTATTTTTGATTTTTAGTGCAGGTGAGGGCAAAAAAGTGCAAAATGCAAATTTAGCTAGAGTTGATTTAAGTGGAATGATAATAGAGAGTGAAAGCTTTTTAAAAGAAGTTCAAGCAATAGAGCAAGATAATGCTATAAAAGGTGTATTGCTTGTGGTGAATTCTCCAGGAGGTGCGATTGCTCCTAGTGTAGAGATAGCAGAGGCTATTAAACGATTAAAGAGCAAAAAGCCAGTAGTTGCTTACGCACAAGGTGTGATGGCTAGTGGTAGCTATATGGCAGGAATGTGGGCAGATAGCATTGTGGCTAATAAGGGTTCGCTTTTGGGCTCTATTGGCGTGATTATAGAAGGTGTGGATATTAGTCCTTTATTGGATAAAATAGGTATTAAATCCCAAACACTAAAAGCAGGGATTTATAAAGAGGCAGGCACATTTGCAAGAGAATGGAGCAAAGAAGAAGAGGGCTTATTAAAAGATCTTGTAGAAGAGCAATATAGAATGTTTGTAGAGGATGTTGCATTAGCGCGCGGTTTGAAAGTTGAAAATGAAAATGAGTTTGCACAAGGTAGAATTATGAGTGCAAATACAGCTTTAAAGCTAGGCTTGATTGATGAGGTGGGAGATATTTATAAAGCACAAGAAAAATTAAAAGAACTTGCAAAAATCTCTAACCCCATTTGGCTAGAAAAAGAAGAAGATTTTTTCAATGAATTTTTGGGACAAAGCATTTCTAAAGGGATAGCAAGTGGGATTTTAAATGCTTATTCTAAAGTGTATGAAAATTTAAATAGGAATTATTGATGCGATATGCTTTAAAAATACAAACACCTGATGAAAAAGGCTTGATAGCAAAAGTTACAAATATTTTATTTGAATTGGATTTGAATATTTTAAAGAATGATGAATTTGTTGAAAGAGAAGACAATATTTTTTTTATGCGTTCTGAATTTATTGGAGAATGTGATATTGAAGTGTTGCATAAAAAAATTAGTGCAATTCTTTCTAAAGAAGCCATTATAGAAATTAAAAAAATGCAAAGGCGTAAAATTGTTATTTTATGCACTAAAGAAAATCACTGTTTAGGAGATTTGCTCATACGCTATGATAGCGGAGAGCTTAATGCGGATATTTTGGCGGTAATTTCTAACTATGAGGATTTATCTCCTTTGGTGCAAAAGTTTAATATCCCTTTTATTTGTGTTTCTAGTGAGGGATTAACTAGAGAAGAGCATGAAGAAAAAGTCCTAGAAGAGCTTAAGAATTATACATTTGATTATATGGTTTTAGCAAAATATATGCGTATTTTAACACCAAAATTTGTAAGTGCGTATGAGGGGAAAATTATTAATATCCACCATAGCTTTTTGCCTGCATTTATTGGAGCAAACCCCTATAAACAAGCTCATAAGCGGGGTGTTAAGATTATTGGAGCGACAGCACATTTTGTAAATAATGAGCTAGATGAGGGACCTATTATTTATCAAGATATTATTAAAATTAATCATGCACTCACTTGGAAAGAAATGCAAAAAAATGGACGCGATGTAGAAAAAATTGTTTTGGCTAAGGCACTTAATTTGGCTTTAGAAGAAAGAATATTTGTTTATAAAAACAAAACGATAGTTTTTTAAAAATTTTTAAAGAAAGCCTAATAAAAAAAAAGCTAGAATAATGCGTTTTATTTTTTAATAAAATAACTTCAAATTTTTAAGGAATTGTAGATGTATGCAATCATTCAGAATGGAGGCAAACAATACAAGGTGAGTGAGGGCGATATTATTTTGCTTGATTGCTTAAACCTTGAGCCAAAGTCAAAAGTTGAAGTGAATGAAGTTCTAGCAATCTGTGAAGATAGCGATATTAAGCTTGGAGTGCCTTATGTAAGTGGTGCTAAAGTGGAATTAGAAGTTATCAATGAGGGCAGAGGCAAGAAAGTTATCACTTTTAAAAAGCGTCGTAGAAAAGATAGTAAAACCAAAAGAGGCTTTAGAAGAGATTTTACACGCGTTCGTGTTGTAAAAATTTCAGCATAGATTGCTGCATTAAGGAGTAAAAATGGCACACAAGAAAGGTCAGGGAAGTACTCAGAATAATAGAGATTCAGCTGGACGCCGCTTAGGTGTGAAAAAATTCGGTGGGGAGTTCGTAAGAGCAGGAAATATTATTATCCGTCAAAGAGGCACTAAAGTGCATCCAGGAAGCAATGTAGGTATGGGTAAAGATCATACTATTTTTGCTTTAATTGATGGGATTGTTCAATTTGAAAGAAAAGATAGAAATCGTAAAAAAGTTTCTATTTATCCTGCTTCTTAAAATTCTTCAAAACTCCCTTTGGGGAGTGTCTTTAAAAATCAAAAATTAAGGTAATTAATGTTTGTAGATAGTGTTGAAATCTTTGTATCCTCTGGAAAAGGTGGCGAAGGTGCAGTTTCTTTTCGTAGAGAGAAATTTGTCATCAATGGTGGTCCAGATGGCGGAGATGGTGGTAAAGGCGGTAGCGTTTATTTTAAAGTAGATAGAAATACAGATACTTTATCGCATTTTAGAGGACACAAACATTTCAAGGCACAAAATGGACAACCAGGGCTTGGAAGAAATAAGTATGGCAAAAAAGGGGAAGATTTAGAAATTATCGTTCCCCCAGGAACTCAGGTAATAGATTTAGAAAATGGAGAAATTTTATTAGATTTATTGCAAGATGGAGAGAGGGTTTTATTTTTAGAAGGAGGTAAAGGAGGGCTGGGGAATGCACATTTTAAAAGTGCTACAAACCAACGCCCAACTTACGCACAAAAAGGGTTGCCAGGGATTGATAAAAAAATCCGCTTGGAGTTAAAATTGATAGCTGATGTGGGTTTGGTAGGTTTTCCAAATGTGGGCAAATCTACTTTAGTTTCCGTGCTTTCACATGCAAAACCGCAGATTGCAAATTATGAATTTACTACCTTAATTCCTTCGTTAGGAATTGTAGATGTGGGAGAATTTCGCTCTTTTGTGATAGCAGATATTCCAGGGATTATCGGAGGAGCAAGCGAGGGAAAAGGTTTAGGTTTAGAGTTTTTAAAGCATATTGAACGCACAAGATTTTTACTATTTGTGATTGATATTTCAAATTATAGAGAAATAGCAGAGCAGTTTAAAACTTTAAGAGAAGAAGTAGAAAAGTTTAGCCAAGAGTTATCTAAGCGTCCCTTTGGAGTTATTTTTACAAAGCTTGATGTGTTAGAAGAGGGAGAAATTTCTCAAAAATTAGAAGATTTTTTACAAGAATTTGATTTTAAACTTAAAAAAGAAGAAGAGGAGCTTTATATCCAAACTTCTAAAGAAGAGTATATTTTGGAATTTGATAAAAATATTCCACAATTTGTGCTAGGAATTTCTAGTGTTATGGGGAAAAATTTAGAAATTTTGAAGAAATATTTATATGAGAGTGTAAAAAGAAATGCTTAAAAACAGGATTGTTATTAAAGTGGGGAGCTCTATTTTAGTAGAAAATCAAAAGATTAATCTACACAGAATGGAAGCCTTAGCAAAACTTATTTTTGACTTAAAAGAAAAGTATGAAGTGATTTTGGTTTCTTCAGGGGCTGTTGCAGCGGGATATACAAGATTGTCTTTGGATAAGAGTGATTTAACAAATAAGCAAGTTTTAGCTTCTATTGGACAACCCTTGCTTATGGAGCTGTATGCGGAACTTTTTAAAAAATATAATATTATTACTTCGCAAATTTTGCTTACTGCCTATGATTTTGATTCAAGAAAACACACACAAAATGCAAGAAACGCAATGGAGGTGCTTTTAAAAAATGGTGTTTTACCTATTGTGAATGAAAATGATGTGATTGCAACAGGAGAGCTTAAATATCTAGGTTTTGGAGATAATGATCAGCTTTCAGCTTATGTTACGCATTATTTTAAAGCCTCTCTTTTAGTGATTTTAAGTGATATTGATGGTTATTATGATGATAATCCTCATACAAACCAACAAGCCAAAATGTATAAGATAATCCACTCTATTGCCAAAGAAGAATTAGAAGCTAATGCTACCCCACATAATCAATTTGCCACAGGTGGGATTGTAACCAAGCTAAAAGCTGCCAATTTTCTTTTAGAGAATAACAAAAAGATGTTTTTAACAAGTGGGTATCAATTAGAATTTGTAAGAGAGTTTTTATTGCAAGGTATAGAAAGTGGAGTATGGGAAAAAGGGACATTATTTGTTCCTTGCAAGTTAGATAAGTAAGCTGGATAAACAAATTTAGAATAAGCAAACTTAATTAAGTATGCCTAAGAGCTAAAATAAGCTTTAAAGGCTTTATTAGAGGGTTTTTGCTATCTATTATAAAATCTCTAGGTCTATTGAAAAGTTTTCTAGCAAGTCTATAAAATTTTGTATGATAGATTTTAGATTCTATTAGATTAACTAGGGTGCTATCTTGTAAATCTCTTTTTGTTTTTGTATTTTTAATCTCAAAAAGGTAAGACTTGTAAATAGGAGAATCTAGCTTATAACTCATCTTTTTTGCATGGGTGCATTGGAGATATTTTGTCTCTTTAATAATAATTTTATAAAAATCTATTGCTACAACTGCATTAATTTGCCTATCTTGTTTGTTGATGATTTTATAATAGCTTTTTCCAAAACTATAAAAATCAAAAATTAGATAATGTAAAAAGCGAAGCATTTTTGTTTCATCTACTTTAAAATCGCCCTTTAAGATACTTTTAAGAGAAGCTCTAAGCTCATTTTCATTTTTTACACTTATATTTAAATTGCTAAAAGCATAAAATGCTCCCCCACAGATAATACAAGGCTTTTGCATCATTAAAGCATACAATCCAACACCAGAATTTATTAACACACAAGCTTGGCTTATCTGTAAAAGATCTAAAAAATGCATATCATCGGGTGCAAAAAGTAAATTTTTATATGCTTTTTTATTTAAGCTTAAATCTAGGGGGTGTTTTTTAGCGATAAAAACCACATCTTGTTTTATAAAATCTTTAGCTAGTTTATCTATAATCTCTAAAAAGCCTTGATAATCAAAAGGTGGCTTAGAAAAGTATTTAATCACCGTATCGCTTGGCACTTGCAAGGGGATAAAGATTGCTTTTTTATGGCGGATTCCTAGCTGTCTTTGGAGGCTAATTTTGCTTTGTCTCAAGCCTTGCTTTTCAAGAAAATTTTCATTGTTAAAAAGCTCATTTTCAATGAAAGCTTTGGTTTTTGAGATTTGCTCTTTGCTTAAAGCTTTATTCCAAAGTTTTTCATCATATGAGGCAGAATCGTAATTGAAGCCCTTAGTATCAAAAAACCAACTATCATTTATCGCACCTCTCTCCCAAATTATATAGGATATATTTTGTTCTTTGCAAAAACTATAAATTTCAAACCTTAATTCATTGCCATAAGGATTAAATAAAATAATATTAGAAATTCCATTTGTTTTTAAAAAATCCATAAAAGCTTGCTTATTAAAAACCAATCTATCTGCTGTGCAGTCAAAAAAATCTTGTTCTAATTTATAAATACATTCTCCTATAAAGACACTAATTTGGTTTAAAATACGATGGGAAGTGGAATTTTCTTTAAAAAAAGCAAGATTTTTTGTAAGATTTAAAGGAATAGAAGATAAAGGCTCTATAAAATGATTTTTATTTAGCAAATTTTTAATGAAAATTTTATGATTTAATTCTTTGTTGTTAAGGTATTTGTTTTGGTTAGGTTTGGTATGCCAAAGATGGTAGATGTAAATTCCTTGCAACATTGCTTCTTGTGCTACTAGAGAAAACCAAGCTCTAAAACCTTTAAATTCACTGAACTCCCAATTTTTAGCAAAATAATCTAAATTGCTAGGCATTGCTTCAAACTTAGCACATTTTTTTAAAAGTCTAACCAAAAAATCAAAATCTTCACTACCATAGCCCTCAAAATCCTTATCATAGCCACCCAGTTCTAAAAATTTAAAGCGATTTAGAACAATAGATGATGAGGCATTCATAAAAAATTCAATAAATTCCCGCTTTCCACTAATAAAATCATTTTGAAAAAGCATATCTTTATTGTAAAAATTTTGATTTAAATAAATTTCAGTGCCAAATTCATTTAAAAACACGCAGGGTAAAACTAAAAAAGCATTAGGATTTTTATCAATTTCTTTTATATTTATTAACTCTAAAATATTTTCTAAATTTTTTTTTGCTTATCATACAATCAACATCTAAAGACATCACTACATCGCTTTTTGCATGGATAATGCCTAAATTTCTGCATTGTCCTTGCAAAAAATTTGAAATTTGAGTTTCATCTTTAAAATAACGATGCCCTTTGCTTTCAATCAAGTTTTTAAGCTCTGGATATTCTAAAGATGAAAAGCCTTCTACGAAAATATATTCAACTAAATCATCACTTTTATACTCGTTAGCCTTGTTTATCACCCTTTCTTTGATATAGGGTCGCTCTTTACTCGTTCCAAAAGGGATGATGATAGATAGTTTTGCCAAATTTGACTCCTAATTTTTATTGAAAAACGATAAAATTATAGATAATCGATACTTAAATTATACTTTTAAAATAATAAACTGGCTTAAAATTACAGATAAACTATAGATTAAAAGTAGAAAAATGAAAGTTGTCGATAGAATCAATGAAATTTTAAAAGAAAAAAATATCAGCAAAAAAGAACTAGCCAATCGCTTGATAAATTTAGGAATGAGGGCAAATAAAACAGGTGAAATTCCCACGCTTTCAAGTATCTATGCGTATTTAAATGGAAATATAGACATAAAAGCAGATATGATACCTTTCATTGCCGATGCTTTAGGGGTTTTTGAACAAGAACTCTTTAGTGACAATAAGAAGAAAAATTTAAAGATATTGAGTAAAATTTATAGTTTCCAATCAGGAGCGAATTATCCACAGCTTATAGAACTTTTAGAATATCTTCCGCCAAAAAGTTTGGAATGTTTAGAGGAAATTTTAAATCTAAATAAAGAAAGAATTATAGAATTAAATCAATTACTTAAAAATAATTTAAATAAATAAAATTAGAATCGCGATTAAACTTTATTTAAAGCGTTTTTGTTATGATTTTTTAAATCATTTTAAAAAGGTAATAGAGAAATGAAAATAATTTTTATGGGAACTCCTATGTATGCAAGTGTGATATTAGAAGCACTTATGCAAAGGCATGAGATTGTAGCACTTGTAGCACAAGAGGATAAGAAAGCGGGTAGAAATATGCAGCTTAAAATGCCTCATACTAAGGAGTTGCTAGTAAGTAAGGGTTTAGAGAATAAAATTCCTATTTTACAGCCTTCAAAATTAGATGAAGAATTTTATACAAAAATTAGTCAAATTTCTTGTGATGTTATTGTTGTGGCTGCTTATGGGAAGATTTTGCCTAAAAGGATACTTGATTTAGCACCTTGTATTAATTTGCATGCTTCTATTTTGCCAAAATATCGCGGTGCAAGTCCTATCCAAAGTGCAATTTTAGAACAAGATGAGTATTTTGGGGTTACTGCTATGAAAATGGAAGAAGGACTTGATTGCGGAGATATTTTAGGGATTTTGGCTTTTAAAAATCAAAATGAGGGTGCTTTGGAGCTGTTTTCTAAACTTTCAAGCAAGGCAGCGCAACTTACTTTAGAGCTTTTAGAAATTGGGCTAGATAAAATTAGCCCTCTAAAACAACTAGAATGCAAAAAGAGTTTGTGTAAAAAAATTAAAAAAGAAGATGGGAAGATAGAGTTAAAAAATGCTAAAGAGGTGTTTTTGAAATCTTTAGCATATGAAGGGTGGCCAGAAATCTCTTTGCAAAACCAAATTAAAATTAAAAATATCCAATTAAATGAAGAAGAATCCAATAATCAAGAAGGAGTGATTTTGCAAATCCAAAGAGATAAAATTCTCCTAGGTTGCAAAAAGGGAAGTATTTTTGTAAGCACTATCCAAGCACCTTCTAAAAAGCCTATGAATGCTTATGATTATCTGCAAGGAAAAAGATTGAAAGTGGGAGATATTTTAAGCTAGATGGAAATTCTTGAATTTGAAACTTTGCCTTCCACCCAAACTTTTTTGATAGATTCTCTTAAAAACAATTCCTTGCAAGCTCCCATTTTAGTATTAGCAAAAAGACAAACAAAAGGTGTAGGAAGCCGTGCAAACTCATGGGAAGAGGTTGAAGAGGGACTTTATTTTTCTTGTGCTCTGCCTTTAGAAAATCTTCCTAAAGATTTGCCCTTAGAATCTGTTTCACTTTATTTTGGTTATTTGTTTAAAGAAGGGTTAGAGGAGCTTGGCTCTAAACTTTGGTTAAAATGGCCAAATGATTTGTATTTAGAAGATAAAAAAATAGGTGGGGTTTTATGCTCTAAAATTGGAAAAGTAATTATTGTAGGAATTGGACTTAATTTAAAAGTAGCACAAAATTCTTTTGGAATGCTAGATATTAGGGTTTCAAAAGGAGAGATTTTAAAAAAATTCATAAAAAGAATAGAAAAAACTCTGTCGTGGAAGCAAATTTTTAGTAAATATAGGTTAGAATTCTTTAAAAGTTTGAATTTTGGTTTTCATATTGACAATAAGAAGCTTTCATTAGAGAATGCAATATTGTGTGAAGATGGTTCAATTCTTTCAAATGGGAAACGATATTATAGTTTGAGATAATGGGGAATGCTGATGTGTGAAGTTATTTCTATTGCTAATCAAAAAGGTGGGGTTGGTAAAACGACGACTGCTGTAAATTTGGCAGCTTCTTTGGCTGTTGAAGAAAAAAAAGTGCTCTTAATTGATGCAGATCCACAGGCTAATGCAACGACGAGTTTAGGATTTCATCGTAATACTATAGAGTTTAATATTTATCATGTTTTAATAGGAACTAAAAAGCTCTCACAAATCATTCAGAAAACTTCTATTCCTACTTTGCATTTAGCGCCTTCTAATATAGGTTTGGTAGGTATTGAAAAAGAGTTTTATAGCCAGCAAAAACGCAATGGTAGAGAGTTGATTTTAAAAAAGAAAATTGAAGAAGTGATGGAAACTTATGATTATGTGATTATAGATTCTCCACCTGCACTTGGCCCTTTAACCATAAATGCTCTAAGTGCTTCACATTCTGTGATTATTCCTATACAATGTGAATTTTTTGCACTTGAGGGATTAGCACAACTTATTAACACTATTAATATTTTAAAAAAAGAAATTAATCCTGATTTAGTAATTAAAGGTTTATTGCCTACGATGTATAGTTCGCAAAATAATCTTTCAAGGCAGGTATTGGCTGATTTATTGCAACATTTTGATAGTAAGCTTATTAAAGAAAACAATACAAGCAATGTTGTAACTATTCCTAGAAATATAAAATTAGCAGAATCTCCAAGTTTTGGTAAGCCAGTGATTTTATACGATGTGCGTTCGCAAGGCAATATTGCTTATCAAAGTCTTGCAAAAGCAATTTTAAAGAGGGCTTAATGGCTAAAAAAAATATGGGCTTAGGTAGAGGTCTTAGCGCGATTTTAGGTGAGGTAGAGGAAGCTTACCAAAATGATTTGCGTGATAATTCTGGATTAGTTGTGGAACTTGATATTGAAGATGTATTGCCAAATCCAATGCAACCAAGACGCATTTTTGATGAAGAAAGTCTGCAAGAGTTGGCTTCTTCTATTGAAGAGCATGGACTTTTACAGCCAATTATTGTGTATGAGGGCGATAAAGAGGGTAAGTATTTCTTAATCGCAGGAGAGAGAAGACTTAGGGCAAGTAAATTAGCTGGGAAAGATAGTATTAAAGCTATAGTTGTAGATATTAAAGAAGAAAAGTTACGCGAGCTTGCTTTGATTGAAAATATCCAAAGAGAAGATTTAAACCCTATAGATTTAGCACATTCTTATAAGGAATTGATTAGTAGCTATGGGATTACTCATGAAGAGTTGGCAAAAAGGCTTTCTAAATCAAGGACGCAAATCACAAATACTTTGCGATTATTAGAGCTTAGTGAAGCAGTGCAACAATATATACTTGAAAATAAAATTACACAAGGACATGCAAAAATTTTAGTAACTCTTCCTGCAAAAGAGCAAGAACTTATTGCCAATTCCATTATAGGACAAAAATTAAGTGTGCATGAGAGTGAAAAATTAATTAAAAGTCACAAAAATAAGGAAAAAACTGTTACCGATAAACCTATTTTGGAAATTTCAAAAGATAATCAAGTAAAAATGAAACAAATATGTAATTTGTTAAAAGAGCAAAAAGTTAAGGCAAATTTTACTAAAAATCGTTTCATTGTAGAATTTAGTAACGATAAGGAGGTGGATAAATTTGTTGAATTGTTAAGCAACTCTAGAATTTAAGAAAACCTTAGCTGTTTTAGTGTTAGAATAAAATTTTATGTTGTGAATGAAAGGAGTTAAAATGACTATTATCCCAACTCCTTGGGTAATGGCTTTAGTTTTAGTGATTTTTTTGATTTTAATTTATTTGTTAAATCAAATTTTATACAAGCCTTTAATTGGTTTTATGGATGCTCGCGATGCTTCTATTAAGAGAGATAGTGAGGGGATTGAAGGCAATACTAATGAAATTAAAATGCTTAAAATGGAAGCAGAAGAAGTTTTGGTAAAAGCTAAGCAAGAAGCTGCAGATATTAAGAGCAAAGCCCAAGAGGTAGCAAAAGAGAAGGCGGAAATTAAGATTTCTCAAAAAAAGTCAGAGCTTCAGCAAAAATATCTTGAATTTACAAGAGAGCTAGAAGATGAGAAAGAAAGATTGCAAGAGACATTGTTAGGACAAGTTCCACAATTTCAAACTGCTTTGCAAAGCAAGTTAAAAAACATTTAAGGAGAAAGAATGAAAAAAATTTTATTGTTTTTATTGTTAGCTCCTTGCTTTGTGTATGCTGCAGGGGCAGGTGGAGAAGCAGATATTATAGAGCGAACTATAAATTTTGTAATTTTCTTTGCGTTAGTGTATTATTTTGGTGCAGATAAAATTAAAGTGATTTTTAAAGAGCGTAGAGATGGGATTGCACAGTCTTTAGCTAAAATTGAAGAGAAACTTCAAGAAAGCAATAAAGAAAAGCAAAAGGCATTAAAGCAATTAGAAGAAAGCAAAAAAATGGCGAGTGATATTATTGAGACTGCTCATAAAGAATCAGCAATGATTGCTCAAAAAATTGAAGAAAATACAAAAAATGAGATTGAAAACCTCATTAGACACTTTAATGAAGAGATGAGTTATGAGAGACGCAAGGTGGAAGCTAGTGTGATTGAAGCCACTCTAGATAAGTTTTTAAATAAAGAAGCAATTATTCTTGATAAAGAAGTGCTAGGCAATGCACTATTAAAAAAGGTGGCGTAAATGAAAGAATTAATTGCTAAAAGATATATTAAAGCTTATGCAAAAGGTGCTTCGCTAGAAGAGATGTATGAATTGCAAAAAATGCTTTCTCTTTTGGGAGCGGCATTTGAGATTGCTAAATTTAGAGAAATTTTAACTGCACCTAGTGTGAGTATGCAGGAGAAAGAAAAATTTATTTTGGAAAATATTTTAGAAAACAAAATTAGTCCTAAGCAAATAAATTTTATTAAACTCTTATCTGAATATGGTAGATTAGAAATTTTGCCACAGCTTTGCATAGAAGTTGCCTCTTATATTGCAATGCTAAATAAAGAATATATTGCAACTCTCATCACTCCTAGTGCATACGAAGAAAGTGTGCTAAAAGAGTTTGAAGAGAAGTTTGGTAAAAAGTTAGGTGTTAAACTAGCATTAGAACAAAATGTTGTAGAAAATGCTGGTATTAAACTTGTTGTAGAAGATCTTGGGGTGGAAATTTCTTTTTCTAAAGAGAAATTGATTCAAGATTTAAAAAGTCATATTTTAAAAGCATTTTAATTTTATTTTTAAGGAGTAATAGTGGTAGCGAAATTACAAGCCGATGAAATTAGCTCGATCATCAAAGAAAGAATTGATAACTTTGAGCTTGACTTGAATATTGCTGAGACTGGTAAAGTAATAGCATATGCAGATGGAGTTGCAAAAGTATATGGTCTTAAGAATGTAATGTCTTATGAAATGGTGGAATTTGATACAGGTGATAAAGGACTGGCATCAAGTTTAGAAGAAGGCAGTGTTGGAGTTGTAGTTTTAGGTGCTGGAAAAGATATTAAAGAAGGCACATCTGTAAAAAGATTAGGAAAGCTTTTGCGTGTTCCAGTAGGTGATGGCTTGATGGGGCGTGTTGTGAATGCTTTGGGAGAGCCTATTGATGGCAAAGGTGCTATTGAGGTAAGCGAATATCGTTTTATGGAAGAAAAAGCACCAGGGATTATGTCAAGAAAATCAGTTCATGAACCTCTTCAAACTGGTTTAAAAGCTATTGATGCACTTGTGCCAATTGGTAGAGGACAAAGAGAGCTAATTATTGGAGACAGACAAACAGGTAAAACAACTGTGGCCATTGATACAATCATTAACCAAAAGGGACAAGATGTAGTTTGTATTTATGTAGCAATCGGACAAAAAGAATCAACAGTAGCACAAGTTGTAAGAAAGCTTGAAGAGCATGGAGCAATGGAATATACTATTATTGTGAATGCACCTGCTTCTACTTCTGCTGCTATGCAATACCTCGCTCCTTATGCAGGCGTAACTATGGGTGAGTATTTTAGAGATAATTCTCGTCATGCTTTGATTGTATATGATGATTTAAGTAAGCATGCGGTAGCTTACCGTGAGATGTCTTTGATTTTAAGACGCCCTCCAGGTCGTGAAGCATTCCCAGGAGATGTTTTCTATCTACATTCAAGATTGCTAGAGCGTGCTGCTAAAGTGAGTGATGAGCTTGGTGCGGGTTCTTTAACTGCATTACCTATTATTGAAACACAAGCGGGGGATGTTGCAGCTTATATTCCTACAAATGTTATTTCAATTACTGATGGACAAATTTTCTTAGAAACAGATTTGTTTAATTCAGGTATTAGGCCTGCTATCAATGTTGGTTTATCTGTTTCTCGTGTTGGGGGTGCTGCCCAAATTAAAGCAACTAAACAAGTTTCAGGAACTCTAAGACTTGATTTGGCTCAATATAGAGAATTACAAGCATTTGCACAATTTGCATCAGATTTAGATGAATCAAGCAGAAAGCAATTAGATCGCGGTCAAAGAATGGTTGAAGTATTGAAGCAACCACCTTACTCTCCATTACCAATTGAACGCCAAGTTGTGATTATTTTTGCAGGTGCACAAGGATATATGGATGATGTTCCGGTTTCACACATTACCAAGTTTGAAGCAAATCTTTATCCATTCTTAGAAGCAAAATATCCACAAATTTTTGAAGATATCCGTTCTAAAAAAATGTTGGATAAAGATATAGAGGAAACTCTTAAAAAAGCATTAGAAGAGTTTAAAGCTTCTTTTGCTGTATAAAAATAGGAAGTTGTAATGGGAAACAATCTTAAGGATATTAGAAAGCAGATTTCAAGCGTTCTAAATACTCAAAAGACAACAAGAGCGATGAAGCTAGTTTCTACATCTAAGCTTAAAAAAGCTGATGAAATGGCTAGACGCTCTAAAAAATATGCTAATAAGATTGCAGAGGTTCTAGCAGAGATTAAGCAAAAAGTTTCTAGCAATCAAGAATTTCATCAAAGTGCATATTTTACTGCTAGTGCTAATACAGGGATTGTAGATATTATTTTGGTTACTGCAGATAAAGGTTTATGCGGTGGATTTAATATCAATACAATCAAAGAAGTTAATAGGCTAATTGCAGATTATAAAAATCAGAATATGAAGGTTAGACTTCGTGTTATTGGTAAAAAAGCTATTGAGTATTATAAGTTTAACGAAATTGAAATATTAGATAGTGCGGTAGGACTTAGTGCTGTGCCAAATTATGAAAAAGCGGCAGAATTTATAAATAAAGCAGTAGCAGATTATCTTAGTGGTAAGACTTCTAAGGTAATTATGGTACATAATGGCTTTAAAAATATGATAGCTCAAGAGATGAAAGTAGCACAAATTCTACCTATTGAGGGAATGGAGCAAACTGGTGAATATTCTTCGGTTTTAGAAGTAGAGCCTAACGATCAAGAAGATTTTGTATTTGATCAATTAGCGGCAAAATATGTAGAATTTAGTATGTATTATGCTTTGATTGATTCTTTGGCAGCAGAGCACAGTGCGAGGATGCAAGCTATGGATGCAGCTACAAATAATGCAGGAGAATTAGCAAGAAGCTTGACGGTGGCTTATAATAAAGCTAGACAAGAGGCGATTACAACAGAGTTGGTAGAAATTAATACTGGCGTTGAGTCAATGAAATAAGGAGTAAAAGAAAATGACAGGTAAGATTATTCAGGTTATGGGTCCTGTGGTAGATGTGGATTTTGATGCTTATCTACCTGCGATCAACGAAGCATTAGATGTTGAATTTTCTATTGAGGGAGATTCAAGAAAGCTTGTTTTAGAAGTAGCAGCACATATTGGTGATAACAGGGTGCGTGCAATTGCTATGGATATGACAGAAGGTTTAATCCGCGGACAAGAAGTAGTAGCAAGAGGAAATCCTATTAGTGTTCCAGTAGGCGAGCAGGTTTTGGGAAGAATCTTTAATGTAACAGGTGATGTTATTGATGGTGGAGAAGAGTTAAAAAATCCAGAAAAATGGTCTATTCATCGTTCTGCACCTACATTTGAAAACCAAAGCACAAAAACAGAAATGTTTGAAACAGGTATTAAAGTAGTAGATTTACTTGCTCCTTATTCTAAAGGTGGTAAAGTAGGTTTATTTGGTGGTGCAGGTGTTGGTAAAACAGTTGTTATTATGGAGCTTATCCACAATGTTGCTTTTAAGCATAGCGGTTACTCTGTTTTTGCTGGTGTTGGTGAGAGAACAAGAGAAGGAAACGATCTTTATCATGAGATGAAAGAATCGGGTGTTTTGGATAAAGTTGCCTTGTGCTATGGACAAATGAATGAGCCACCAGGTGCGAGAAATAGAATTGCCTTTACTGGTTTGACTATGGCAGAATATTTTAGAGATGAAAAGGGCTTAGATGTATTAATGTTTATTGATAATATCTTTAGATATGCTCAATCAGGTGCGGAGATGTCAGCACTTCTTGGAAGAATTCCTTCAGCTGTTGGTTATCAGCCAACTCTAGCAAGTGAGATGGGAAAACTTCAAGAGAGGATTACATCTACTAAAAAAGGTTCTATTACATCAGTTCAAGCTGTATATGTTCCTGCAGATGACTTGACCGACCCAGCTCCTGCCTCTGTTTTTGCGCATCTTGATGCAACAACAGTTCTTAATAGAAAGATTGCAGAAAAAGGTATTTATCCAGCAGTAGATCCACTTGATTCTACTTCAAGAATTCTAGATCCTCAAGTAGTAGGGGAAGAACATTACAGAGTGGCTACAAGTGTGCAACAAGTATTGCAAAAATATAAAGATTTGCAAGATATTATTGCAATTTTAGGTATGGATGAGCTTAGTGAAGAGGATAAAAAAGTAGTTGAAAGAGCTAGAAAGATTGAAAAATTCCTATCACAACCATTCTTTGTTGCAGAAGTATTTACAGGAAGTCCAGGTAAGTATGTAACTTTACAAGAAACATTAGAAGGCTTTAAGGGAATTTTAGAGGGTAAATACGATCATATTCCAGAGAATGCTTTCTATATGGTTGGGAACATTAATGAAGTTCTTGAGAAAGCGGAGAAGCTAAAAGCTAAAGCATAAGGAGTTTTTAGTGGAAACTTTAAAATTAAATATTGTAACACCCGAGGGAGAAATCTTCTCAGGTGATGTAAAAAGCGTAACACTACCAGGAAGCGAGGGAGAATTTGGAGTTCTTCCAGGACATATTGGAGTTGTTAGCGTTTTAAATACAGGTGTTATTGAAATACAAAAAGAAGATTTAACAACAGAGATGGTTGCTATTAATTGGGGACATGCTAAAGTTGATGAAAAAAGTGTAGATGTTTTAGCAGAAGGTGCAGTAGCTATCAATGGAGAAAATGAGGGAGAAATCGCTCAAGCTATCCAAAATGCTAAAAAACTGCTTGAAGAATCAACTGATAATCGTATGGCTTCTTCAATGGTAATTTCTCGTATTGAAAATGCTGCAAAGAGTATTTTGTGAGTTTGACTTTTTTTAATGATATAGGATTTGTTACGCTAGGGGTTCTAGCGTGGCTTTCTTTATATTTTATTTGTGTAGTATGGGTATTTTTATACCGCTATTTTAGGCTTTCTTCTATTATTTCTAACGAAAAAGAAGCGGTGGAGTCTTTGCTTATGGGCAAAAATTCTTTAATGGCAAGTTCTGCTTTAAGTATCAACTTAAGAAAAGTAGATAAAAAGATTACGCAATCTATGTTGCAATATTCAATGGATCAAGCTATTAAGGATGCAACAGTAGGCTTATCTTTTTTGGCTATTGTAGCTTCAACAGCTCCTTTTATTGGCTTGTTTGGGACAGTTATAGAGATTTTAGAGGCTTTTTCAAAGTTAGGTATGAATTCTAAGGCTACACTTGATGTAATTGCTCCTGTGATTTCTAAAGCGTTGGTGGCAACAGCCGTTGGTATTCTAACTGCAATTCCTGCATATTCTTTTAATTTAATACTTAAAAGAAAAGTATTTGAATTAAATACTTATTTACAAGCTCAAATTAATATCTTGCTTAGTCCAAACAATAGCAAAACTACTACAATGGAGTAGGGAAAATGAGTTATATAAAATGGGATGAAAATCCAGAACTCAATATTACTCCTTTGGTGGATATTATGTTGGTGCTTTTGGCAATCTTGATGGTAACAGCACCAGTTATTGTGTATCAAGAAGAAATTACATTGCCTCAAGGTTCCAAAACATCAAAAATTACACAAGATTCTAAAATAGAAATCCGTATAGATGCAAAACGCAAGATTTATTTAAAAGAGGATAGTTATGATTTTAGGAATTTTGCAGATGCTTTTATGAATTTTTCTAATGGTTTTGATAAAAATACTCAAGTTTATATTAGAGCAGATAAAAATCTAAAATATGATGATGTAATCTATATCTTAAAAGTGGCAAAAGAAGCTGGATTTTTAAGAGTTTCATTAGTAACAGATGCCTAAGAATACTTTATTTTTTCTAAGCGGATTAAGCGCATTTTTAAGCTATGGATTAATTATGGCTTTTTTGTATTTACAGTTTTTGCAAACACAAAAAGAACCTAAGGCTTATACAAATTTTCAAGAAACGACTTTTAATATTTCTCTGCTTGAAGTCAAAAAGGAGAATAAAAATGCTTCTAAACCAAAAAATCAAGAAAAAAAGGTAGAAAAAATCCCACTTGCTAAAGAGAGTGCCTCAAGAACTCCTAATGTTGGCTTAGGGGTTAATAAGCTTTTTTCGCAAGTAGAAACTAAGCAACCCCTAAAAGAAGAAGTTAAAAAAGAACAGAGTATTAATGATATAGTAGCAAAAAAGAAAAAAGCACCCAAAACCACACAAGAAGATACTTTAAAAAATGAGCTAGAACAAATTATGTCAGATTTGCAAATGCAAAAAACAATGAGTTTTAATACTCCAAAAGGCGAATATAACGAGTTTTATGCAAAAGTGCAAGAGATTTTGTCTAATAATTGGAATCCAGCAAACCTCAAAGGAAGCTATGAGGCTTTGGTGATTGTGCAGATTAGTAATTTAGGAAAATTTACCTATAGAATTAAAAAATATTCCAACAATGCAGACTTTGATAGAGTATTGCAGGAGTTTTTAGATATAATGCTAAACACACAATTTCCAAAATATGAAGGTGGAAGTTTTACAAATATTGAAGTAACCTTTAAGACTAAGGAGTAAAATGAAAAAGCTATTGATAGTAGTATGGATATGTATAGGAACTCTTTTTGCTAAAGTGGATGCAACTTTAGAGGTGGTAAAGCAAGTAGGCGATGTTCCAACAGTTCTTATTCAGACGATAGATGGGGGTGGTGAACTTTCTCCAAAACTTAGTAGAATGTTAGCAGCAGATTTAAAAGTAACAGGGCATTTTAGTGTGCAAGAAGCACAAAAAACAGTTTTGGAAGAGGAAGCTATTCAATTTGATGCTTTAAGAAGTGAGGGGACTAATTTACTTCTTAGAGTTAATACACAAGAGGCACAAGAAGGATTGGTAGTAAAAGTGTTACTTTATGATATTAATTTGTCTAAAATGGTATTAAATAAAGAATATAGCACAAAAGATGCCAAGACTTATCCTTTTATTGCACATAGAATTGCAGTTGAAATTAATGATTATATCAAAGCACCTAAGGTAGATTGGCTTAGCAAAATGGTAGTTTTAGCGTATTATACAAAGCCAGGAGAGAGTAAAATTATTTATTCAGATTATACGCTTACTTTCAAGCAGACTTTGGTGGAAGGTGGATTAAATATTTTTCCAAAATGGGCTAATAAAGAGCAAAGTGCAATCTACTATACAAAATATTTAGATAAACCTACTTTATTTAAATATGATATGAAAACGGGTCAAACAACTCAAATGTTTAATAGTAATGGAATGCTTGTGGTTTCAGATGTGAGTGCAGATTCTAATAAACTTATTGTAACAATGGCGCCAAATGATCAGGCTGATGTGTTTTTATATGATATTGCTAAAAATAGTTTTCAGCAAATTACTAAATATAGAGGCATTGATGTAAGTGGTAATTTTATTGATAATGAACAAAAAATCATGTTTATTTCAGATAGATTAGGTTATCCAAATATTTTTAGTGTTTCTGTGGCTGGAGAAGGAATGGGGGCAGTAGAGCAAATGGTATACCATGGAAGAAACAATAATGCAGCAAATGCTTATGGAGAATATATTGTGTATTCTAGCCGTGAAAGTAGCGAGGAATTTGGGCGTAATACTTTCAATCTTTATTTAGTTTCTTCAAAAAGTAACTTTATTCGCAGATTAACGGCTAATGGCGTAAATCAGTTGCCTAGGTTTTCCAACGATGGAGAAAGTATTATGTATTTAAAACATCAAAATAATCAAAGTGCATTAGGAATAATTAGGCTAAATTATAATAAAACTTTTTTATTTCCATTACAAGAAGGAATTATTCAATCAATGGATTGGTAAGTTTTGTTTAATTTAAGCAAAACTTGCAAAGAAAATGTGTTATAATGCGTAATCTTAATAAAAAGGGAGAAATGAATGAAAAAAGTTTTAGTTTTAGGTTCATTAGTAGCGGCTTTATTAATCACAGGTTGTAGTCAAAAAAGCAGTGTAGAAACATCTGGTAGCACAACACAAGAGCCTACTTATTCTACAAGCGGTTTTAATGCTAATAGAGATAATTTTGTAAATATTGAAGAGAGAATGCAATATATTGAAGGATATGTGCAAAATATTTACTTTGATTTTGATAAATTTAGTATTCGTCCTGATATGCAAGGTGCAATTTCTGCAGATGCTGAAATCTTTAATTCTATGACAATGGGTTCTCTAAATGTAAGAGTAGAGGGAAATACAGATGAATGGGGAACAGATGAGTATAACTATGCACTTGGTTTAAAAAGAGCTTCTGCAGTTAAAGATGCGTTGGTGCAACAAGGTGTAGCAGAAGCAAAAATGGTTTTAGTAAGCTATGGAGAGAGTAAGCCAACTTGTAGTGCTAAAACAAAAGAGTGCTGGGCAGAAAATAGAAAAGTTACTTTTAAATTATTGCCTTAATTAGATTGAGGAGTATGAGCTTTGAAAAAATCACTAAGTTTCTTGATTTTATCTAGCTTTGCTCTTGGGCTTGAACCTTCTGCATTTAATGCAGGTGGTAGTGAGCCTCTAAAGAGTAAAGATCAAATTATAGAGGAAAGACTTTTTAATCTCTCAACGCGTCTTAAAACTTTAGAGGAATCGCAAGAGGGTTTAAAAAGTATTTTTGAAGGACAGATGAAAAGGACGCAAGAAAATTCTATTCGCGTTGATCAAGTCTTTAATGAAAGTAATGCAACCATTTCTAAAGTAACAGAGCATGTAGATAGTAATTTTGCATTGCAAAATGAGAATTTAGATAAAATGAAAGAAAGCATTTTAGCTTTGGGGGCTTTGGTAGAAAAGAATAATCAGCAGTTAAAAGAAGAAATTGCAAATATTAAAGCAGAATTAGAAACTCTAAAAGAGGCTAAAAATACAACTAAACAAGTAGCTAAGCAAGAACAAAATAAGAAAGAAGATTTAGAAGCTAAAATAGCTAAAATGGAACCTGCTAAGGCTTATGTAGAAGGTGAAAAATTGTTTTTAGAGGGCAAACACAATGAAGCCTCTCCTTATTTTAAATATACTATTGAAAAACTTTACAAGCCTGCAAAAAGTAACTATCTTATGGGAGAAATTGCATTTTTAAATAAGCAATATGAAGATGCAATTTTTTACTACAAGACAAGTGCAACACGCTATGATAAAGCAGACTATATGCCAAATTTAATGCTAAATAGTGCAAAATCGTTTCAGGCACTAGGGCAGACAGAAAATGCAAAAAATTTCATAGATACGCTAATTGCACTGTATCCAGATAGTAAAGAAGCTAAAGAAGCTAAAAAACTTTTAAATTAATTTAAGGAGTAAAATCAATGATAACAAATAATCAAGTAGTTAGTATTGAATATGAAGTAAAAGAAAAGGATAATGCTAATATTTTGGATTCTAATGTGGGTGGAAAACCTTTAGAATTTATTATGGGTAGTGGCGAGATTATCAAAGGTTTAGAAGAAGCAGTTGCAACTATGGAAGTAGGGCAGAGTAAGGAAGTGGTTGTGGAGCCTATCAATGCTTATGGTGAGTATAATTCAGAATATATTCAAGAAGTTCCACGCGATCAATTTGTAGGGATTGATTTGCAAGAAGGTATGACATTGTTTGGTCAAGGTGAAAATGGAGAAAGTGTGCAAGTAATTGTTAAAGGTTTTAATGATGAAGTTGTGATTGTGGATTATAATCACCCGCTTGCAGGCAAAACATTGCATTTTAATGTGAAGCTTTTAGGGATTAGAGAGGCTACAGAAAAAGAACTAAGTTGCGGATTGCATCATCAAGAGCATTCCCATGGCGGTGGAGGATGTTGTGGTGGAGGATGTGGTTGCCACTAACTAAAGAGGCTAAATGTGCCTTTGCTTATACGCATTCCCCTATCTTCTTTCATTTTTCGCAAAATCCTCGCGATTTTGTTGTGAGAGAAGAGCCACTTTATTCTTTTAGTGGTGCAGGGGAACATCTAATATTACAGGTTCGCAAAAAGAATCTTACTACTTTTTCTATGTTAAAAATCTTTTCTACATTTTTTGGTATTAAAGAAAAAGAAATAGGCTATGCAGGTTTAAAAGATAAAAATGCACTTACTTCGCAATTTATAAGTCTTCCAAAAAACAAAGTAGATAAAGAAAAATTGGCAAATTTCAAACACGAAGAGATTAAAATTTTAAGCCAAACTTATCATCAAAACAAGATTAAGTTGGGACATTTAAAAGGTAATCATTTTTTTATTCGCGTTAAAAAGCTAGATAGCATTAACCATCAAAAAATTTTAGAATTTATTAAAAAAGTGCAAATTTTTGGATTGCCTAATTATTTTAGTTATCAGCGTTTTGGAAATGATGGAGAAAATTATTTAGTAGGCAAAGAGATTGTAGAAGGTAAAAAAAGATTGCGTTCTAAAAAGATGGAGCAATTTTTAATAAGCAGTTATCAAAGCTATCTTTTTAACCAATGGCTTTCTTGCAGAATTGAGCTTTCAAGGTTGGTATGTGACTTTGAAGAAAAGCAGATAGAAAAAGTGTTTTTAGAATATTTTAAAACTAAATTTCAAGTAGATTTAAAAGAGAGAGTGCAAGGATTTTTAAATAATGCTTTTTATAAGCAAATAAAAGCACAGAAACATTTTTTCAAGCTGTTTGTAGGGGATTATTTGTGTCATTATCCTTTTGGAAAAAATTTTAAAATTGAAGATGTTTTCAAAGAAAGTGAGCGTTTTTTGCAAAAGGATGTTGTGCCTACAGGACTTTTAAGTGGAATTAAAGCGCAAAATGCGGAAGGATTGGCAAGTATTATTGAAGAAAATTTTACAGATATTAAAATTAAAAGTGTAGGGCAGAGGCGTTTTGCATGGATTTTTTTGGAAAATTTAGAATATTGTTATAAAGAAGAAGAAGCACAAGGGGAGTTTCATTTCTTTTTGCCAAAAGGTGCTTATGCTACAAACTTTTTAAGAGAATTAGCGCATCAAGAAATCAATCTAAAGGAGGAAGAATAATGTTTGATAAAATCATTGCTCAAAATCAGTTAAAAACTAAAATTGTGATTGTTATTTATATAGCTATTTTTCTTTTGGTGGGATTGCTTTTGGATATTATAAGAATTAATGCGACAAGTTTGAGTTATGGTTTTTATATGTTGCTAACTTTTAAAGAAGTGCCTATTATTACAATGATATCTTCACTGATAGCTTGTGGAATTATTTGGTATAGTATTAATAATTTTAAGGGGATTTTACTTGGTGGCACAGAATATAAAGAGATTGATATTGATAATCCCAAAACCAAACAAGAAAGAGATTTGTCTTGTATGTTAAAAGAGCTTGTAAGAGAAGCTAGAATTGACTTTACTCCCAAGCTTTATTTGATGGAAGCTCCCTATATGAACGCATTTGCTAGCGGTTGGAGCAAGGAAAATTCACTAATTGCTTTAACTTCGGCTTTGGTGCAAAATTTAACTTATGAAGAAACTAAAGCAGTAATGGCTCATGAGCTAAGCCACATAAGACATGGTGATATTCGCCTTACTTTAATGGTGGGTATTTTAAGCAATATTATGCTTTTAGTGGCAAATTATGGTGTGATGTTTTTTATGGATTCTAGAAGGGAGGGTGGTGCAAGGAACGCTAGAATGATTTTGCTAGTTTTGCAATTTGTTTTACCGCTTTTAACCATAGTTTTGCAGATGTTTTTAAGCAGGAGTAGGGAATATATGGCAGATTCTGGTGCTTCTTACTTAATGGGGGATAGCAAGCCTATGATTAACGCTTTACAAAAAATTTCTAATAATTATAGGCAATCTGATTATTCTTTGGTGGATAATAACCCAACGCGTAGTGCTTTATATATTTTTAGTGCAAAAGAGATTTTTAGCACGCATCCAAGTATTGAAAATAGAATCCGCGCTTTGATGAGTAGATAAATGGAAGAGAAAATAGAGCAAAATTTTAAAGAGATTTTGGAATTTATCGGCGAGGATAGTTCGCGTGAGGGATTAGCTCAAACGCCTAAAAGATTAATGGAGAGTTTTAAAGAGATTTTTAGTGGATATAGTGTGAATCCAAGTGAAATCTTAGGCACTACCTTTAATGAGGGTGCAAGTGATGAAATGGTTGTGCTAAAAGATGTGGAGTTTTATTCAATGTGTGAGCATCATCTATTGCCATTTTATGGAAAAGTCTCTATTGGTTATATCCCGGATAAGAAAATAGTTGGGATTTCTGCTCTTGTGCGTTTGGTGGAGGTTTTTTCAAAACGCTTACAAATTCAAGAGAATATGACAACTCAAATTGCAAAAACACTTATGGAAGTTTTAAATCCAAAAGGGGTTATGGTAGTGGTAGAAGCACAGCATTTGTGTATGATGATGCGTGGTGTAAAGCAGCAAAAGGGAACACTGATTACAAGTGCAGTGAGGGGAATTTTTAAAAGTGATCCTCGCACAAGAGAGGAATTTATGGGGCATATTCGCTAATTATATGAAAATATTTTATAAGTGCAAGCTGTTTAAAGAGTAGAGCATAAATGTGGTAGTCTAAAGTTATAATAAACAAACAAGGATTAAAAGATATTACAAGTTTTATAAAAAGGCAAAAAGAAAAGATTCTAACCTGCTTATTTTAACTTCGCTGGGGTTGTGAATTCCTCATTACGCGAGCGGGAGTTCCACTCCCTGCACCCACCTGAAGCCCCGTCCCACTACGCTACGCTTGCGGGGAGCTTCGCTCTTTGCCTTTAGAAGAATTTTTTAAAATGCTTTATCTAAGTTAAGCAGGTATTAACTAGAATCTTATTGGTTTTATAAGTGTTTGTTCTAGTTTTTCTTTGAGACTAGAACAAGAACTATTAAAGAAATTATAAATAAAATTATTAATTCCATACTAGCTCCTTTTTACATCTTCTAAAAGACAATAAAAACAAAGCTTAAAGCGTTGCAACTATAGCATAAAAAGATTAGTTTAAAAATTTTTATTACAAAATTTATTATTATATTGAGCGAAACAAAACAACTTTATTATTAAAATAATAAAAAAGTGAAATGTCACTGCGAGCAGTGAAACAACTTGCGTGGCAGTCTAAAAAACAACCTAAAGGTAAAACAATAGAATATTTGAGTTTTTTAAAAAGCTTTAAAATCTTTAAAAGAGATTGCCACGAGTTCTACTAACTCTCGCAATGGCAAGAGATTATCAATGAAATTATTAAAATTTTATAAGTTAAGGTTACAGGAATTAAAAATAAATTCTAGTAGTTACGGCATAGAATAAGAGTTTTAAAGGGTTTTTCAAGAGGTTAGCAACCTTTATGGGTTGTGCCTCTTGTAAAAATCCTTTAATCTATTATTATCTGTCTTGAATACGAATTTCTTCTATATTCTTTGAGCCATACAAGGATTATTCGTCTTAAAGTTTTCACTCACTACACAAGTTCTTTGGTTTAACACTCCTTTTTCTTCATCTAGTGTTTCTTTTTCTTCTTCTGCTGGTTTTATTAAGACTACTTGTTGTTTATCTAACATAGAAGCATTAATATCTTTTA
>NZ_NBIU01000025.1 GCF_003245365.1 Helicobacter valdiviensis
TTGGATTCTTGCTTTGGCAGTTCCGTATCTGGTTTGAAAGGATAATTGATTATTTTGTGCCCGAATATCTTGCATTAAGGCTTGTATCCTACTATTTTTTTGAACCAATGCTTCTTTGTTCTTATTTAGCTTTTCTGTCATATTATTTTGCAGAGCATTAAGTTGTTTTGCTCTAGCATTTAAAAGCATATCTTTATCTTTTATAGTTTGTTTTAAAGCTTGGATTTTTAAACAACTATTCATTTTTAAATCTTCCAAATATTGCATTTTATGTTCTATTTTATTCTTTAATTTACTTTTAAAAATCTTATCTGAAAAGCCAAAAATTTTTTGGTCTTCTAAATCATAATCAAAAATTTCAAAATCATCATTATAGATATCTCTAATAATTTTATATGTTTTAGAATCATAATAGTCTTTATAATTTAGATGCTCACTTTTATTCACATGCATAAGAGTATCTCTTCTGTGAAGAATATTTAAAATTTTTCTAAAATCGTCTTCTATTTGCTCAAATTTTCCAATAAAATTCACCAATATATGTTTATCTTCATTGCACAAAAACTTATACTGCGGAACAAAATGCATCCAATTTAATACTCTACATCTAGTAATTTTATCTTGTAAATCTTCAACAAACTCCTCAAAAGAACTATATTGACAAATATTTTCTTTAGCCCATTTTTCATCTCCTAAAGTACCACCTCCATTTTTTAGATAATGATAAGCTGATACAACCCTATCATAAGGATTCCTAACAAAACCAAAAGAAAATAAACTCTCAAACTTTTCTCTATCAAACTTTACATAATCATTTGCCTTTACATGTCCAACAAGCCATCTATCTGTTTGATAAATAGCTCTTTCTATGCTACTACCAGCTACTTTTGGAACATGAATGAAGATACATTTATATTTATCATGGAAATCTTTAAACACTATATTCTCTTTTTGTCAAAATTCCCATAATCATACCCACATTTTCCTCTAACTTCTCTGAAATAATATGCACCTCTGGGGCTTCTGGTTTTTCATAAGGACTATCTATACCAGTAAAATTTTTAATCTCTCCGCTTCTTGCTTTCTTATAAAGTCCTTTTGGATCTCTTTTTTCGCAAATTTCTAAAGGCGTATCAACAAATATTTCTACAAACTCCCCTTTTTCAAAAAGCTCTCTTACCATTTCTCTTTCTTTTTTAAAGGGCGATATAAAAGCACCAATTACAATAATTCCAGCATCCACAAAAAGTTTACAAACTTCTCCTATGCGTCTTATATTTTCTACTCTTGAAGTCTCATCAAAACCCAAATCCTTATTAAGTCCATGACGGATATTATCTCCATCTAAAAGATAAGTATGAAAACCTAGTTCAAAAAGTCTTTTTTCTAATGCATTTGCTAAGGTTGATTTGCCACTACCACTAAGTCCTGTTAGCCACAATACACAAGGCTTTTGATTTTTAAGTTTAGCTCTTTGATATTTAGTGATACTACTAGTATGCCAAGTTAGATTTTTATCCATTTTCATCCTTTAAAATTTAAAGACTATAGGTGTAACCAATAAAACAATAATTGAATAAACTAAGGAAACTACCCAGCCAATTTTTATAAAATCTGTCGTCTTATATCCACACATAGAACTTACCATTAAATGTGTTTGATAGCCATGTGGCATCATAAATCCAGCACTTGCTCCATATGCTACCGCAAAAATAAAAGGCATAGGACTAACTCCTAAGCTTTGTGCAGTAGCAAATCCTATAGGAAAAGCAAGAGCTGCAGCGGCATTATTTGTAATCATCTCTGTTAAAAGCAAGGTTAAAAGATAAATTCCTACAAAACTTCCATACGCTCCATATTCTCCAAAAATCCCTATAATAATATCCGCAAAATCTTTAGCTAAACCGCTCTCAACTAAAACTTTTGTGATGGCTAATGAAGAACCCACAATAATAAAAATCTCTAAAGGAAATCTTCTTTTAATTTCATCCAATTTGACAAATTTAAATACAAGCAAGATTAACAAAAACACAACTAAAGCTTTAAGTAAAGAAAAAACCTTTAATGCCGATAGTGCAATAATCCCTAAAAATCCAAGCACCACAAACAAACTTTGTGCTTTATTTAATTTCTGAAATTTATCAATATTTGAAAGAATATAAAAATTCTTTAAAATATTATCTCTATTTTTAAAATCTTTTCCCACACTTAAAATCAATCTATCTCCAGCATTTAAAACGCTTTTCCCAATTTTAGAAATATTTTGCGAGCCTCTTTTTAAAGCAATAATCCCCGCATCAAATTTAGTTCTAAAATTAGTTTCTTTTACGCTCTTTCCTATTAAATTTGATTCAGGACTAATGACTACATCTACTAATTCCAATTCTTGCTTCTTAAGATCTTGTTTGCCAACCTCCAAACCCTTAAATCCTCTCAAAACTTCTAAATGTGCTACATCTCCACTAAACACTAATTGATCTCCTGCGCAAATAATCTCTTTAGAGCTTACAGGAGCAATACTTCTCTCCCCTCTTTCTATTTCTAATAAAAATAAGTATTCTAATCTCCTTAAACCATTTTCCTCAATACTTTTCCCAATAAGTGGGCTATTATCCAAAACTTCCGCACTTATTAAATACTCTTCAATTTTCTTCTCTTCTTCTTCATAGTTAGGCAAAAGTTTATTGCAAAACATTAACACCACAAGCACACCCACACTTATACAAAAACCTACTGCAAAAAAATCAAAAATTTTAAGACTTTCCAGACTATTTTGTAATACAAAAGAATTCACTATTAAATTTGTTGAAGTACCTATTAAAGTCATTGTTCCGCCTACAATAGAAAAATAAGAAAGCGGAATTAAAAGGCGTGAAGGAGCGTGAAATTTATTATTTTTAATAAGACTCATAAAACTTGCCACCACTGCAGTATTGTTTAAAAATGCAGAAATACCGCTCACGACAATACCTAGTTTAAAAAGTGAGAAATAATAATTCTTACTGATAATAAATTTAGAAATATAACCCATAATTACACTTTTTTCTATCGCAACTGAAACAAGCAACAAAATCACTAAAACCACTAAAGAATCGCTACTGTAAGATCCAAGAAAAGTTTTTAAATCCAAATATCCCAAAAGATAATACAATAAAGCAACGCTTCCAAAAAGTAATGAAGCTCTTATTTTATTACCAATTAAAAGTGCTAATAAAAATAAGATACTCAAAGCTACAATAATTTTCATATTTTCTTACACTCCCATTCAGGGTAATTTTTTCTAATATAAGCATTAAGTTCCATTTCTGCTTGAGTATAAATTCTAGTCTTATCTTTATGTGTTAAAATTTCTTCCACCATGCCAGCTGCCAAGGTTTCATTGGAATATTTATCTATAATTATAAAACTTCCTAAAATTTTATTATTTCTATAAACTTTTAGGGCTATTTTTTTATTAAGCTTTAAGGTGCATTTAGCAATATCATTAAGCCTTAACGCATCACTTGGAAATTCTTTAAAAGTATTAATATCTTTTTTAAAGTCAATTTTTTCAAATGCCACATTAGTGGTTAAATTTGCTATTTTTATGAGATAGTTTTCATTTAATTTAAAATCCTTCTCACTCATCCATACAATCATAGCTTTAAAAGAATTTGAAATTTGTAGTTTGTGATTTTTAGAAGCTATTATATCACCCCTTGAAATATCTATTTCATCTTCTAAAGTTAAAGTTATAGCACTTGGACAACTAGCTCTTTTAACGCTTTGAACTTCTTCATTTTTATCAAGTATTTTTAAATTTTTAATATCGGGTGTGATGATTTGCTTTACTTTACTTGTTTTTAACGATGGTAGAATTACAACTTCATCTTTGGTATTTATACTGCCACTAGCGATATTTCCACAAAAACCTCTAAAATTTAAATGCGGACGATTGACATATTGCACACTCATAATAAATTCATCACTTAAACTAGTAGTAATAGGCAAGGTATCTAAAAGCTCAGACAAAGTTTTTCCACTATACCAAGACATATTAATGCTTTTAGAAGCAATATTATCTCCATCTACTGCACATATTGGCACAAAATGAAATTGAATATCTTGTGAATTTTGCAAACAAGGAATAATTTTTTGATAATCTTTGCAAATTATATCAAAAACATCTTGCTTAAAATCAACTAAATCCATTTTATTAATGGCGATTATAAATTGCCTAATACCAAGCAAACTTGCTATATAAGAATGCCTTTTAGTTTGCATTAAAACACCTTTTCTAGCATCAATTAAAATAATAGCAATATCAGCTGTGCTAGCCCCTGTTGCCATATTTCTAGTGTATTGTTCATGGCCTGGGGTATCTGCTATGATAAATTTTCTTTTTTCGCTTGTATAAAATCTATATGCCACATCTATAGTTATCCCTTGCTCTCTTTCGCTTACAAGTCCATCCACTAAAAGTGCAAAATCAAGCTTTTCTCCTCTGGTGCCTAATTTTTTACTATCTTTTTCTAAAGATATTATTTGATCTTCAAAAAGCATTTTGGAATCAAAAAGCATTCTACCAATAAGTGTAGATTTTCCATCATCCACACTGCCACATGTGATAAATCTGCAAAGTTCTTTATTTTCATGATCTTTTAGATATTTTTCCACATTTAAATCCATTAAAAATACCCCTCTTTTTTCTTTTTCTCCATACTTGCTTCCTCATCAGTATCTATTAATCTACCTTGTCTTTCACTTGTTTTAGACAACAAAAGCTCTTCGATAATTTCCAAAACATTGCTAGCATTTGAATTTATAGCTCCCGTTAGTGGGTAGCAACCTAGGGTTCTAAAACGAACTAATTCTTCTTTAGCATTTTTAGCAAGTTCTTTTGGCATTCTCTCATCATCTACTAAAATTTTAGCTCCCATATACTCTACTACTGGACGCTTTTTAGCAAAATAAAGACTAGGAATGGGGATATTTTCTTTATAAATGTATTGCCATATATCAAGCTCTGTCCAATTACTCAGTGGAAAAACTCTTATAGACTCACCTTTTTTATGTTGCCCATTATAAATATCCCATAATTCTGGGCGTTGATTTTTAGGATCCCATGAGTGATTTTCATCGCGAAAAGAATAAATTCTTTCCTTTGCACGCGATTTTTCTTCATCTCTTCTTGCACCACCAAAAACAGCATCAAATTGATATAAATCAAGCATCTGCCTTAAGCCTTGCGTTTTAGCAATATCTGTATGCATGGATGAGCCATGCACAAATGGAGAAAGATTTAATTCTTTGATTTTAGGATTTTGATAAACTATAAGCTCCATGCCAAGCTCTTTAGCTCTTTTGTCACGAAATTCTATCATTTCCTTAAACTTCCATGTAGTATCTACATGCACCAAAGGAAGCGGAGGTAAACTTGGGTAAAATGCTTTTTGCAAAAGATGAAGCATAACAGAACTATCTTTACCTATGCTATAAAGCATAGCTGGTTTTTCAAACTCAGCTACAACTTCACGGACGATGTGAATAGATTCTGATTCTAAATATTCCAAATGAGTCATTTTCTACTCCACTACAAAATATGGATTTAATAAATTGTCTTTATTATACATTAAACCGATATACTCCATCTATCTTCTAAAAATTATCTCAAATATTAAATTAATTCTATTTTATCATTAAAACTTGATATTATTTCTTCCTAGAACTCTGTTTTATTATAAGCACTTCCTTAAAATAAAATTTCAAATATCCACCCTTATACCAAGTTTTATGAGCTTTAATAAAAGCTTCTCCCAATTTATAAGCATAACATTCTTTCTCTTTTAAGGCTTCTTTATAGTCAGGGTAAGCTTCTAAAGGAGGTAGTTTTGCAGAAGGATCTTTTTTTATTTTTTCTTGATAAATTTTTTGTTCTTGTTTATGTTTATCTTTTATATAAGATAATACAAAAGGCATTCTTATATAACCTAATAAAGATTTAGAATTTGCTATTAAAGCTTGTCCTATTTTATAGGATAATTGGTTTTGGATTCTTGCTTTGGCAGTTCCGTATTTAGTTTGAAAGGATAACAAATTAAACCCTAATTTTTTGGATTGTAATTTTTCTCTTATATTTATATACATTTTACTGCAATCTAGGCTTAAAATTTTAAGAAAGATGCTCGAAAGAGTATTTTTACAAAGCAAAAATTCTTCTACACTTAGCTCTTTGTAACTATATGGTGTGTAACTATTATGCAACATTACCATGCCATACTCATTATCAATAAAAAATTCACTATAATCACCCAAAAAATAAAATTCAACATAATCCTCTTTTGCAGGACGCTCTTTTTGTTTATTACACTGTCTCCAAAAAGCCTCCATTATCACTTTATTTTTAACTCTATCAAAAACTTTAATTTCTCCATCCTTATCTACATATTTATCTATACTCAAATTTAAAGGTCCATTGCCAAGATAATAATAAACCTCATATTCTTTTAAATTCCTGCTTTCTTGTTTTGCATTCTTGTATATTAGAATTCTTTTTTGACACTCTTTAGCCCATTCAAAACACACAACGGAATCTTTTTTGGCTTTAATGGCACCAATATGTCTAGAAAACAAAGAAAAGCTGCTTGTATTCTCAAAGAAATACTTAATCTTTGAAGATGTAATGATTGTGTCCGTATCAAGCCACACTCCACCATGTAAATATAAAATTGCAGCTCTAATTGCATCAGCTTGTTTTGCAAGAGAAAAATTCTGATATAAACTTTCATCATAAAATTTTTTTGGTAAAAAATCATATAAATTTAAATAATCTAACACGATTATCTCATATTCTGGTAGAAATTTTTCCCAAGTTTTCATACAAAGCTTTAAGTAAGCTGGCATTCTATCTCTTGGCTCCCAAAAAGTCCAAATAATTTTTTTACCCATTTTCTATCAACCGTTTATAAATTCTCTCACAGCACTTTCCATCTTTAAAAGCAAAAGTGTTTTCTATATTTGTTTTATAAGGTTCTCCTACCTTACAATCATTTTTTAATAAATTTTCTAATTCTTTAAGTAAATCTTCCTCAGTTTCCACTACAGGACCAAAACCATCTTTTTCATAGTCAAAGTAACCTTTTCTATAAGTATGATTTAAAAAAAACTCTTCTTTGTCAAATTGATAATAAAGCACTGGTTTTTCCAAATAAGCCATTTCAAAAGCCACACTAGAATAATCTGTTATCATTAAAGAAGAATTACAAAATAATTTTTGCAAGCTTTCTTTTTTATTAGCAAGTTTAACATAAGGAGGAATATCAAACTCTTTTAAATATGGCATAATATTAGGATGAGGATTAAAAATCACATCACAAGAATACTTTTTATATAATCTTTTAAGAACATCGCTTTTTAGCAATGAATTCCAATGAAAATAATACTTGCTTTCCCCAAACCCATCTTTTACCACTCTTACTCCTGTGTTTTTTATCATCAAACCACTTAAATATTTTCTCCAAGTTGGCATAATAATAATTTGTTTAACATCAGTTTGATTATTTTTAAGCAAAGCATCATGCCTTGCAAATCCTGTCAAAACTATCTCCTTATCTCCAATTTTATATCTATTATAATTATTTACAATTGAATCATATTCAGCTTGTATTGAAACAATAAATAAGTTAATATTTTTATTATTTAACCATCCTGATATATCATCTTTTGTAACCCCATGTTGCAAAAAAACAAACTGTTGCTTAAGTACAATATATTTCATTAAACATAAATCAACATGAGAACTAATAACTTTTGAAGTCTTTTTTATAATTCTCTTAAACTCAAAACTACCAAATTCAACTAGATTAAATCTTTCTTTTTTCAATCTTTCCCAATCTAAACTTTCTTTTCTTAATGCAAAAACGATTTTTTGCTCAGGATGATTTTGCATAATATATCTATATAAATGTTCCGCATTATCATCTGCTTCGTAGTCTCTATCCATTAAAAGCCAAATATTACTCTTTGGTAATCTTTTTTGGAATTCTTTTCTAATATTTTTGATATCTAAAAAATATTTACCATTTTTACCAACCATAGCTTGTTTATTATTGATAAATATTTCTAATTTGTCTTCAGAATTTTTAGGTATAGATACCCATAATCTTTTTTGATAGCAAAATACTCTATCTAAAAAGTCATATTTAACAATCTTTTCATAATCTGCATATACTTCTTCCCCATCCGCAAGAATACTTTCTATATCCTTATCATCACCTGTATAATAAGTAATTAAAATTTGCTCTTTATACGGATCATAATCCTCTATATAAGCTATTTGAAATGGTGATTTTTCATTTTTAAAACAATTTAAAATTCCTACTTGATAAAAAAACTGCCATCCTGCTACATTAAATTTCATAATAGTTTGGCTTTCTATATAGGAAAAATTTTTATCCAATAATCCCAAATATTCTTCTTTTTCTACCTCATTTAACATGGAAACTTTTTCAGGAGAATTAATCAAGTCTTTTATTTGCCAATACAAATCATACAAAATTAAATTTTGTATAAACAAAGGTGTATCACCATTACAACTACCCTTTTGTAAAATATCTAAATAACCATTTTTAATAACATTCAAATAGTGGTCTTTTTGTTTTAATTTTAAATCCAGCGTTGAATTTCCATCTTCTCTTTTTCTATAATAGTATTTTGCTTTTTTTAAAAATGCACTCTTATAACTAATATTATCCAACAAATATTCATTGATAAATTTAGCATCTTCAAAATTAGGTTTTAGCTTTTCATCAAACACTAAAGCATTTAAAAAATTTATATTCACAAAACAACTCGAGGCAGACAACTGAATAAAATTATCCAGCTTCTCATTTTCCTTAATTGTAATCTTATCTTTAAATTTAAATTTTAATGCATGATTATTTCTATAAGTCTTATTTTTTTCATAATAAAAAATAAGATTACACCCTACCATACAAATATCTTCTTCTTTATTTGTTTTTAAAAACCTATCCACTTGATAAAAATAATCTCTATCCAAAAAATCATCTGGATCAGCAAAAGTTACCCAATGGGTTTGGCAATTATTTTCTTGCATATATTTTAAACCTAAATTTCTAGCACTAGCTTGACCATCATTTTCTTTATAAAGATAGACTATATTTTTAGGATATTTCTTTTGATATTTCCTTATAATATTTGCTGAATTATCTATGGATCCATCATCTACCAAAATTAAAAAGATATTATTTTTAAAATCAAGTCTTTGATTTATAATGGATTTAAAATAATCCTCTAAATACTTTTCTACATTATATACAGCAGATACAATAGCGTACTTATGAAAACCTTTGTATTTTTTGGGGATAATTTTACCAGTGATGGTCTTTGTTGGCACTATTCTCTTTAATGCCATATCTTCAAAAAATAATCGAGGCTCCCTCAACAGTTTCTCTATTTTTCTAATAGTTATTAACGACATTTATTATCTTTTTTATATAAAATTTTATTTAAAAATTGTAACTTTTTTGAATCTCTAATAAAATATCTTGGGTTAGACAATAATTTTCTAAAAAGTCTATAAAATTTTGTATGAGAAATTTTCATTTGCAACCAATCTGGAACCAACCATTCTATACTCTTAACAAAAATATTTTGATATTTTAATTCATAAGCATAAGCTTTATATATCAAAGATTTGAGACTATAATAAGTTTTGCCATAAGGCTTAATAGACAAAACTTTTTTACCTCTTAAATTAAGTTCATAAAAATCAATATTAACAGCCTTACTATACAACTCTCCATTTTTAGAGTATCTCCTATAAGTTGTCTTGCCAAATGAATAAAACTCATACACTAAATAATGAATAAACTTAATCATTTTTGCTTCATTTACAGCAAGTCTACTTGTTAATAATTTCAACAGTTTTTCTTGAGAATCGGCCTTAAAATTTACGCCTTCTATAAAATAAAATGCTTCTGCACAAACTATACATGGTTTTTTAAGCATCATAGCATAAACTCCAACTCCCGAATTCAAACACACAACTACATCGCATAATTCCAAACAATCAATAATATTAGTATCATCTAATATAAAAACAATATTTTTATATCTATACTGTAAAATTTTATTTCCCAAAGGATGTTTTTTAGCGACAAAAATATGAGTATTTGCAAGTTTCTTTGCCACTTCATTTATTGTTTGCAAAAAACTCTCATAATCAAAAGTATTTGAAAAATATTTTATTACTGTATCATCGGGTTTCTGTAAAGGTATAAAAACAATTTTTTTATCATTAGTTAATTGCAATTTTCTTATTAATCCTTCTTGCCTTTTATCTTGCTTTTCTAAATAATTATTTCCTTCTAAAACATACGAAATATATTCTTTGGTCTTAATAATTTCTTCTTCTTTTAGCTCCTTATTCCAAAATTGATAACTCAAAGAATCAGCATTAAAACCATTATAGTCAAAAAACCAACTATCAGGGAGAGCTCCTCGATCAAAACATAAGTATGGAATATTATTTTCCCTAACAAACCCATAAATTATTTTACGCAATCTATTGCTATATGGATTGGGAAATAAAATGGTATCTATCCCTTTTTGCTCTAAAAAAAACAAAAAATATTCTTCATTGAAATTTTCATTCACAAAAAACTCATCTTCTCTAATATGTAAAATATCTCCCAAATATACACTCACATCACGCAAAATATTTAAAATATCTTTTGGAAAACGACAAATCAAAAGTATTTTTTTATCTTTAGCACTAGCAATTTGTAAAGGCTTGATGGTATGTCTCTTATGTTCTTTTAAATGCTTGTAAAAAAGCCTATGATTGATTTCCTTATTATCCATATAAGAATTTTGATTGGGTTCTACATGCCACAAATGATACAAATAAACCCCATAAAAACCCATCTCATAACCAAGTATTGAAAACCAAGCTCTAAACCCCTTGTAATCTTTAAAATTCCAATTTCTAGAATCGTACAATAAATTTTTAGGCATCTTCTCAAACATTACACAACTATATAAAATTCTCGCCAAAAGATCAAAGTCCTCATACCCATGCCCTATAAAATTTTCATCATTCCCACCAATTTCCAAAAATCTATGCCTATTTACAACAATACTAGAAGTAGAATTTGGTGCAAAAAACTTAATCCACCGATTTTTTCCGCTAATTAAATCATCTTGCACTATCATATCCCATATTGATTGTTCTTTGCTTAAAAGATAACTAGTGCCTTCTTGAGTTAAAAAAACAACTGGCAAACATAATATTTGATTAATATTAGCTGAAAAATTCCTATATTTTATAATTTCAATTATTTTCTTCAAAGAAGAACTCGAAAGATAATAATCCACATCCAAGAACAATAAGACGGGAGAATTTGCATAACTAGCCCCCAAATTTCTACATCTACCCTGAGAAAATAGGTGCTGTTTATCGTCTTTTATATATATATGCCCTTTATCTCTTATAGTTCGCCCTATCTCACTCCTATACGAAGAAAAACCTTCAACAAAAATATACTCCACTTCTTCATTTGTGCAAAATTCATCAGTCTTTTTAAGCACTCTATTCTCAATGTATTCTCTTTCTCTACTCAAACCAAAAGGTATAATAACAGATAAAAGAGGCATATATCTTCCTTTGCTCTCAATAAAATCAAATTCTTTTTACATATTTTAAATAAATTCGCTATAATTAGTAAATTTTATTTTATTTCAAGGTTATGTATAAAAATCAGCAATGTTACTCACAACTTCTAAAAAATTAATAAAAAACACAAATAACTTTTACAATCCTATCAAAAAATATTTTAAATTTAGCACAAAACCTATTAAGAATGAAACAATTTTTCTTGGATGGGGTAGAAAAAATTCAGGCCAAAATGCTATAAAACTTGCAAATACCTTTGAATGTTCCTATCTTCTCCTAGAAGATGGCTTTATCCGTTCCTTAGGGCTTGGTGTGGAAAATTCTCCTAGTTTTTCACTTGTAAGCGATAATCTTGGTATCTATTATGATGCCACTGCTCCTAGTGCATTAGAAGAGATTTTAAACCATTATGATTTTAAAAAAAATCTTGCTCTTTTAGAAACTGCCAAAAAGGCTATAAACCTCATCATTACTCACAATATCTCAAAATACAATCACACTCCTAATGTCCCTCCTAACTACTTTACAAGCCCTAAAGAAAAGATATTGATTATCTCACAAACTAGCGGGGATTTAAGCCTAAAATATGGTCTTGGAGATAAATTTAGCACAAAAGATTTAATAGATTGTGCCTTGCAAGAAAATCAAGATAAAGAAATCTATCTTAAAATCCACCCTGATGTTCTAAGTGGCAAAAAAACTTCAGATATTAACCCGCAAGACCTCCCAAGCTCCATAAAGCTCATCACAGAAGATTTTAACCCTATCTCTCTTTTAAAGCATTTCAAAAAAGTCTATACCAAAACTTCTCAAATGGGCTTTGAAGCCTTAATGGTAGGCTGTGAATGTGTATGCTTTGGCATGCCTTTTTATGCAGGTTGGGGGCTTACTAAAGATAAGCAAACATGCCCTAGACGCACAAAAATTCGCACTTTAGAAGAAGTCTTTGCGGCAAGCTATATTCTTTATAGCACTTATTACAATCCCATCTATCAAAGAAAAAGCGATATTTTAGACACACTAGAAACAATTATTTCTTATAAGTATTTAGCTTTAAAAAACAATAATAAAGCCTTCTTTTTTGGTTTTTCTATATGGAAGCACGGCTTCATTCCTCCTTTTTTAAAAGAATACAAAAAAGAAAATCTTAAATTTATTAATCCCATTTTCTCCACCCCTTTAAAACTAGCACTTAAAAAAGGACTGGATTTACAAAGTGAAATTTTTATTTGGGGTAGAAAGGAATTTAGAGAAATTGAAGAATTTGCTAAAACCAACAATCTAAGGCTAACAAGAGTGGAAGATGGCTTTATCCGCTCCATTTCTCTAGGTTCTGATCTTACACGCCCTTATTCACAGAGTTTTGATACATTAGGCATCTATTTTGATCCCACACAAAGTAGTGCTTTAGAGGAAATTTTAAATAATCATAATTTTAGCCAAAAAGAGATACTAGAAGCAAAAATCTTAAAAGAAAAAATCCTAAAAACAAAGATTTCAAAATACAATACCACAAACCATAAAACCCTAAACCTTCCCCAAAACAAGACTAAAATATTAGTAATCGGACAAGTAGAAGACGATGCTTCAGTGCGTTATGGTGCCAAGGGAGCTACAAATCTTAGCCTTTTAAAACAAGCAAGAGAAGAAAATAAAGATGCTTTTATTCTCTATAAACCCCACCCAGATGTGCTAAGTGGCAATCGTATAGGAAATATCCCCACACACATTGCAAAAGAATTTTGCGATGAACTTGCCATAGATATTAGTCTAGCTTCCTGTCTAGAAGCCATAGATCAAGTGCATACACTTACTTCCCTAAGCGGTTTTGAAGCTTTAGTGTATGGCAAAAAGGTTGTAACCTATGGTTTGCCTTTTTATGCAGGTTGGGGGCTTACTGAAGATAAGCAAACCTGCCCTAGACGCACTAAAATTCGCACTTTAGAAGAGCTTATTGCTGCTACTTATATACTCTATCCACGCTATATCCACCCAAAAACTTTAGAATACTGCCACCCACTTGCTCTTTTGGAGGCCTTTGAAACTCTCAAAGAAGATAAAATTTATAATTTCAAAATGAGTATCTATACATTTTTTACAAGGAATGGACAAAAAATCTTCAATTCCTTAAAATAATTCTTTTTTTGTTTTTTACATCAAATTTTATCCTCTTGTAATTATTGTAAAATTAAAAATTGGAACACCATTTGCTTATAACTCACTTGAACTTAATTTTTTTGCAAAGGATGCATAATGAGTTATAGGATATACACAAATGTCAATGCGTTAAACGCTCACACTTCAGGTATTGTGAACAATCGCAATATGTCAGAATCATTAGAAAAGCTAAGCTCAGGTTTAAGAATCAATAAAGCTGCAGACGATGCTTCAGGTATGGCAATTGCCGATAGCCTAAGATCACAAGCTGCTGCACTAGGTCAAGCTACCAAAAACGCAAACGATGCTATCGGGATTATCCAAACTGCTGATAAAGCCATGGATGAACAAATTAAAATCCTAGATACTATTAAAACTAAAGCTACTCAAGCTGCTCAAGATGGACAAACAGTTGCTACAAGAAACGCACTCCAAAGCGATATTTTACGCCTCATGGAAGAACTTGATAATATCGCAAATACCACAAGTTTCAACGGCCAACAAATGCTTTCAGGTGCTTTTACAAACAAAGAATTCCAAATCGGTGCTTATTCTAATACAACCGTAAAAGCTTCCATTCAACCTACAAACTCACATAAAATCGGACATGTAAGATATGAAACAGCTGCAGAGATTTTAGCAAGTGGGGGTGCAAGCAGTTTAACAACCACTACTTTAAGATTCCTAAACACAGATGGAACAACAAATTATGGTATTGAAGAGATTAAAATCTCAACTTCAGCAGGAACTGGAATTGGAGCCCTAGCAGAAGCAATCAATAAGAACTCTGATAGATTAGGCGTTAGAGCAAGTTATAATGTAGAAGGACAAGGTGCAGAACCTATCCAATCTGGCTCCATTAAAGGATTAATGATTAATGGTATTATGATTGGAGATATTGAAGATGTTCAAAAAAATGATGGCGATGGAAGATTGATTAATGCAATTAACGCACAAAAAGAAAGAACCGGTGTTCAAGCTTCTTTAACAATTTCTGGCGCATTAAGACTTACAAGCACAGATGGTAGAGCAATCTCTGTGCAAACCACAAGTGGTGCTGCCTTGCTTGGTGGTGGTTCTTTCAATGGAACTTCAGGGACAGATCACGCAATTATCGGAAGACTTACACTTATCCGCTTAAATGCTAGAGATATTGTAGTATCTGGTGTAAATTTCTCCACTATAGGTCTCCACTCTGGTGCTGCAAATGTTAATCCAAATGCAAGCTTAGCACAATACACTGTGAATTTAAGAAGTGTAAATGGAGAATTTGATGCAAATGTTGCTTCTGCTATTGGTGCAAATGCAAATGGTGCAGTAGCTAACACAAATGCTAATGGTATTGGAGCGGGTGTTACAAGCTTGCAAGGTGCAATGGCAGTAATGGATATGGCTCAAAGTGCGCAAGAGCATTTAGATAGAATTAGAGCAGACTTAGGTTCTGTGCAACAACAACTTGTAGCAACCATCAACAACATCACCGTTACACAAGTAAATGTAAAATCTGCTGAATCTCAAATCCGTGATGTGGATTTTGCTGAAGAATCTGCAAACTTCTCTAAAACAAACATTCTAGCACAATCTGGAAGCTTTGCTATGGCACAAGCTAACCAAGTGCAACAAAATGTTTTAAAACTACTCCAATAAACTAAAGCCCTCTTTTGGGCTAAACCCCCATCACTTTTCAAGGAAGAATTATGTCTAATCTAAACCCACGCCTAGAAAAAAATCTACAAGCCTTAGAGAAAAAAAATCCCCTCCTAGCAGGACAGCTAAGACTACTAGAACCCAACAAAAAATATGAAGTTTTTGTAGGCTCTGATCCGCTTAATATCAATATTTATGACAAAGAAGCACAAATTGCACTTTTTAAAGAAGAACCTTTAGCAGAAATTTCACAAAAAATTAAAGAATTTGAAAAGTTTAGACTCTATCCTTTTTTATATTTCTTTGGTTTTGGAAATGGTATTTTTCATAAATATCTTTTAGGAATTAAAGGACTTAAAAAGCTTTTTGTCTTTGAACCAGAGCTAGAGATTATCTATATTGCACTTAATTTTGCAGACTTTGAAAAAGAGATTTTAGAAGAAAGATTACTAATTTTTTGGAGTAAAACCGTAAATTTTGGAGAGATTGATCAATATCTTGTTCAAGAAGGACAATGGATTTATTCTAAAATCTATAATTTACATCTTTATAATAACTATTATGGGCGTTATTCGCAAGAATGCTTAGAGATTAATAATATCTTAACAAGAAGTATGGAACACCATGTAGTAGCTGTAGGAAATGACTCTACTGATGCTCTTATTGGTTTAAGACATCATATTCAAAATTTGCCAAAATTAATTACTTCCCCTAGTTTGCAAAATCTTTTAAAAAATGCTACAAACACAAAAACTGCAGTTATTGTATCCACAGGTCCTTCTTTATACAAGCAATTAAAGCTTTTAAAAGGATATGCACCTTATGTTACAATTATTAGCGTAGATGCTTCTTTCCCTATTCTTTATAAAAATGGTATAAAGCCTGATATTGTCGTAACGCTAGAGAGGGTAGAACCTACTGCAGATTTCTTCATCAAAACCCCAAAAGAAGCACAAGAGGGTGTAATTTTTGCACTCACTAGCATAGTCCATAAAGCTACAAGTGAAGCAATTACAAAAGGAATAAAAAGTTTTAGTATGCGTCCTTTTGGTTATACAAGATTTTTTGATTTAAAAGATTATGGTTATGCGGGAATTGGTATGAGTGCTGCTAATATGGCTTATGAACTTGTTGTGTATTCTCGCTTTGAGAGATGTATTTTTATAGGACAAGATTTAGCTTTTGCACCTGATGGCAAAACCCACTCTAAAGATGCAATTTTTGGTGAAAAGGAAGCACAATATAAGGTGCAAGAAAATATTGCAAACAAGATTTTAATCCCAGCTTATGGGGGTGATGGCTATGTAGAAACCACAAGCGTATGGAAGATGTTTTTAAACTTCTTTGAAAAAGATATTGCTGAAACCCCTTATCCTTTAGAAGTGATCAATGCAACAGAGGGCGGAGCTAGAATAAATGGCACAAAAGAAATGAGTTTTAAAGAAGCATTAGAACTTAGTAAAGACAAAGCTAAAAAACCTATCAAGCTTACAGAACCCACAAAAGCACAAATTAAAGATTATGAAAAACTTATCAAAGCTAAAATCAAAGAATATCTTGATTATGGTTACAAAAAGAAAAAGATTATTGAAAAAGCTTTCCTAAAAGTAGTCAAAATGACAGAAGAGCTAGAAAAACTCAATAGGGAAAATAAGTTAGAAAAAATCAACTTCCCTAAAATGGAAAAAATCTTAGATGAAGTAGATGAGATTAAGCTGTATTTTCAAGAAGATTTGTTTATTAAAACTTTCTCAGATGCCGTGCAATCTTACATCGTGCATCAAGAACTTGATCTTGCTAAAATTGTCGTGCGTCCTGTAACTACACTCATTGAAAAGCAAGTAAAACAGATTGATTGGCTCTATGCACATAAATTTTGGCTATTTTCACTAGCTGGAGGAATGGACGCTACTTTAGAAGTTGTCAAAAAAGCAGCAAGTGAATGGATGGAACTTCCCAAAAAATATCAAGATAAAAATTAAAGGAGAAATTATGGAAATTGTCTATTCACCCAGCTTTATCCAAAAAACAGACCTTTTGCATGCAAATTGTCTTTGTGGCTACCATGCTCAAGTTTTAGAATTGCTTTTAGAGGTTAAAGAGATTACAAGCATTCTCTTTTTGCCTCACCCAAACACAACAAAAGAATACAATAAAATCATTTTAGATGCGATAAATCCCCCCCCCCCCGCACAAACCTAAAATTAATCTCTAGTCTAACCCAAGCTAAAAAAAGCTCCCTTTTAATCAGCGACGCTTCCATTTTAGCACTTACCTTTAGCACTCTTTATCAAAGACCAAGCATCTTATATTTGCCTTCTTTTAGAAGCATTGAATTCAATCAAGACAAATTCAATCTTTTATTGCTTAAAACTTCCTATATTACGCATTCTTTTGATAATTTAAAGCAAATCATTAAAAAAATTGCAAACCATCAAAATAACTTAAAAATTTCACTAGATGAGGAACTATTATGACTGCACAAGAACAAATCAATGCCTTTATATCACTTGGGAAAAAAAATATTCAAGCCAATCTTTCCCAAACAAAGAAAAATATTGTCTTTATCTCCTATTATCCAACCTATCGCTCCCAATATGGAAACTTGGTGCAAAAATTAAAACAAAAATATAATGTCATTACAGTGGTAGATAGAATTTTAAACGATACATTTGAAAAAAGCTCACATTTTAACATTCTTTTTCCTTGGAGAGTAGTTGAAAATGGAGAAACCTACTACTTAAATGCCGATATAGAAGGGATTGATTTAATCATTACAGCAGATGAGGTAGGCTATCTTGATGGCAAGATTGATAGAGAGTTTTTAAGCAAAAGCGCCAAAAGAATTTATATGCCCCACAGATTAACTTATGATTGTGGTTCCACTAATCAAGTAGATTATATCAATGTTCCCTCAGCTAGTGCTTTAGCCTCTTTTAAACAAGCAACCAAAAATACAAATATCACACTCTTGCCTTGCGGTTACCCCCAACTTGATAATTTAATAGCCAACTACCAATACCACAACAGTAATACAATCACTTATGCACCTACTTTGCGTTATGTGGATAATGTTCGTAATACAGATTTGAATGCTTTTGCGGGATTTGATGGGAATATTATAGAATGGCTTTTAAAAAATACAAATTATAATATTTCTTATAGAGCACACCCTTTTAATACTGCTAGCAATCACAATTTTTACAGTCTCATTAAAGCAAGATTTAAAGAAGAAAAACGCCTAAGTTTTGATGAAAAACAAGGTTATGATTATTTTAATTTTTCAGATTTTTTAATCACAGATTGGAGCACAACATCTTTTCTTTATTCTTATGCCACTTTACGCCCTTGCTTTTTTTATATGCCATACCCTCCAAAAAACACAAAAGAAAATGAATATATTTTAAAAGATAAATTAGCAAAAAACTTTTTCACTCTAAAATCCCTCCTTTCAAACATTGATTTTGCAAAAGAAGCCCAAAGATTTAAAAAGCTAAGAGAAGAAAATATTTATAATATTGGCACTTCTGAAGAAGCACTTATAGAAAAAATTGATCAGATTTTACAAGGCAAACTATGAGAGCCATTATTCTTGCAGCTGGAGAAGGAAAACGCCTAAGACCCCTTACCCTCAACAAACCTAAACCACTCCTAGAAATCCGAGGGAAAACACTTTTGGAAAATATGATTTTCTATCTTAAAAAATTAGGAGTAAAAGAAATTTTTGTGATTACTGGATACAAAAATCATCTCTTTACTCCTTTAGAAAAGAAATTAGGTTTTAAGCAAATTTTCTACAAAGATTACAAGAACAAAAACAGTGCTGCAACCTTACAATATGTAAGCAATCTTATCCAAAAAGGGACATTTATTTTAAATGGGGATTTATTTATCAATAAAGAGTTTAGTCAATTCTTAAGATTTAATTCCAATCAATTTCTAGCCCAAAAGATTACTAACGCACCTTTTTGGGGTTATTTAACCGATGAAAATTCCAAACTAATAGAAATTGACACAAATGCTACAAATGGCTATGGAGATGGGATTGCTTTTTTAGACAATCCACAAGATATTCAAACTTTAAAAAATAGCCTCTTAAAATGCTCCACTCAAGACTATTGGGAAGCTTGTATTAAAAATTCTTTACACAAAATAGACTTTTATATTTCTTATTGTGAAAACTTTTATACTGAAATTGACTGCATTGAAGATGCCTTATGTGCCAGATTAATCACCCCTGAAGAGATAGCCAAACAATGTTCCAGTGATGGAAAAATCCAAAAACTCTTTAGCGTTACAAATATAAACTATAAAATCAACTTTCAAAATAAACAAAAAGTTTTAAGAATTTCAAGACCCAAATTAAACCAAATCATTAATCCAAATAATGAGCAAAAAATTCTTTCTATTTTACCCAATCATCTAACCGCACAAAATGAATTTTACAATAACGGTTTAAAGCTAAGCACTTTTTTACAAGGCTACAAACCTCTAACAAAAGAAGAGATTTGCCAAGAAGGCGTCCTAGAATTATTAATCAAGAAAATTAAAATTTTGCATTCTAAAAACTTGAAAGATTATCCTAATTTCACTCCTATTTTTATGGTTAATGAAATTAACAATTACGAATCTTTAGCTAAAATAAAGCTTGTAACACAGCTAGAACATAAAAAGATTTTAGACATTGCTTCAAAAATTGATACAATGGATTTTATCTTATGCCATAGAGATTTACAACTGCCAAATATCCTTTACAATGGAAAAGATATTAAATTGATTGACTTTGAATACTCTGGATTTAGCTCCTATATTTGGGAGCTTGGTAATCTAAGTGCAGAACTAGAATTGGAAGAAAAACAAATAGAAAAAATAATCCATCTCTATGGAAAAATAACAAGACAAGAAATTTTAGAGGGACAGATTCTTTCTAATTATATTTGGGCTTTATGGAGCTGGATTTATGACAAAATAGATTTAGGAAGAGATTATCTAGTGCGTCTTCATAAAAACCTTAAAGATTTAAATCCTTAAAGGCTTAATAAAGATGCATAAAAAATTATTAGGACATATTCTAGCTTTTTTTAGTGTATTTTTTTGGTCTTCTTTATATGTTTCAAGCCAAATTCTTCTTCAATATTTTGGAGCAATGGAACTTTTGATTTTGCAATTTTTAGTAGGATATATTTTTTTATTGCTTATAAAACCAACAATACTTCTTTTATCCTTTAAAGAGGAATTATTATTGGCAATAGCTGGATTTTTTGGAATTTGCATTTATAATCTTTTTTTAAATCTTGCCCTAACACACCATAATGCACCTAATGTAAGCATTATTATAGCTACAATTCCTATATTTGTAGGTTTTTTTTCGTTCTTACATAAAAAAGAAAAAATACATTTTAGTTTTTATTTAGGGGCTTTTATAGCATTAATAGGAATTTTTATCTTGCATTTTAAAGAATTAAATTTTACGCCAAATTTACTAGGAGACTTCTTTGCATTTATTGCCACATTTGGTTGGGTATTTTATGCTTTAATTATTCCCAAAATCCCACAAAATTATCTATTAATTGCAACAAGAAAAATTATTTTTTATGGCATAATTTTTACCTTTATTTTCATTCCTTTTTTTCCTCCATTAAATTTTAATAGTCATTTATTTTTGGATATAAATGTCATATCAAACCTCATATTTTTAGCTATTTTTTCATCTTGTCTTTGCTTTATAGCATGGAATAAAGCTACTTTATTAATAGGGGAAACCAAAACAAATCTTTATGTATATCTTACTCCAATTTTTACCCTCATCACCTCTTTTATTTTTGTGGATAAAAATTTAGAAATTTCACTTATTTTAGGTGCCATTTTAGTTTTAATAGGTGTTTATATAGCAGAAAAAAATTAATCCTCAATTTCATCCATTTTTAAACTACAATCCCCCTAATTGCTTAAAATTAATTTTTTAAATATTTTCTTAATATTTCTTTTTGCTACTTTTTCTTTTAATTATGTTAAAATTAAACATAATTAATATATAAAGGATTATTTCATGAAAAAGAGATATTTTTTATTTATTTTTTCCTCTTCACTTGCTTTTTCCTCTGTTGTAGATCCCAACTTCTCTTACCAAGATTATTTAGATTTCGCACTCAATAAAGGAAAATTTAAAGTAGGCAGTGAAAATATCAGCATTGCTTCTAAAGACTCTAGTAAGAAAATTACTCTTAATGCACCTATGATAGATTTTTCTGCTACAAATGTTAGCGGACGCTTAAAAGGAGAATTCACAAATATCGGGCAATCCTATATAGTAAGTGCTGCACACATGACTTGGTATGATAAAAATTCCTCACCTTCTTTAGCACCTTTTAAACAAGGAGATGTCTTGCATTTTGCCAATGTTGCCAATAGAGTTGTAGGTGCTAGCAATGATTTTAGAAACCGAAGAAATTATGATATAGACTTTGCAGTCTTTAAAATGCAAAAATTAAACCTCAATGCAAGTGCAAACTTAAGCAAAGAGCTTGATTTTATCTCCTTAAAAAATAAAAATGAGCAAAATGAATCACTAAGATATAAAGACAATTTTCAAGAAAGTGAAGATTTTTCACAAGGCAAAGGAAAACTATACAACAAAGATAGATATGAATTTTTTGTAAGAGAAGGGACTGGAGTTCAAGGAATTGGAGATATAAGCTCACAAGTAAGTCCCATAAAAATAGCGCAAGATGATAAATATCATACTGGAGGCTTTGTAACTCTAGGAGATAAAGAAGATATTCGCTACAATTTCTTTTTGAGATTTGAAAATTTTAATAAAAATATTAGAAATGATTTCACTAGCTCTTCTGCTCCTGGCGATTCTGGTTCTGCACTTTATGTTTATGATAAAATGGATAAAAAATGGTATCTTATTGGAGTAATTAGCGGAAGTGATTGCACGCTCAATTTTGCCACAGGATTTAACTGCACCCTAGTAGATTACGCACTCATTAATCAACCTCTTATTGATGAATTTAAAGCAAATAGAACCATCAATATAGCTGGGGGAAACTATACTTTAAACAACCAAAGCTTAATACATAATGGAAAAACCATTCAAGGTGTAGAATTTATTAGCAAAAAATATTCAGGACTTGTTACTTTTAACAATACCAATCGCACAGATTATGAAAAACGCATTAAAGAAATGGCTAATAGTAAAGATTTATACTTCCATCAAAAAGGAATTCTCTCTCTTGTTGAAAATGCAGATATGGGTGCAAGTGTGCTAAACTTTACCCCAAATTCTAATTGGGAAATCACTGGAGATAAATGGCTAATAGGAGGGGGAATCTACACTGATGCACAAGCAAAAGTAACTTATAATGCCCTACTAAAAGAAAACGATTTTCTCTATAAAATGGGGCAAGGTGAACTAGAAATTCTAAGCTCCAACTTAAATTCTGGACTTAGAATGGGAGAAGGCTTAGTAAGCCTAATAGGCAAAGGTGAAAAATTTGGAGAGATTTATATCAATGGCGGAACACTTAAAATTTCTAGTGCGGACAATATTAACTTTAACACGCTCTACTTAAATGGCGGAACACTGGATTTAAATGGACAAAGCCTAAGCACAAGCTCCATCAAAGCAAATTCCAATAATGTCTTTATTACAAGCCAAAAAGATCATGCAAAACTTACTTTTATAAACTCTCAAGATTATATTTATCATGGGAATATTGTGAGTGATAATAATTTTCATCTAAATATTCAAGATTCTAAAGGTCTAGTTTTTGATGGGAATATCTATAATCCAAAAGGATTTATGGAAATTAAAAATTCCAATCTAAGCTTTCAAGGACATCCTATTGTGCATGCAAGCATTGATGAGCAAACCCTCAAAAATCTCCAAAAATTAGGGCAAACTGCACTCACAAAAGGAGTTAGCCTTACTCAAGAAGATTGGGAAAATCGTATTTTTACCCTCAAAGAAATTAATCTAGAAAATACCGAATTAAAACTAGGCTCTTATGCAAACATGCAAACAGAAAAATTATATGCAAAAAATTCTAATGTAATTTTAGGAAGCGACTTAAGGACTATTGATGAGCTAGACACACAAAATATCTACCACAATAACAATATTGAAGATTATGGCTATGATTATTTCACAGGAATTGGTAAAGAAATGTTCTACAAACAAGAAATAAAAAGCAAAGAAGAGTCTCCCATAAAAGAAGTCTATTTTAAAGGAAACTTGATTTTAGATAATTCTAATGCCTTTATCCAAAATACAATTTTTGAAGGAAATATTACACAAACCAATCTACCAAAAAAAGACTATTTTGTCCATTTATCTCAATCTCATTTTAAAGGCAATATTACCGCTAAAAATGTATCATTAATGGATAATCCCCTTGTTTTTGGAAGCATACACACAAAAAATCTCTATGCAACAAATTCCACTTTTAAACTCAATGTTGATTTAAAAAATGCTAAAAGCGATACAATCCTTAGCACCCATAAAACACAAGGAGGAAACAATACCTTACTTTTAAACTTTCTTACCAAAGAAAATCCAAAAGATACTAAGATTCTACTTGCTTCTTTAAAAGACACACAAAGCAAAATTAATCAAAATTATTTTACCATTCCAAATATAGAACATGGTTTTAGCATCTATTCTCCAAATGTAGAATTTAACCACAATACAGAAAATGCCACTTGGGAGCTTATAAGCACAGCGAAAAATCCTGAAAATCCTAATCCTGAAAATCCTAATCAAAACCAGCCTAATCAAAACCCCTCTTATTTCCATACAAGCAATAACACACAAGCACTAAAAACTGCTAATTCACTCACTGATCATTTCATCTTAAATTACATTGCAGAATGGAACAATCTCCAAAAAAGAATGGGAGAACTTAGAGACAATCCTTATTCTTATGGATTATGGGTAAGGACTTTTGGTGGCAAACTAAGCGATAACTACAATAGCGGAAATTATTTTGAAGTGCAAAGTGGATTTGACAAGCAAAACAGCTTTAAAACCTTTAATCTCTATAGTGGAATTATGCTAAATTTCACCCACACAAAGCTAGATTCAAACTCTCTTAATGCTACAAGTAAAGGTTATGGAATTGGGAATTATCTAAGCTTTTTATTTAATAATGGATTTTATATAGATGGGGTTCTAAGATACATTAGATATGAAAATGATATGAGTGCAAGCTTTATCCCAAATACACAAAATTCTACACTCAATGCAAATGCTTCCAACAACATCATAGCAAGCATTGAAGCAGGATATAGAAAAAAGTTTGATAATTTTTATCTTGAACCCCAAATAGAACTTATTAGTGGCTATGTAGATAGCATCCAACTTTCCAATGAGATTGTAAAAATCCATATGGATTCTTATGTGCCTCTTGTCTTAAAAACAGCACTTTTTAGCGGTATTAATAATCTTAATAACTCTTCTTTAAATCTAAGGGCTGGAATTGGCTATATGAGCGATTTAAGAAAGTCTGGCAAGAAAAGCTTTGGCGATTTTGCTGGCATAAGATATTTTGAAGGCTTAAAAGATGAAAGAGCGTTTATTAATCTAAATACCTCTTATGCACTTAGCAAAAATACTCGCATAAGTTTAGATTATGAAAAAAGCTTTTTTGGGGATTTAAACATTGATTGGAGCTTAAATGCTAATCTAAGATATAGCTTCTAGGGCGTCTATCACCACGCCTTCTCTTAGCCCCTCATCCATTACAAGAACCTCACTAAAACCTAATGCCTCCATAAAAAATAAAAACAAATAAACCCCAATATCTATCACATCTGCCCTATACTTCCCCACTAATTCAATCTTTTGCAAAAGACTTAAACTTAAAAACTTCGCCAATTGCTCCAAAAAATCTTCTTGTGTCAGCTTGGCACCCTCATATTTTATTTTATGATAGTTTTCAAGCCCTACTTTAAAAGCATATATGCTAGTAGGTATTCCACTATTTGCGATTAAAAATTCTGCATTAAACCCTTCTTTTTTAGCTTTTTTCACAAATTCCACAATAGGCTTTAAAATCTCTTGTTTATTTTCCAATAAGCCTTGTAAATTTTGGTATCTATCTTTAGCGGTTACAATCCCTATTTTAAAGCTTTTGGCAAATATTTCTTGATTTTTACAAAAGATAAATTCGCTACTTGCACCCCCCATATCCACTACTACATAGCAATCTTTTTGAAACTCTTTATTCTTTTTAGAAATCTCTTTTAAAGCTCTTTTAGGAGCTAGTGCTGTAAGCCTTGCTTCTTCCTCTCCGCTAATGATTTTAAAACTAATCCCACACTTCTTTAAACAAAGCTTCAATACCTCTTCTTTATTCCTTGCCTTACGCATAGCTTCTGTAGTAATAGCAAATATTCTATCCTCTTGTGTAATTTTTAAAACCCTTTTAAGCTCATAAAGTGCCTCTAAAAGCCTATTTATTGCCCTTTCTCCTATGATACCCTTGCTTTGCAACTCTTCAGAAATACGGATTGTGCATTCATATTCACCCTTGCTTTTTAAATCTTTGTCCATTCTAACTGCACGCAAAGAATTACTACCTAAATCAATCCCAATATATTCCATTAAATTTCTCCAAAATCTATTAAAAAATAATGCCTGCCCTCTTTGTATTCATAAGATAATATAAAATTATGCAATTCTAAAATTCCTTTTACAATACTAAGTCCTAATCCATATCCCAAAATATGCTCATGCTTACTATCCCTATAAAAAGGCTCTAAATAATAACCAATCTCCTTGCTTAGAGGCTCTCCAAAATTACTAATGCTTAAAATCTTTCTATTTTTTTGCCTTATACTCTCTACTAAAATTTTACCTTTACTTTTGTATTTATACGCATTTTCAATAAGATTTTTAATCACAATAGATAAAAAATGTAAGTCCCCATAAACACTATAAATCTCTTTTAATTCTAGCTCTAAATCCTCTTGTGTAATGTTTATTCCACCAAGCGTTTCTAGCATAAGAGTATCTATCCCAAAACTCTTAAAATCCAGCAACTCCCTACCCTCTTGTATCTTTTCAAAAGTTAGAATTTTAGTAATAAGATGATCTAAATCATTAATAGATCGTGCCATTTGATCTTTATGAGGGCTTTTTGGCAAAAACTCTAAGCTTAATCTAGCCTTTGCAATAGGAGTTTTAAGCTCATGTCCTATATTTCTTAAAACAAGCTCCCTAACTTTTAGCAAATGTGAAATTTTACTTGCCATATTATTAAAACTAAGCGCCAACATAGCTTGTTGAGGTTCTTTAGGGATAGGAATTTTAAGATCATATTTACCCCTAGCAAATGCCTCTATTGCATTTTTTAGCACTTTAAGGGGCTGTAAAGCTGTAAGTAAAAACCCAAAAATCAAAAGCAACAAAACTATTTGCAAAACAAACCAAAGGTTGATAGAGCTATCATAAAAAATCTCTTCTTTTACATCTTTTTGCGCTACAAATCTATCCCCCAAATAATCTAGCATAAAGCCATAAAATTGCTTAGATTTATACAGCTTAATCTTTGCTAAAGAGTTATTATTTTCATAAAGAATACTAAAATTTTGTGGCAATTCCTCTAAAATCACAAATCCATTTGCCTTTAAATACCTCTCTAAACTCTTAACATCTCCCCCTACAAACTCAATCATAGATTGCTGTGCAAATGAAAGAGTAGAATTCATAATTCTTTCTTTATTATGTTCTAAATTTGAAAGATTAAAAGAATAAGCAACCACGCAAATTAAAACGATAGAAAAGAAAAATAACCCATAAATTTGCAAAAACAAAGGTGGATAAAAGCTTCTTAATCGCAAAATTTATACCCTATACCCCAAACAGATTGGATAAATTTAGGCTCTTTAGCATCATCTTTTAATTTGCCTCTTAAATTTCTAATGTGTGTATCAATGCTTCTAAGAGAAGAATCGGGGGCTATTGTAGAAATAGCCTGTGCTAAACTCTCCCTAGAAAATGGCTTCCCACGATTACTTAAGAGCAATACTAAAATTTCAAATTCTGCTGGTGTTAGCTCTAAATTCTCCCCATCTAAACTAATTCGCCTTTTATTTACATCAATGCTTAGATTTTGAAAATTTAGCGTTTCATTGTTTGCATAACGCTTCAAAAGTGCATTAATCCTAGCTACAAGCTCAATAGGCTCATATGACTTTGCCAAATAATCATCTGCACCTCTCTCAAACCCTAAAATTTTACTAGAGATATCCCCTCTAGCTGATGAGATGATTAAAGGAATATCGCTAAACTCCCTAATTTTCTGACATAATTCCAAACCATTCATCTTAGGCAAACCAATATCAAGCACTCCTAAATGGAATTTTTCTTTTTTTAAAAGTTCTAAAGCTTCTTGTGGATCTTGGGTCGCAAATGCTTCCATATTGCTTTGTTTTAAAAAATCTACAAGCAATTTTTGCATCTCTAAATCATCTTCTACAATTAAAATTTTATACATTATTCCTCCTTTATTTTAACATCTCTTGTGCTAATTGCTGCATTCTCTCCTTGCCAAGCTTTTTGGATAAGAGCTTATAAAATTTAATCTGTGCTTCTACATAATCTTCATTAATCTCTTCTAATATCGCTTTATATTTTTCAAAATCCACAACCCTACCTTGAAACAGTTCTGAAAACATAAGCTCTTCTGTGCGATTAATATTTTTATAATATACCTTTCTTTCTTGATGATAATCTTCTAAAACCACTTTGATAGCCACCCTTTCTTTTTGGGTTAATTGCATAGCATCTAATACTTTTAAAAAATCTTTAGCTTCTGCAATCCCCATAAAAATTACTAATACAAAAAATATTCTTTTAAACATCTATACCCATCTTAAAATAATTAATTTTCTTTAAAAGAATTTTATTAATTTTCCTCTTTGTAAATACTAAAACTAAGCCTTAAAATTGCCAAATTTCACAATGGATTTAACTTAAATATGCTAAAATCCTTACTCAAAGTTTTATTTTATTTATAGAGGTTTTTTATGCTTAGATTTGCACCAAGCCCTACGGGTGATATGCACACAGGAAATTTAAGGGCAGCAATTTTTAATTACATTCTTGCAAAGCAAAAAGGAGAGGCTTTTTTACTAAGAATTGAAGATACTGATACTTCAAGAAATATAGAGGGCAAAGACAAAGACATTATGTTTTTGCTAACTCTTTTTGGAATTTCTTGGGATAATCTTGTCTATCAAAGCAATAATTTTCCGCGTCATAGGCAATTAGCCGATTATCTTATTTCGCAAGGCAAGGCATTTTATTGCTATTGCACTAAAGAATTTTTAGAAGCCAAAAGAGAGGAAGCCAAAAAGAACAAAATTGCTTTTAGATACCAAGATTCTTGGGCTCTCTTGCAAAAAGACTCTCATTCAAATCCTGTAATTAGACTAAAGGGCTCTAGTGAACCTATGAGTTTTTATGATGAGATTAAAGGTGAAGTGAAATTTGATTGCAATGAGGTAGATAGCTTTGTAATCATAAAAGAAGATGGTATTCCAACTTATAATTTTGCTTGTGCGGTAGATGATATGCTTTATGATGTAGATTTCATCGTTAGAGGCGAAGATCATGTAAGCAATACCCCAAAGCAAATCCTAATCCACAAGGGGCTAAATTATGCTAAAAAAATCCAATTTGCACATTTACCCATTATTCTCAATGAAGAAGGTAAAAAAATGAGTAAAAGAGATAATGCTTCAAGTGTGCAATGGCTCTTAAATGAAGGATTTTTACCTCAAGCAATCGCAAATTATTTAATTTTAATTGGCAACCACACCCCTTGTGAAGTTTTTACAATGCAAGAGGCAATTTCTTGGTTTGATATTAAAAGGATTGCAAAAGCTCCCGCCAGATTTGATATTGATAAATTAAGATTTTTAAACAGAGAACATTTTAAACGCCTCAATGAACTAGATTTAGCAGCACTTTTAGGCTATAAAGATACTAGCATTGGTGGCTTAGCAAAACTCTACTTGCAAGAAGCCAGCACTCTAAATGAGCTAAAAACAAAAATAGATCGTATCTTCTTTAATAAAACCAAACTACTAGAGCAAGAAAAAGAAGGAGAAATTTTAGAGCTTAAAGAGGAATTTAACACACTCCACAATACGCTTTTAAAGCTTCTAGAAAGCCTAGATTGGCAAAATACTAGCTATGAAGAATTTAAAACTAAAGCTATGCAAGAATCAAATCTCAAAGGAAAACGCTTCTTTAAACCTTTGCGCTACTTGCTAACTGGTTTTGAACATGGTCCTGAGCTTAATGATCTCTTTTTATATTTACGCAATTTTTTAAAAGATATTCTAAGGAAATAATATGGTTTTAAGCACATTTATTCAAGCAGTTGCACAAATTTTAAGTATGGTGATTAATCTTTATATTTGGGTGATTATCATTGCAGCCATCATCTCTTGGGTGCGTCCTGATCCCTACAATCCTATCGTTCAAATCCTCTACAAACTTACAGAGCCTCTTTATGCTAAAATCCGCAGACTTATCCCAACAGTAATTAGTGGAGTAGATTTAGCACCTCTTATCGTTCTTTTAGGTTTAAAGTTTATTGATCTTTTTATCATCAAACTTCTTTTAAATTTCTCAAATTTATAAGGCTAGATTATGTTTAAAAATCTCTTTTTATTGCTTTTTGTCTCTTTTGCTCTTCTGCAAGCTAAAGCTACACAGCCCCCCACGCACAAACCCATAACTTTAAAGTATTTAAAACAGCAACCCAAAGGGGTTTCACGCGATTTTTATATTTGGCTTTTTTTGCAACAAGAAATTAGTCCAAAAGAAGCTAGCGAAGCTTACAAGCTTGCCAAAAACAAAAATACCAAACTTTTTGGGCTTTATTTTAAAAAGGGAGACAATAAAAACCTTTCTTTAAAAACAATTTGCGAAAGAATGCCCCTATCAAAACTCATCAAACAAGATACAAATTGTATAAGTAAAGCACTCACTCTAAAAAAGGCCGAAACACTAGATAAAAGAACCCTTACTTTACTTTCAAAAAAGCTCACCAAAGTTAATCCCACCCTTTCAAAAAGTCTTGCTATAATCGCACATAAAAATCCTTTTAATGAACTCATTAAAGAAAATGCAAATTTTATAGGGAATTTTTATTTTAATGTTTCACAAAGCTTTAAAACTACACATTTAAACAAGCCAATTCCACCAAAGAGATTGGCACAACTTCTTAGCCAAAAAAATTCTACATTTTTAAGAATGCTAAAAAGTGCTATGATTTCCCAAAATATGAGTATTTTAAGCCATTCTTTTTTAGATTTAGATTATACAAGTTCCAAGCAGTTTTTAGACTATGAAAGCTCTTTTTATCTAGGAATGAACTTTCTTTTTGTAAAGCAAGATAAAGCTAAATCCCTTGCACTATTAGAAACTTCTTTAAAAAAATCTTACCGATCCTTAGATCAAAATAGAGCAATTTTTTGGAAATTTCTAGCCTCTAAAGATACAAAATTCCTAAACCAACTTGTAGAAAAAAAAGACATAGATATTTATTCTCTTGCTGCTATTGAACTTACTAAAAGCCAACCAAAATTTAACATTATCCATACAATAGACACCAAAGAAACAAAGGCTAATTGGAACATACAAGATCCTTTTGAATGGGAAAAAATCCTCCAAACATACAGAAAAACAAAAGATAAAACCTTATTAGAAAAAGTAAATCACACAGATACAACTCCGCATTTTGTATGGCTTAGCAAAAAAGCTGGGGAAGAATATTTTCTAACCCCTTATCCTGAAATTTTCTCCAAATTTAGCAAAGAAACTCAAGCACTGCTTTATGCTCTAGGCAGACAAGAAAGCCTTTTTATACCTACCGCAATTTCCACTTCTTATGCTTTAGGGATTATGCAACTTATGCCTTTTAATGTAGAAGCAATTGCAAAAGATTTTAAAGAAGATAAAAAAGTGGGCTATTTAGATATGTTTAATCCAAATATTAATGTGCGTTATGCAGAATATTTTACAAGACCACTTTTAAGGGAGTTTAAACATCCCTTGTTTATTTCATATGCCTATAATGGAGGACCAGGATTTACAAGAAGACTTTTGGCTAAAAACTATCTTTTTAAACAAAACAACCCTTTAGATCCTTGGTATAGCATAGAGATGATACCTTATGAAGAATCAAGGATTTATGGCAAAAAAGTGCTTGCAAACTATGTAATCTATAAAAGAATTTTTGGTTTTGAAAGCAACCTACTCCCTCTTTTAAAACAAACACTCATTTACTAAATCTAGGCTTTTAGCCTTAGATTCATTACAAAACTACTTAAATTTTGTTGTTCTTGATTAGCTAAAAACAAATTTGTAAGATTATGCATAGCTAAAACTTCTAAAATCCTAATAAGCTCTACTTTATTCAAAGTTTCAAATTCATTTAAAAGCATTGTATAAAGCTCCAAACTTGTATGAGTAGATAGCAACTCATCTCTTTTGCTCATCTTCTCATAAAATTTATTATTTTCATAATAATAATGTTGCTTTAGATTTTCATTTTTTAATAAAAAGCCATAAAACTCCAAAAGACTGCTTTTATCTTCTAAATCCAAGAAATTTAAATAAATATTTTTTTCTTGTAACGCTTTCTCTAAAGCACCTAAATCCTTAAAAGCCTCATTAATTTCTTTAGAATTTTGCAAAGAATAAATGGTATTTTCTTCTCTTTTAGCTTCTATGGCATATTGCAATAAATAAGACTTATATTTTGTGTCGCTATTTAATAAAACATTTACATAAAGAGGGGTTTTTCTACTTTGAATATTCAACAAAGACACAAGATTGCTAGGAATATAAAAAGATTGAAGTTCTAAAGCTAAATATTTTTGATAAGAGCTTTCCATCTTTATTGCCTCATTAGGTAAAAAGCTAATATCACTTAGATTATAAAGCATACTAAAAGAAGCACCCAAAAATGCTAAATCTCTAATATTTCCCATAGCTTTTCTTCTATCCAAATCTATACACATTACTTTTTGCATAAAAACTCCTTTTTTAAAATTATACTAAAATATTAAAAAATTCAAAAGAATGTTTTTTAGACTACCACGACTTACTTGCGTAAGTCTCGCAGTGACATAAAAGAGCGTCATTACAAGACTCTCCCTGTCATTGCAAGGAACACTAGCAACGAAGCAATCTACCCTATTAATTTTTACACATCCAATCTATTTGGCACAAACTCTTTTTGATACATAAAACCTGTTAAAGTTTTAGAATTATTATCATAT
>NZ_NBIU01000026.1 GCF_003245365.1 Helicobacter valdiviensis
TAGATGAAGAAAAAGGAGTGTTAAACCAAAGAACTTGTGTAGTGAGTGAAAACTTTAAGACGAATAATCCTTGTATGGCTCAAAGAATATAGAAGAAATTCGTATTCAAGACAGATAATAATAGATTAAAGGATTTTTACAAGAGGCACAACCCATAAAGGTTGCTAACCTCTTGAAAAACCCTTTAAAACTCTTATTCTATGCCGTAACTACTAGAATTTATTTTTAATTCTTATAATCCTTTCAGCCTCTTGAAATTTCATAAAAGCTAAAGCTATATACCGTAACTATTAGAATTTATTACATCTTTTTCTTTTTTAGCCTCGTTCCAAAAATTTATTAAAAACTCACAAAGCTCATCCGCCACTACTAGAATTTATTTTTAATTTTTGCAGTTTTTTAACTTATAAAATTTTAATAATTTCATTGATAATCTCTTATCATTGCAAAGTATTGATGAAAGATTGAAGCTTTTATTGTCATTGCGAGCAAATATGAAATATTTGCGTGGCAATCTATTAAATCGCCTTTATGGTTTATCTTTTTTAGATTGCCACACTTTGTTTTGTTTATAGTGAAACTTTGTCATTGCGAGCGTAGCGAAGAATCTATAAAAATTCTTTCTAATAAGAAGATATTTCGCTTCGCTCAATATGACAAAGAAAAGCTAAACTCTAATAGAATATTAATATAACAAACAATTATTATTGCAAAAACCTTTAAGTTCGTAGTAATTTAAAAAATAACCAAAAACTTACAAAACCCATTAGGTTTGCCATATACTAAAACCATTCAATAAAATATTTGTAATAAAAACCCTCACTATTAATTTTTAATGCTTTAAGCTTTATTTTTATTGTCTTTATAGGAGATGTAAAAAGGAGCTAGTATGGAATTAATAATTTTATTTATAATTTCTTTAATAGTTCTTGTTCTAGTCTCAAAGAAAAACTAGAACTAACACTTTAGAAAAACAATAAGATTCTAGTTAATACCTGCTTAACTTAGACTTAAAGCACTTTAAAAAATTCTTCTAAAGGCAAAGAGCGAAGCTCCCCGCAAGCATAGCGTAGTGGGACGGGGGCTTCGGTAGGTGCAGGGAGTGGAACTCCCGCTCGCGCAAGGAGGAATTTACAACCCCAGCGAAGTTAAAACAAAGAACAAAGCTCTCACGAAATAGCACAGAGCCTTCAGGGGTTTGGAAAGGACACTTGTGTCCTTCCTTGCGTAATGAGGAATTTACAACCCCAGCGAAGTTAAAATAAGTAGGTTAGAATCTTTTCTTTTTGCCTTTTATTTACTTTCTTTTATTTTCCCATCCTCTGCTTTATTGTGCTTGTAATAGCAAAAGGAAGAATAATATGAGTTTGTTTATAGTAAGATTTAGAAATCATGTTTTTAGCAATAGAAGAAAGATTGTGTATGAATTATTTTAAAAGAATACTTAGTGCATTAAAGGCATCTAAAAATTCTTGTTTAAAATGTATCATAATCGCAGGAACAATCACAATAAGCACGGCAAATGCCACAACAATCTTTACAGGAAAGCCTATCGCTAAAAGGTTAAATTGTGGATGTGCTTTCATAATCATTCCAAAAATAATATCAGAGAGCAAAATAAGTGCAATGATAGGAAAGGACATTGTAAGCCCTATCACAAAAAGCTGTGCAAATGCAGTAAAGATATATTGGATATAATCATGCGAGAACATAAAGCTTCCCAAAGGAACGCTTTTAATACTCATAGCTACAAAATCAAAAAAAAGATGGTGGTAATCTAAGGCTAACATCAATAAAAGTGCAAGAAGTGTTAGGATTTGTCCTATAATTGGCTTTTGTGCACCCGTTACTGGATCATAGGCATTGGCAATGGTTAATCCCATTGCAAAAGAGATAAGCTCCCCACCAAAAGAAACCATACCAAAGACAATTTGCAATGCCATAGATGCTAAAAAACCAAGCATAATTTCCCCAAGCCCTGCGACAATAAATCCTAAAATACTCATATTGCTAGGCGGAATAATTTCTACAAGGGGAATAAAAAGAATAGTGAGAAAAAAGATAAAAACGCCTTTAAATTGTGCGGTAATGAGCTGGTTTTCAAAAAAAGGAAAAAAAGCAATTATTCCTGCAAAGCGTAAAAGTAAAAGTAGAAAATTAGCAACATTGCCTTCGGTTAAATATGCTAGAAGCTCCATAAAGCAACTCTTTTAAAGCTGGTGTAGTTTAGCATCTTCTAAGCGGTAGGCTTTATCAGCTTTTTGGGCTAGATTTAAATCATGCGTTACAAAAATAAGCAAAGAATTATTGGCTTTTACATAAGAAAAAAGCGCTTCTGCTACGCTAAGTGCATTTTCCTTATCTAAATTTCCAGTAGGTTCGTCTGCGAAAATAATTTTGGGTTTTTTGGTTAAAATCCTAGCGATAGATAATCTTTGCTGTTGTCCGCCACTAAGAGAACTTGTGTTTTTGTTAAGCACATTTTTAATCCCAAAATGTTCCAAAAGCTCATGATTAATTGTTTCTTCTCCTAAGATAGAAGCGACTTCTAAGTTTTCATAAGCACTAAAGCCTAAAAAAAGATAATGGGATTGAAAGATGATGCCTATTTGTTTGCGTCTTAGTTCTAAAAGCTGTTTTTGTGGGAGTGAATAGGGATTTGTGCCAAAAAGCGTTACTTCTCCACTTTGTGGTTTTAAAAAAGAGGAGAGAATATGTAAAAGTGTGCTTTTCCCACTTCCGCTAACCCCCATAATGGAGATAATTTGCTTCTCTTCCCCTATCAAATCTACTTTATTTAAGATAGGAACATCATAGCTAAAACAAAGCTCCTTAGCATAAAGTAGAGGCATAATATACCTAAATTAGCCTAGTTGTGCGGCTACTTCATCAGCAAAGTTGCATTCTTGTTTTTCAATTCCTTCACCAAGCTCAAAGCGAACATACTCAACAATTTCAATGTTATCATTAAGCTCTTTGCCTTTTTCAGCTAGAACTTGTGCGATAGTTTTTTTATCATCCATTACAAAGAATTGTCCTAAAAGTGTAAGGCGTTGGTCTAAAAGTGTAGAATCTGCTTTAAATCTTTCCATTTGTCCTGGAAGAATTTTATCCCAAATTGCTTCTGGTTTGCCTTGTGCTTTAAGTTCTGCTTTTAGTGCTTCTTCTTGCTTTGCTAAAATTTCATCATTAAGCTCTAGTTGGCTAATAAAAGCAGGGATTTTATGAAGAGGCTTGCCAAGTCTTTTTAACTCTTCATTTTCTTTTTCTAACTCTGCAATGATTGCTGTTTTTTCACTTTTTACAAAGTCCATATCAAAAGAATGGTAAGAGATTACTTGTGGCTTCATAGCAGCTGCGTGCATACAAAGATTTTTTGTAAAATCTGCTAGTTTTGTAGCATTCTCACTATTTTGGCATTTAAGTGCGATAATAACGCCCACACGCCCATTAGAATGCACATAAGCATTAACAATTCCGCTACCTTCAGCATTTACCTTTGCCATTCTTCTTACTACGATATTTTCACCAATTTTTGCAATTTGTGTTTTTAGATATTCTTCAAACTTTGCACCTTCAAAATCTAGAGTATGCAATTCTTCTGTTGTAGAAATATTGGAATCTTGAATGATTTGGATTGTTTTTGAGCTTAACTCTTTAAAACCATCATTTTTAGCAACAAAGTCTGTTTCAGAATTGATTTCTACCATACTTGCTTTTTTGAAATCACTAGAAACTTTGATATTAATAGCACCCTCAGCAGCTACTCTATCAGCTTTTTTAGCAGCCTTGCTTAGGCCTTTTTCTCTTAGGTATTCTACTGCTTTTTCAATATCGCCATTTGTTTCAACTAAAGCTTTTTTACAGTCCATCATTCCTGCATCTGTCATATCTCTTAGTTGTTTTACAAGTTGTGCGCTAATTTCTGCCATTCCTTACTCCTTGTCTGCTTCAATTTCTTTTGCAAAGTCAGCTTCGCTCATAGCTTCATCAATAACCTCTTGCTTTTCTTCTTCACTAGCTGGAGCTACTTCTTCGCTATTAGCTGGAATTTCCCCACCTGCGATTGCTCTACCTTCTGTAATTGCTTCAGCAATTTCTTTGCAGAAAAGTTGGATAGAGCGGATAGCATCGTCATTTCCTGGAATTGGGTAATCTACCATATCAGGATCGCAGTTTGTATCTAAAGGTGCAACAACAGGAATTCCAAGTCTTCTAGCCTCTGCTACTGCGATTTTTTCTTTTGCAGCATCAATTACAAAAATCATATCTGGAGCTTTTTTAAGATGTCTTACACCACCAAGATATTGTGTTAATTTCTCTTTTTTTCTTTGAATCATTAACTTTTCTTTTTTAGTTAATAAATCAATTTGTCCGCTTGTTTCCATTTCTTCAATGATTTCAAGCTTTCTAATAGATTTTTTAATAGTTGAGAAGTTTGTTAGCATACCACCAAGCCATCTATAATTTACATATGGAGCATTGATGCTATCTGCATATTGCTTTAGTGTTTCGCTTGCTTGCTTTTTTGTTCCTACAAACATAATAGTCTTGCCTTCAGCTGCTGCATCACGCACAATATTGTAAGTGTAGCGGAAATATCGCAAAGTCTTTTGCAAGTCAATAATGTGGATATTTTTTCTTACACCAAAAATATATTTTTTCATTTTTGGGTTCCAGCGTCTTGTTTGGTGTCCAAAATGCACACCACATTCTAAAAGGTCTTTCATAGTTACCATAGTTTTCTCCTAAATGTTTTGGTTTTCCCTCCACGCTCATAAACGAATAAATCGCAACCTAACTAGGATTAGCGTGTGTGAGTTTTTTAAAGTTTAAAAACCTGTGATTTTACTAAAATTTTTTTTAAATTTAGCTTACTTTAAACTAAGATTTAGCAAAAGGATTTAATTTTACTTAAAATTTATGGATTATAGCTTTACTCTTTAAAATTAAGCGTTATAATTCCCTAAAATTTTAAAGAGGAGAAAATTCAAAAATGAAAACACAGCAAGAAGAAATAAGTTTTATTTTTTCTGTAATGGTAGAGCTTTTAGAAGAAGTTGCACCTAAAACAAAAGAACTTTTTTTGTCTTTAGGAAAGAAAAATTCGTTTTTATCTATTTTAGAAGAAGATTTATTGCAAAGGCTAGATTCACAAGAGATTGCAAATCTTATTCGGAGTTTTACGCTTTATCATTTGCTTTTAAATATTGTAGATGAACGCTATCGTATCGCACACAATCCAAGCAAAAACTTGCAAAAAACTCTTGATGAGTTGAGGGGGGATTATGATTTAGAAGATGTTTTGGGCGTTTTAAAAAAGATTAAATTTTATCCAGTTTTCACAGCACACCCTACAGAATCTTTAAGAAGAACTTTTTTAGAAAGCTATCATGACATGTATAATGATTTGCATTTGTGGTTACAATATGGTGATGAAGAGGCTAAAGAGCATTTAAAGTATCGTTTGCATCTTTTGTGGCATAGCCATATTGTAAGAAGTGAGAAAATTGAAGTTTTGTTTGAACATGATAATCTTTTATATTTTATGGAAAGTTCCATTTTGCAAAGTGGTGCAAAGGTTTTAAAAGAAGTGCAAAATGCTTTGGGTTATCCACTTAAAAAATCTCCCATTAGGCTTGGGAGTTGGATAGGTGGCGATAGAGATGGAAATCCTTATGTGAATAATGAAGTAATGATAGAAGTGATGAAAAGACAACACCAAACTATCATTAAACACTATATACAATGTATTGACAAACTTAGCCGTGAGTTATCTATCGCACAAGAATATATCACACCAAGTGCAGAGTTTTTAGAGAGCTTGCAAAAAGAAAAAGAACATTTAGATGATATGGCAAAGAAGCTCTTTTTGCAAGAGCCTTTTAGAGCAAAGCTTACTTGTATGCGTCAAAAACTCCAAAATAGAATTTTAATGCTTAATCTACCTAGCGTGTGTGTGGAGGAAAATGCTCCTTATATGTATGATAGCCCTAAAGAGTTTATTAAAGATATAGATTTGATGATAAATTCTTTGGATACTACAAGTGCAAAATATTTATTGGAGCTTAGAAATCTTGCACTTTTGGCAGGATTTCATTTAATGCAGTTAGATTTTAGGCAACATCGCGATGTATTTTGGCGGTCGTTAGCAGAAATTTTTGTGGTTTTAGGTTATGTGGAGGGAGATTTGTTATTGCTTTCAAGCAAAGAGCAAAGAGAGATATTAAACAAAGCCTTAAGCGAACCATTAATAGATGTTAATCAACTCTATGGAAAGATTAGCAAGGAAGCCCAGGAGACTTTATGGGCGTTTTTAAGCTTTAAATGGGCTAAAGATAGAATAGGGGATAATATTATTGATTCTTGTATTATTTCTATGTGTCAGAGCACAAATGATCTTTTGTGTGTGCTTTGGTTTGCTAAGCAATCACGCCTTTGGGTGGAAGGTAAGAAGACACGCATTAGCATTTCTCCTTTGTTTGAAACGATTAATGATTTAGAAAATGCACCTATTATTTTAAGAGAGCTTTGTGAAAATCCGCATTATTCTAGCTATTTGCAATCACGCAAAAACTATCAAGAAATTATGATAGGCTATTCAGATTCTAGTAAAGATGGTGGGATTTTTACGAGTAATTATTCTCTAAAAGTTGCTATTTCTAATTTGATGAGCCTAGAAGAAGAATTGAAAATTAAATTTAGACTTTTTCATGGCAGAGGTGGAAGCGTTAGCCGTGGAGGTGGGGCATTAGAAGATGCACTTTTATCTTCCCCAGATGGTAGCGTGGCAGGATTTTTAAAGACAACCGAGCAAGGAGAAGTGATTAGCGAAAAATATCTTAATCCCAAAAAGGCAGAATTTAGCTTTGAGAGTGCATTATCTACCTTGCTTAAAAAGAGTGTGTATGAAAAATATGGCACACATACAAATACTTGCAATTTAGATTTTAAAGAAGCTTTAAAATATGTGAGTGAAGAGTCCTTTAAGGCTTATAGGGGATTAGTGTATGAGACAGAGGGATTTATAGAGTATTTTAAAAGTGCAACACCTATTGAATTTATCCAGCAGTTAAATATCGGTTCTCGCCCTTCAAAGCGAAAAGATACGCAAAAAGTAGAAGATTTGCGTGCCATTCCATGGGTTTTTTCATGGATGCAAAATAGGGCGATTATTCCTGCTTGGTATGGACTTGGAAGCGGACTTGAGCGTGCAAGTGCAATTTTAGAAAATAAAGAGATATTTAAATCTTGCTATCAAGAGGATTTGTTTTTTAAAACCACGATTGATAATATCTCACAAGCCTTTTTAAAGGTGGATTTGGAGATTGCTAAATGCTATAATGCATTTGTTAAGACAGAGCATTTAAAAGAAAAAATTTGGAAGATGATAGAAGAGGAATACTACCTTACTTTAAAATGGCTACTTTTTATTCGTCAAGAAGAAACGCTTTTAGCAAGTGAGAAACTTATCCAAGAATCTATTCTTTTAAGGCAGCCTTTTTTGCGTTCTTTAAATTATTTGCAATTAAAGCTTATGGAGCAGTATAAAAATGCGAGCTATGAAGAACAAAAAGAACGCATTGCTAAGCAAATAGTAGCGACTATTGTAGGGATTGCACAAGGAGTTAGAAATACAGGTTGATTTAAATAGCCACATCTTTAAAAGATATGGCTACCAATAAAACAAACATAAGAAATTATTTAAAGAGAAAGTGAATAATTTTGAGGTTTAACCTCAAGTGCAAATTATACCTTTTAAACCTTAAAATAAATTATGATTAATATTAATTGGATAATATTTTGTCTTTTTGTAACAAAATATTTTTGCCAATCCACCAAAAGAATAATCCTAATATTGCAACAAATGAAAGCAGTAAATAAGCATATAAATATCCAAAATCTTGTGCTACAAATCCTGCTAAAGTGCTACTTAAAGCTCCGCCAATCCCTCCTAAAATTAATACAAAAGAAATACCAAAATTAATATGTCCGCTCCCTTGCAAGATCCTTGTTACTATAATAGGCACAATTACTCCATTAATCCCTGCTCCCATACCGTCTAAAATTTGCACGATTACCATTGCAAGATTATGGGTGAAATAACCAGCAATGCAACCTCTAAAGATTAATACAACAAAGCAAAAAGCAAAAAGATAGAAGTAGATTTTAAAATCATGTTTTTCATCAAGTTTTTTGGCACACCAATAAGAAACCAAAACCATAGTGCTTTGTGCAATAATAATAGTAAGCGCTGCATAAGCCCCGCTTGTATCAATTCCTAGAGTATGTGCTCTTTGGCTTAGAAGAGGGAGCATATAGGCATTGCTTAAATGGAAACAAAACATTGCAAAACAAAGGAGTAAAATTTGTTTATGGAATAAAACCTCATAAAACTTTAATGGCCTATGATTTTTTGGCTCTCCTCTTGCTATTTTGTGATTAATAGCACTCTCTTTAATAAAGTGCAAACATAAAAGTGAAGTAAGTGCTACAAAAAGGGTAACGATAAAACTAGCACCCACCCCATAAATGGAACAAAAGATTAAACAAAGCACAGAACCAAAGATAGTTCCTGCATGTTTATAAGCTTCATTAAGGCTGATTTGGTAAGCAAATTTGAATTTTCCCACTAAGCCCAAAGTAAGAGCATTAAAGGCAGGCGCTAAGAAGGTGGCACTAAGTGCAATCAAAGTTTGTGCAAAAAGAGTGATGTAAAATGTTGGATAAAAATAATTTATTATAAGTGCAAAAATGATTAAAATAATGCTTAAAAAAATAAATTGTTTTTTCTTTTTTGTAGAATCTACTAATATTCCCAAAGGCATACCAAAAACTAAAGCACATAAAGTAGCTATTGTAGCAATAAAACCTATCTGCCCTTCTTTAAAATTATGTTCTTTTAAAAATACACCAAGATAAGGACCAAGCCCATCTCTAACATCAGCAATAAAAAAATTAAGCCATAAGAGTGCTTGTGTAGAATTCATAAAAGTCCTTTATTATAATAAAGTATCGCTATAATTATTCTTTTTAATAAAACCAAACAAAAGCCTTATATGTTGCAAAAAGTTTAGGCTTTATTGGATTTCCTAAAATGATAGATTAGGAATTTGCTTGTTGAAATTTGGGAATTTTTGGGTTAATTGTTGAGGAATTATACCATATTAAGTGAAGTAAAAGCAAAGCTTTTAGCAATGCTTTTATGGGTTGATTTTAGCTAATTTTAGCTTTTATTTCTTCATTTTCTGCATAGAAGCTAACTTTGCTATCTTCTTTAACTTTACCCTCTAAAATCAGCTCTGCAAGCCTATCTTCTATTTCTTCATATAATGCTCTCTTTAATGGTCTAGCTCCATAGATAGGATCAAATCCAACTTTTGCAATGAGTTCTTTTGCACTTTGTTCTAGCTCTAAAGTTATGCCTCTTTCATTTACTTTCTTTTGGATATTTTTAAAGAGAATATCCACAATATGTGTGATTTGCTCTAATCCAAGAGGGTTAAAGATAATAATATCATCTAATCGGTTTAAAAACTCTGGTTTGAAGTATCCCTTTAATGCTTCACGCACCGACTTTTCTCTTTCTTCTTCGTTATTAATTTCTAAAATCTTATCACTTGCAATATTGCTTGTTAGGATAATAATAGTATTTCTAAAATCAATAGTTACCCCTTTATTATCTGTTAGTCTTCCATCATCAAGCACTTGAAGAAGCATATTAAACACATCTGGATGGGCTTTTTCTATCTCATCAAATAGCACTACACTATAAGGTTTTCTTCTTACTGCTTCTGTGAGTTGTCCGCCCTCTTCATAGCCTACATATCCTGGAGGTGCTCCTACAAGGCGGGATGCAGCGTGTTTTTCCATATATTCGCTCATATCTATTCTTATTAGATTTTTCTCACTATCAAAGAGAAATCTAGCGAGAGTTTTAGCAGATTCGGTTTTTCCAACTCCTGTAGGTCCTAAGAAAAGGAAGCTTCCAATGGGTCTATTTAGCTCACTTAGTCCTGCTTTATTGCGTTTTATAGCTCTTGCTATGGCTTTTAGTGCTTTATCTTGTCCGATGACATCTTTTTTTAACTCATCTTCAATGCCTAAAATTCTATCTTTTTCATCTTGTAGCATTTTCTTTATAGGGATTTGCGTCCATCTGCTAACAACTGAAGCGATAGATTCTGGTGTTACTGCATTTCTTAGGAGTGTGCCATTTTCTTGCATTTTTTCCCATTTTTCATTTTGGCTTACTAGCTCTTTTTCAAGCTCTGGAATCTTGCCATAGTCAATTTCTGCAGCTTTATTAAAATCGCTATTTCTTTTTGCTAGTTCGCTTTGAGTTTTTAGAGAATCTATTTCACCTTTGATTTTTGCTATTGCATTAAAAACTTGTTTTTCGTTTTCAAATTGTGCTAGAAGTGCATTTTTATTCTCTTCTTTGTTGCTTAGTTCTTTGCCTATTTCATCAAGTCTAGCTTTGTTTTTTTCACTTTTTTCCATTAGCAAAGCTTCTTTTTCTACTTGCAGACTTTCAATCTCTCTTTTAACGCGTGAGAGTTCACTTGGTTCAGATTCTATTTGCATTTTTAGCTCGGCCGCTGCTTCATCAATTAAGTCAATAGCTTTATCAGGCAGGAATCTATCAGTAATATAACGGTTGCTTAGTTTTGCTGCTGCAACTAGTGCGCCATCGTGTATGCTTACATTGTGGTGGGCTTCAAGCCTTTCTTTTATGCCTCGTAAAATTTGCAAAGCTTCATTTACGCTTGGTTCATTTAGATTTACAGGCTGGAATCTCCTTTGCAATGCTGCATCTTTTTCAAAGTATTTTCTATATTCTTTTAGGGTTGTAGCTCCTATTGTGTGAAGCTCACCTCTAGCAAGGGCTGGTTTTAGGATATTTGCTGCGTCCATACTGCCTTCGCTTGCTCCTGCACCTACAATGGTATGGATTTCATCAATAAATAAAATGATATTTCCACTTTTTTTAACCTCATCAATTACTTTTTTTAACCTATCTTCAAATTCTCCCCTATACTTTGCACCTGCAATTAATGCACTCATATCAAGTGCTACTACTTTTTTGTTTTGTAAGGAGAGTGGCACTTCTTTTTTGACAATTCTTTGTGCTAAGCCCTCTACTACAGCGGTTTTTCCAACTCCTGGTTCGCCTAGTAAGATTGGATTGTTTTTTGTCTTTCTAATTAAAATTTGCATCATATGCGTAATTTCTTCATCTCTACCAATTACGGGATCTAGCTTACCTTCTATTGCCTTTTGCGTTAAATCAATACCAAATTTATCTAAAGATTCTAGATTTTCATCTGCACTTTTGCTATCAATTTTTACTCCTCCACGCATAGATTCTATTGTCTTTTTTAGCTCGTTTAAATCTAAAAATTTAGCAAAAAGACTTTTTATGGGTTCTTCGCCTAAATTTGCCAAAATAAAGCAATCAATAGCAATATAGCTATCTCCCATCTTTGTGGCCAAGCCTTCAGCCTTGCTTAAAGACTCGCTTAGCTCTCTACTTATTTTTAGATTTTCTTTACTTACTTGTGAGCTTTGCGGAAGCGATTTTGCAATACTTTGTGCTTCAAGTTCTAAAGCGTTTTTGTCTTGGTTTAGGCGGTTTAATGCTTGGTTTAAAAGTGAGTTTGTATTTGTTAGCATCGCCCAAAATAAATGAATGGTTTGGATTTCTTGGTTTTTATTATGCAATGCTAAAGAAGCTCCTTGCTCTAAGCTCTCTTGCATTTGGTTGGTTAATTTTTCTAATAGATTCATAAAACCTCCTTGTGAAAATTAATTTGACAGTATTATATAACTTTAGTCAAGTATTGTCAAGTTTTATAATGATAAAATACTAAATGTTTATGAGTGCAAATTAATTTAATGCAAATTCTACAGCTTTTTTTATATGTATTTGAGTGGTATCAAAAAGCTTCATTTTGCAATCTTGTTGGTTTAGAAGAAGCCCTATTTCTGTGCAACCTAAAATCACTCCATCAATTTCTTTATATGTTTGAATGATTTTTAAATATTGTTGTTTAGAGGTTTCTAGGACTTTTCCTAGACAAAGTTCTTTAAAAATTATATTATTAAGAATTTCTATTTCTTGGGGATTTGGTAATACAACTTGCACTCCAAAGTTTTGTAAAATATCTTTATAAAAGCTTTCATTTAAAGTAAATTTTGTTCCTAAAAGCAAGGGTTTTGTGATTTTTTCTTTTTGAAGTTCTTCGCCTAAAGCCTCTGCGATATGGATAAAAGGTATGTGGATTTTTTGTGTGATAAGAGGTAGGACTTTGTGCATGGTGTTGGTTGCAAGAAGTAAAAAATCTGCCCCCATTTTTTCTAATTTTAAACCCGCTTCCATTATGATTTTAGCACTCTCTTCCCATCTATTTTCTCTTTGTAGTTTTGCAATTTCTTCAAAAATTAAGCTAATAAGTGCAATTTTGGCTGAGTTTAGTCCGCCCAACTTTTCTCTTATGAAATGGTTAATGCCTTGATAATAGCTTAATGTGCTTTCAAAGCTCATTCCGCCGATGATTCCTATGGTTTTCATAAAATTTCCCTTTAGAATAATTGATTAATGGGGTAAATTATACTTTACACGAGATTAAAATTTAAGACAGAAATAGGTAAAATAATAGACAAATAAAGAAAAAATTATAAGGTTTGATACAGATGAAGCTAAAAATCCCGCACGCACCCTATATTGGAAACAAAATAGCATTAGATTTATCCTCTTGTGGATTTGTTAGCATTTTGCATGGATTAGATGGAGTGAGTAAGATAGCACAAGAACTCTTGGTAAAAGACTTAGAAGAAGAGCTAAGAATTGAAGAAAAAGCAAGAGAAATTATTGAAGAAAATCTTGATGAAATTGAATTTATGCAAGCAGATGAGCACCAGCTTTTTTGGAAAGTAAAAAAGCATATCGCACAAGAAAATGATTTTAATCTTGCATGGGAAGATAGATATAATGCACTTTCTCATAAGATTTTAAATGAATTAATTGATGAAGATTTGATAGATTTTGCAGTATCTGAAACACGCGTTAAAAATGTGATTTTTAAAGCAATTGATGGCTATGTGAAAGCTTATAATGAAATTGAAGAAATCATTAGTGAAAAAATTAGTAATTATAAGCGTAAAATTGTATTTGGTAGTGAGGAATATGAGCTGATTTTTGACAAGCTTTATCAAGAAGAATTAAGAAAGAGAGGTTTTCTATAATGGATTTACAACCTGCTTTTATTTATTTAGAAAATGGAATGTATTTTGAGGCAAAGAGCTTTGGGGCGAGTGGGATTTTTGTAGGAGAGCTTGTTTTTAACACTTCTATGAGTGGGTATCAAGAGATTATTACAGATCCTAGCTATGCAGGGCAATTTATTTGTTTTACAATGCCAGAAATTGGGATTGTGGGGACAAACTCTAAAGATATGGAAGGCAAAAAGGCTTTTTGTAAGGGTATTTTGTGTCATCATTATAATGATAGATTTTCAAATTTTCGTTCCGAGCAGTCTTTGGGAGAGTTTTTAAAGGCGCAAAATATTATGGGAATTTGTGAAATAGATACAAGATTTCTTACGCAAACTTTGCGTAAAGAGGGTGCTATGATGATGATAGCCTCTAGTCAAAAACTAAGCAAAGAGGAACTGGCTCAAAAACTTAAAAGCTCCAAACGCATTGAAGAGATTAATTATATACAAGAGGTTAGCACACAAGAGCCTTATACTCATAATTTTGGCAAGTTTGATTTTGCGAGCATGGATTATTCTATACCTAAAACAGATAAGAAAATCATTGCCATAGATTTTGGGATTAAAAGGAGTATTTTAAACCAACTTGTAAATGCAGGCTTTAGCGTTGAGGTTCTTCCGCATAGTTTTAGTGCAGATTTACTAATCCAAAGATATGAGAATAAAGAGTTTGATGGAATCTTTTTGTCTAATGGGCCAGGAGATCCTAAAGTTTTAACAAAAGAAATTGCAGAAATTAAAAAATTGGTGGATAAAAAAATCCCTATTTTTGCAATTTGTTTAGGACACCAGTTATTATCTTTAGCTCATGGATATGATACTTATAAGCTAAAATTTGGACACCATGGTGGCAATCACCCAGTAAAAAATCTTCTTACACAAAGAATAGAAATCACTGCACAAAACCATAACTATTCTGTTCCAGAAAATATAGAAGAAATCGCAAAAATAACCCATAGAAATCTTTTTGATGGCACGATTGAAGGAGTTGTTTATAAAGATTCTCCTATTATCTCTTACCAGCACCACCCAGAAGCAGGTCCAGGACCTTTAGAGTCTAATGAGCTTTTTGGAGAGTTTAGAAAGTTTTTAGAAACTCTTTAATGGAGCATTTAGCAAAACTTGCTTTAGAAAAGCTAAAGGAGAGTTCTAATTTACGCTCTTTGTATGGTATAAAACATGATGGGCTTTTTGTGTATAAAAATGGCAAAAAGCTTTTAAATCTTGCTTCTAATGATTATTTAAATCTCTCAAGCAATCAAGAATTTAAACAAGAGTTTTTAGATTCTGAAATTTATAAGAAAAATTTATATTTTAGTGCCTCTTCTTCTAGAAGTCTTAGTGGGAATTTTGAAATTTTTGAAATTTTTGAAGAATTTTTAGAGAGAATTTATCATAAAAAAGCACTTTTGTTTAATAGTGGATACCATGCAAATATAGGAACAATTTCAAGCTTGGCTAGTCTTGGAAATCTTTTGTTTTTGGCGGATAAGTCTATCCATGCAAGTCATATAGATGGACTAAAATCTTTTAAAAAAGTTGCATTCAAACGCTTTTTGCATAATGATATAGAAAAATTAAAAGAACTTTTAGAAGATAATTATCAAAAATATGAAGGTATAGTGATTTTAAGTGAGGGGCTTTTTAGTATGGAGGGGGATTTTGCCCCTTTAAAAGAAATGGTTTTTTTAAAAAAACAATACCAAAATGTTTATATTTATCTTGATGAAGCTCATAGTATAGGAAGCTTTGGAAAGAATGGATATGGAGTGGCTTATGGGGAAGGAAATTTAGAGCTTTTAAAAGAAGTGGATTTTTTAGTGCTAACTTTTGGTAAAGCTTTGGGGAGTGTAGGGGCTTGTGTGCTAAGCAATCAGAGTTTTAAAGAGTATTTTTTAAATTTTGCAAGAAGCTTTATATATTCCACAGCCATTCCCCCTCTTTGTGTGGCGATGAGTTATTTTGGATTTTTGAAGCTTATAGATTTAGAGTGTAAAAGAGAGCAGTTGGCACAAAATTCATTTTTGCTCAAAAAAGAGCTTTTAGAAATTTTTCCTAAAAAGATTTTAGGCTCTTATAATATTCTTAGCATTGTTTTGGGGGGTAATGCAAGGGCAATTGCATATCAAAAGTTGCTTGAAGAGGAGGGCTATTTTATCCCCGCGATTAAATCTCCCACAGTTCCCAAAGGTAGAGAATCTCTTAGGCTTTCGCTTACAGCAGATATTCCAAAAGAGGATTTGGTGAATTTTGCCAAAGTTTTAAGGAAATTAAATAATGAAAATTTATGACAATATTAAAGATAATAAAGAAATTTTTTTATTATTTGGTGGTTTTGCTTCTCATCCTAGCCATTTTGAAGACTTTTTTGGGGAGAAAAATTTTGTTTTAGTTTATGATTATACAAGTTTGGATTTTGATGAAATTTTTTTAAAATTAAACACTCTTTTAAAAGAGAAAAAAGAGATAATTTTACTTGCTTTTTCTATGGGGATTTGGGTAGCAAATAAATTTCTCATTTTAAATAAAAATTTATCTTTTAAAATTTCTAAAATAATATCTATAAATGGAACTCCTTATGGGATAAATAATAGTTTTGGAATTCCTTATAAAATTTTCTCATTTACGGCTAAAAATTTTCAATTATCAAGCTTCAAAAAATCTCTTTTTGGGAACTCTTTAAAAAAGGCTAAAAATTTTCAATTTGCAGAGGAGGATTTGCTAAAAAAAGAGCTAGAAAATTTGCTAGAAAATTATAGTTTAGAATGTGAAATTTATGCTTTTTGGGACAGTGCGATAGTTTCTAAAAATGATTTGATTTTTCCTCCTAAAGCTCAAATTTCTTTTTGGGAAAATTATGCAAATCAAATAACAAAAAATCCGAATTTTAAAATTTCTTTTTTGGAAGCTTCGCATTTTACATTTTTTGATAGGAAACTTTTATGCGAGATTTTTTAAAAGAAAATCTAAAAACCGCCTTTTGGAGCGCAAAAGAAAGCTATGAGGATAACACTCCCATACAAGCTTGTTTGCAAGATATACTTTTGGAGCTTTTAAAAAAGCATAAGATTGATAAAACTTCTTCCCTTTTAGAGCTTGGTTGTGGGAGGGGAATTTTTTCTAAAAAACTTCAAGAATATATAGAGGTTGAGAATTTTGTAGCTTTAGATTTGGTAGATTTTAGTGAGGATTTTAAGGGTTTAAGAATAGAGTTTATTTGTGAGGATATTGAAAATCAAGATTTAATAAAAAATATTTATCAAACTAAAAATATCCAAATGCTAATTTCTAATGCGACTTTGCAATGGGTTTCTCAAAAAACTTTTTTTGCAAATCTTGCTCTGGTAGCACCAAAGGATAGCTATTTGTGTTTTGGTGTTTTTAGCAAAGGTAATTTAGAAGAGATTAGAAAGGTTTGTGGTGTGGGTTTGGAGTATTTATCTTTGCAAGATTATAAAAATATTTTAAGTAAAAATTGGCAGATTTTAGAGATTGCGCCTTTTAGCCATAAGCTTACATTCCAAAGTCCTCTTTTGGCTTTTAGACATTTGAAGTTAAGTGGGGTAAATTCTTTAAACTCTAAGTTTCATCTAGGCAAAAAACATCTTTTGGAGCTAGAAAATACTTTTTGCAATACTTTGAGCTATGAAGCTCTTTGTATCTTGGCACAAAAAAGATAACTTTTTAAGTAAAAAAATTCTAAAATTCTCTTATTTAACTAGGAGTTTTAATGATACAAAATTTGATTCCCACTGCTAAAATCTTGCGACAATCTAGCAAGGATTTTTTTAATCCGTATATGCTAAAACTTTCCTTTTTGCCTTTGGTGCTTAGTTTTCTTTTTTGGGCAGTTATTTTTTATTTTTTTGCTCCTAGTGCTTTTAGCTCACTTTTTGAAGCTTCCAAAGTGGAGTTAATGTTGGAGGGAAGTTGGTTTTCTTGGCTTCAGGGTGTTATGGATTTTGTGATTAAAATCACTCTTTTTATTTTGTTTGTGGTGGTATTTTTCTTGCTATCCATGCTTAGTAATCTTATAATTTGTGCATTTTTGGCTGAAAAAGTTGTGAAATTTGTCCATAGGACTTATTATTCACAAGTGACTATGGAGGGCAATCAAAGCTCTTTTGGTGTGGTGCTTTTTTTAATCAAAACTTATTTGTTGTATTTTTTCTTTTTGGTGCTTTTAATTCCTTTGTATTTTATTCCATTTGTGGGAGCATTTGTGGTTCTTTTTCCTAATTATTGGCTTTTTAAAAAGACGCTTATTGCAGATGTTGGGGATATGATATTTAGTAAAAACCATTTAAAAGTGGCTCAAGAGAATAGTAAAAAAGACTTAAGAAAACTTACCATATCTTTATATGCTTTAAGCCTTATTCCCTTATTAAACTTTTTTATTCCTTTTTATGCTTTGCTTGGGCTTTCGCATTTCTTTTTTGATGTTAAAAGTAAGGGTGAATAATGAATTTACAAATTGAACGCGCACTCCTTAGTTCTATTTTGTTTGATCCAGAGCTTTTAGATGAGGTTTCTGATGTCTTAGAGCCCGAGGATTTTGGTTATATAGCACATAAAAATATTTTTTATGCAATGCTTGAATTAAGAAGGCTTGATTTGCCTATTGATGAGGAATTTATTAGCAAAAAGTCTTCAAAATCGCGTCCATTTAGCGAAGAGGATTTGTTAAATATTTTAAGCACAAGTCCTATTTCTAATACAAAAGCCTATACAAAAGAGATTAAAGACAATTCTACAAAAAGAAAATTGCATACTCTAGCTTTAAAAATCAATGAAGCAAGCAACGAAGAAGACACTGAAGTTAAAGAAATCATTGATGTTTTGCAAAGTGAGCTTTATGGCATTACAAATGTGCATGAAAATAGAGAATTTAGAGAATCGCAAGAAGTGGTGGGTGCAACCTTAGCACATATTGAAAAAATGAAGCAAATGGGGAACTCCACGCTTATAGGTGTGGATACGGGCTTTCCCTCCTTAAATGATAAAACAACAGGTTTTGGCAAAGGAGATTTAATCATTGTAGCAGCGCGTCCTGCTATGGGGAAAACCACACTTGTTTTAAATATGGCACAAAAAGCACTTGATTGTGGCAAGGGAGTGGCATTTTTTAGTCTTGAAATGCCAGCAGAACAGCTAATGCTAAGAATGCTATCAGCCAAAACCTCCATCGCTTTACAGCATTTACGCTTGGGAAATCTCACAGATGAGGAGTGGCAAAATCTAAGTAAAGCAGCTGAAGAAATGGGGAGAAGCTCACTTTTTGTAGATGATAATAGTATTTTAACAATCCATCAATTACGCACAAAGCTAAGAAAAATAAAATCCAAACATCCAGAAATTGAACTAGCTATCATTGATTATTTACAGCTTATGAGCAGTGCAAATAATAAAGATAGACATCAAGAAGTAAGTGAGATAAGCCGTGGGCTTAAAATGATAGCAAGGGAGCTTGAAATACCTATTATAGCACTTTCACAGCTAAATAGAAGCCTAGAATCTAGAAGTGATAGGCGTCCTATGCTTTCAGATTTAAGAGAATCGGGATCTATTGAACAAGATGCGGATATTATTTTGTTTGTTTATAGAGATGCTGTTTATAAGCAAAAGGACGAGAAAGAAAAAGAAGAAGCTGCTAAAAAAGAGGGTAAGGAGTATAAAAGCACTTATATAGCTAAGGATGAAGAAGATGCAGAAATTATTATTGGAAAGCAAAGAAATGGTCCTACAGGAACTATCAAGCTTACATTCCATAAGCATTGCACACGCTTTGTAGATGCACAAAGCAATATTGGTGCAGTGGAGATTATTTATGAAAACACTGCTTCTCATACGCAAACAGAGTTTATTCCACCTAGTGAGCCAAATATTGATGCACCTATGATTTAAGTTTTGGTTATTTTGGGTCAAAAATTATCATTATGTGGGAGTATTTAGAGAATTTTAGCGAGGCAAATTTATAGATTAAATAAACTTTCACTAAGCTTTTAAAGAATACAATCAAAAAAGCACAATGAAATTTAGGTATGTATATGGAAATAACAAAGACAAAAACTTTTCAATTTGCTCTTTTTGCTAGCACTTCTATGACTGTGCTTGGTAGTATTGTAATAGCACCTGCAATACCGGCATTAGAGATGCATTTTTTACCCCAATCTATCCCAAATATTGATTTATTATCACGGCTTATTCTTACGCTTCCTGCTTTGTTTGTGATGCTTTTCTCTCCTCTTAGTGGATTTTTATTGGATAAATTTGGGAGGATTAAATTTTTAATCCCTGCAATGTATGCGTGGAGTATTTTTGGTGCTTTGGGGGCTTTGTGGGATAATATTTATTGGATTTTATTTACAAGGGCGATGTTTGGCATAGCCACAGCATTTGTAATGACGGCGGCTAGTGCGTTGGTAGCAGACTATTATGCAGGAGAAGATAGACAAAGAGCGCTTAGCTTGCAAGGTTTTGCTACTGCATGTGGAAGTGCTACTTTTATGGTTATTGGCGGATTCTTGGCACATTTTGGCTGGAGGTATCCTTTTGTTGTGTATGCACTTGGTGTGTTGATTGCATTGCTTGCAGCAAAATTGCTTTTTGAGCCTATAAGAGCGCAAAACTCTTTAGAAGACTATGAAGATGGAGAGTTTAAAATTTTACCTTTAGTGCCTATTTATTTTTTAGGCTTTTTTGTAATGGTTACCTATTATATTTCTCCTACGCAAATTCCTTCTTTTATGATATATAATCTTGAAATAAAAGAAGTTTATGTGGGTGTGGGAATGTCTGCTTCAGCTATCTTTTATGGACTTGCTTCGCTTTCTTATCAGAGATTGCGAAAGTTTTTTAGTATAGCTTTAATTTATGGTGTTGGATTTTTGTTAATGGGGGTGGGATTTTTATTGATCTTTTACTTTCATAGTTTTTATATGGTGCTTTTGGCACTTGTTTTGTTTGGAATTGGTGGAGGACCTATTATTGTTAATAATATTTCTACACTCATTGCCAATACAAATCCAAAACACCGTGCAAAGACTTTGGGGATTTTAAGTGCAGTAATTTATTTTGGGCAATTTGTCTCTCCTTTGCTCTCACAGCCTTTTGTAAGGGAGTTTGATATTACTTATCTTTTTATGGCTGCAGGATTGTTTTTACTTTGTTTATCGCCAATATCTTATTATATCGGATCGCATTATCATTAAAAAGGAAAAATTATGGAATATTATGGAAAAAGACATAAAAGTTTGGCTAAGGCTGTATTTAAAGAGGATTTAAAGGATATTGTAGAGGATTCTACTTGGTTGCTTATTGACATAAGAGAGGAAGAAAATTATTTGCAAGGGCATTTAAAAAATGCTAAAAATATAACCACTCAAGAAGAGTTTTATAAAATTATAAATGAAAATAAGGATAAAAAAATCTTATTAAATTGTTATTCAGGACATACTGTATCTTTAATAGGAAGTTCTTTAGTGGATGAAGGATATACAAATATTTATTTTTTAGATGAGGAAATTAGTGATTGTCTAGGAGAGGAATTCTAGGAGATATTAGTGATTTATAATATTAGTTTTTCAAATTTATAAAATATAAATGTTGCACATTTTGTTTATTAGCGTTACATTTTTTTAGAATTTTTAAAAGCAAATGGTAAAAAAATATTTAAATTCTTAAAATTTTTTTGTATTATTAAATAAGACTTTAAGTTTAAGGAGAATTATAATGATACAAAAAGCTTTGGCCTTGGCTGAAGAGTTGCAAGGTAAAATAGAAGCAAATATTTCTGCTAATGAAAAAGAATTCCACGCTAAAATGCAAAAATTACTTAATAATCCGCAAAATAAAGTGATGCTTATAGAGCTTTTAGATCGTTCTTTTAGATGTAAAGATAAAAGTGCTAGTTTTGAGCTTATAGAGCATACTTTAAATAAATATGGTATAGCGGATTTCTTTAGTGCATTTGAAAAATTCTTACTTTTTAGTTTTTTAAATTTTGGCAAATTTGCACCAAGTCTAAGTGTGCCCTTTTTTGTAAAACACTTAAGAGAAGATACTAAAGCTATGGTTTTAGATGCTAATCCTAGTATTTTAGAGCCTCATATGCGTAAAAGAAAAGAAGAAGATAAAATCACTTTAAATGTGAATTTAATTGGTGAAGAGGTTTTAGGGGAAGCGGAAAGTAAATACCGCATTCAAAAATACGAAGAAGCTTTAAAATCTAACTATATTACTTATATTTCTATTAAGATTACGACTATTTTTTCGCAAATTAATATTATTGATTTTGAATATTCTAAAGATGAGGTGGTTAAAAGACTAGATCATCTTTATAAAATAGCTTTAGAAGAAGAAAAAAAGCAAGGTGTGAGTAAATTTATCAATCTTGATATGGAAGAATTTAGAGATTTGGAATTAACCGTTGCTGCTTTTATGGAAAGTGTAGCGAAATTTGATATAAAAGCGGGTATTGTTTTACAAGCTTATATACCTGATTCTTATGAATATCTCAAAAAGCTTTTTGCGTTTTCAAAAGAAAGAGTTTTAAAGGGAATGAAGCCTATTAAAATCCGCTTTGTAAAGGGTGCAAATATGGAGAGTGAAGAAACCATAGCATCTCAAAGGGGTTGGGAACTTCCTACTTTTTATAAAAAAATAGATACAGATAGTAATTATAATAAAATGCTTGATTTTGTATTAAGTGATGATAATTATAAATACATTAACATAGGAATTGCAAGTCACAATATCTTTGAAATCGCTTATGCTTATACACGCATTGAGCAAGCAGGAGCGTTAAATTCTTTTACTTTTGAAATGCTTGAAGGTATGAGTTTGCAGTGTTCTTATGAATTGTCTAAAATGCATGATCTTATACTTTATGCACCAGTTTGCGATGAGGCACATTTTAATAATGCGATCGCCTATCTTGTAAGACGCCTTGATGAAAATACAAGCGAAGATAATTTTATGAGATATTTTTTCAATCTAAAAGTTGGGGATAGTAATTGGAATACACAAAAAGAGCTTTTCTTAAAATCAATAGAAGGCATTAAAACTCTAGATAATAGCACACACCGCACCCAAGATAGAAATAAAGCCCCAAATGCAGTAAGTGCGTATGAAAGCGGAGTGTTTAAAAATGAAAGCGATACGGATTTTATCCTAGCACAAAATAGAGCATGGGCTAAAGATATAAGAGCAAAATACGAAAATTTAGAAAACTATGATGTAATGCCTGTGATTGGGGATTTGAAATTTGATAAAAATGCTTTAAATCATATAGAAGTTAAAGATAAAATCAAAGATAGAATGATAGGAAAAGCTTATTTAGCAGGGGAAAATGAAATCAAAAAAGCACTTGAAGTAGCCAAAAATTCGGATTTTAAAACTAAAAGTTTTGATGAAATTCACGCTATTTTAGCTAGGGCTGCAAATTTAATGAGAGAACGCCGCGGGGATTTGATAGGCTTAGCTGCTTTAGAAGTGGGAAAAACATTTTTAGAAATTGATCCTGAAGTAAGCGAAGCGATTGATTTTACTGAATTTTATCCGCATTCTTTAAAGGTTTTAAGAGAACAAAATAAAAATACCAAATTTAGCCCTAAAGGCATAGGTGTAACCATAGCTCCTTGGAATTTCCCTATAGGAATTTCAGTTGGAACCATAGCAGCACCACTAGCTGCTGGAAATGTGGTGATTTATAAGCCTTCTTCACTTTCAACCTTAACAGGTTATATGCTTTGTAAGTGTTTTTGGGATGCGGGCATTAGTAAAGACGCTTTGATTTTCTTGCCTGCAAAAGGAAGCGATATTTCTAAGTATTTGCTTGTTGATCAGGCAGTTAAATTTTCTATTCTTACAGGCGGTGAAGATACGGCTTATGCTATGCTAAAATCTAACCCTACCTTGCTTTTAAGCGCTGAAACAGGCGGTAAAAATGCTACGATTGTTTCTAAATTTGCAGATCGTGATAGTGCGATTAAAAATATCATTCATTCTGCTTTTAGCAATAGCGGTCAAAAATGTTCGGCTACTTCTTTGCTTGTTTTAGAAGAAGAAGTTTATGAAGATGAAGAATTTAAAAAGACTTTAGTCGATGCTGCAGAATCTATGTCGGTAGGAAATCCATATGATTTTAAAAATAAACTAGGCACCTTAGCAGATAAACCAAGTGCTAAAGTGCAAAAAGCATTAAATGAATTAGCCCCTTATGAAGAATGGGCTTTAAAACCTAAATTTTTAAATGACAATCCTTATTTGATGACACCAGGGATAAAATATGGCACTAAGAAAGGCGATTTTACACATATGAATGAACTTTTTGTGCCGATTTTAAGTGTAATGAAAGCTAAAGATTTAAAAGAAGCCATTGAGATTGTAAATTCCACAGGTTATGGCTTAACAGCAGGATTTGAAAGTTTAGACGAAAGAGAGTGGGAGTATTTTCACACTCATATAGAAGCAGGAAATATTTATATCAATAAGCCAACCACCGGTGCTATCGTGCTTCGTCAGCCTTTTGGTGGGATTAAAAAATCAGCCATTGGAAATGGTAGAAAAGTGGGAATTTATAATTACATCACACAATTTTTAATTATTGAACAAAATGAGTGTGATGAGAATTTAAAACAGAGTGATTTTGCTAAAAAGTTAGAAACAATAAACCAAAACAGAGAGGCTATTGCAAAAGCCATTAAAATGGCAAAATCTTACACTTATCATTACAATAATGAATTTAGCAAGGCCAAAGATTATGTAAATATCCGTGGGGAGGATAATCTTTTCTCTTATACGCCTATTAAAGATATGGCATTTAGACTTTGTGGAAATGAAAATTTAGAAGATATTTTAGGCGTAATTTTAGGAGCAAATATTGCTAAAGTAGATCTAACAATTAGCTATGAAACATATAAAAATATAGAAGAAGTTAAAGAAATCTCCCAAAAAATTGGCACTAAAGTATCCTTTGAGTGCGAAAGTGAGGGAGATTTCATCAAAAAGATTAAAGATTATGAAAGAATCCGCTATTTAGCAAATCCTAGCATGGAAGATGCAATCTATAAAGAAGCAGCAAGCCATGCTAAGATTATCCTAAGGGATAAGCCATTGTTAAATGGTCGTTTTGAGCTTTTAAATTATTTTAATGAAAAATCTCTAAGTATATCTTTCCATCGCTATGGAAATTTAGGCATTAGAGCCATCAATACTAATTAATAAGGAGTAACATGGAAGTAGTAACAATTAATACCCCTATTGCGATTATGTTTGTAGCTTATTCTCTTTTAATGCTATCTATTGGTTTTTATTTTTATAGACAAAATAAAAGCACAGAAGATTATTTTTTAGGTGGGCGATCTTTAGGTCCTGTGGTTTCTGCACTTAGTGCGGGAGCTTCTGATATGAGTGGTTGGCTTTTAATGGGATTACCAGGTGCTTTATATGCAAGTGGATTTATTGAGAGCTATATTGCCATAGGGCTTAGCATTGGAGCTTTGCTAAATTGGAGCTTTGTGGCAAAAAGACTTAGGATTTATACAAGTGTGATTGCAGATTCAATTACAATACCTGATTATTTTGAAACAAGATTTGATGATGATAAACATATTTTGCGCGTAGTTTGTGCGATTGTAATTTTGATATTTTTTACCTTTTATGTTTCATCAGGGCTTGTAGGTGGAGCAAAACTTTTTGAAGCAACTTTTGGCATAAGATATGATTATGCACTTACCACAGGGACTCTTATTATCGTAGCCTATACTTTTTTGGGTGGATATAAGGCAGTTTGTTGGACAGATATGCTTCAAGGACTTTTGATGATGGGTGCATTAATTATTGTTCCTATTGTAATGCTTTATCATTTAGGTGGATTTAGTGAGGCAATGAGTATAGTAAAAGAGATAAAGCCACAAGCTTTATCTATGGGTGAGGGCATAGGGGCTTTAAGTATTATCTCGGCACTTGCTTGGGGCTTAGGATATTTTGGGCAACCACATATTTTAGTGCGTTTTATGTCTATTCGCTCCACTAAAGATATTCCCACAGCCACATTTGTGGGAATTTCGTGGATGGTAGTTTCTTTGGTGGGTGCTTGTTTTATAGGGATTTTGGGAATTGCTTATGTGTATAAATTTGAGCTAAGTTTGCAAGATCCTGAAAAGATTTTTATTGTGATGTCGCAACTTTTATTTAATCCTTGGATAGCAGGTATTTTACTCTCTGCAATTTTGGCTGCTATTATGAGCACAGCAAGTTCTCAACTTCTTGTTTCAAGCTCTACTATTGCAGAAGATTTTTATAAAAGGATTTTTAATAAAGAAGCTTCTAATAAGACTGTTATGAATTTGGGAAGAATTGGGGTTTTATTGGTGGCATTGGTTGCTTTTGTGATTTCAACAGACAAAGATTCTAGCGTTTTAAGTATTGTAGCTTATGCATGGGCAGGATTTGGAGCAAGTTTTGGTTCAGTAATGCTATTTTCTTTATTTTGGAGCAGAATGACAAGACTTGGAGCAATTGCGGGAATGGTTAGCGGGGCTTTAATGGTTGTGCTTTGGAAAAAATATTTAGCAGAGTTTTTTGGACTTCCTCTTTATGAGATTGTTCCAGGGTTTGTAGTGGCTTCTTTGATGATTATTATTGTAAGTCTTTTAAGTAATGTTCGCCCAGGAACTAAAGCTGCTTATGAAAGAATGCTAAAAGAACTTTAAAATTGTTCTATAAAATGAGGATATTTTTCTAAATATCCTCTATAAACTCTTTCTTTGTTTTCATCTAAATTTAACTGATAAAGCCTAAAAATAACTTTGATGTTTTTGGGTTGTCATAATTCTTCATAGCTATATTGATAACACATATTCAGCTTACGCATAACTTTACCACTTGCGATATTTTTTACATCGTGAGTTGCACTAATATAAGGGATTTTATCTTCTTTTAGTTTTTCTATAAGTTTTTTTGCAGCTTCGCTTATCAAGCCTTGATTCCAAAATTCCTTTTTGATAGCATATCCAAAATCGTTATTATCATGATTATTGTGAAAATGCAAATAGCCTATGGGCTTGTTGTCTTCTTTTAGGCAAATGGCGTATCTATAAAAATCTTTATCTTGATTAGTTTGTAGATAAAAATTTTCTAAATAAGTTTTTGTTTGTTCTAAACTTTCAAATACAAACCAAGGCAAAAAGCGATTAACAATTTTATCGCTTAGAATTTCAAATAAGGCTTTAGTGTCGTTCGTTTCAAATTTTCTTAAAATAAGCCTTTTTGTTTCTAGCATTTTAAGGTTTTTGGATTAAAAATCTAAGTGTTGGGCCATCTTGATTGATTTCTAAAACTTTATAGCCATGGTTTTTTGCATCTTGGGGTATAGAATTAATGCTTTGGGGACAATCACAAAGCACTTCTAAAATTTCTCCACTTTTTAATTGAGGCAATGCTTCTAAAGTAGCAATAGCAGGATAAGGACAAGCCTCACCTTCTAAATTGAGTGTATAAGTTATTTTCATAATTTCTCCTTATAAATTCCAAAGTTGATTGCGGTATTGCGTTTCTTTTTCTAAGTAAGTTTTGTGATTTTCTTGTAAGTTTTTAAACTCCTTAGTATCGCCAAAGACTTTTTGAAAATTTTTATCGCCTAATTTGCTTAAAAAATGGTAGGCTTGATAAAGTTCTAAAGATTTTAAATTGCTATTTTGCTCTTTGGTATAAAAATCTATACTTTGTTTAGCTGTATTTATAGCATAATTTAATCTTTCTGATTTGTCTTCTTTGGTTTTTAAACTTTCATTTGTGGAAGCTAGAAGATAATAAGCTTTGTAAATACTGCTTTTTAATGAGGGGCGGATATTAGGAAGATTTGTCATTGTATCATAAAGAGCAGTAGCTTTTTGAAGCTCCTTTGCGTCTTTGTTCTTTATGGCATTTTTGGTAAAAATTCCTATTTTATTGTGTAAAATAAGCAGTTCATAATCACAAGCTTTCGCTTCTTTGTTTAGACAGGCATTTTGGTATTGCTTTTCAAAGCTATTAAGCTCTTCTAAAGAGTTTGCTTGCGAGATACAAGCTTCTATTAAACCTTTCTTGCAATATTTTTCATCTATATTCTTTGCATTTTCTTTTCCTTGATATACAAGGATAGTTTCGCTTTGATAATCGCTAAAAAGATCTGCATAAGCAGAGGAGGCTAAAAAAAGTGCAGGTAAAATAAATTTATGTATTTGCATAGTTTTTCCTTTGGTTAAATTTTGCAAAAAAATATCTTTTATACATTAAGACTAAAGCAAACATTAATCCAAAAAGAAATAGATTAATGCTAAAGCCACCTAAATTACCAAATTCTGTTAAAAGATTAATTTTAGCACCACTTTTAAAAGCGGTGGGTAAAAAATCATAAGTTAAAGCCAAAATCATTGTTCCTAGGATATTAGCAACCCCCACAATCATAAAATGGCTTTGTCCCTCGCATGCTCTATAAGTCCAACCACATTCACAACCTCCTGCAAATACAATTCCAAAACCAAATAAAAATGCTCCTAGTGCTACAGCAGGGCTTAGCTCAATCACTTTGCTAGAGTTTCCACCCAAAATAAAAGCAAAAGCAATGAGGGAGGCAATTACCATACCAAGAATTGCACCTTTTATAGCATTATCTCTGCCAAATAAAAATAAATCTCTAAAGCAAGAGGTAAAGCAAATTTGTCCGCGTGCGATGATAAAGCCAAATGTAAAGCCAAAAATGAGTGCTAAGGCTAGTAGGCTTTGTTTGTTTGCTAAAGTGATATTGCCATTTGTGCTTAGAAGATAAGCCACCCAAAATAAAAATGCAATAAAAATTGCACTGCCTAAAACAAAATGAAGCCTTGCTCTGCCTTGCTGTTTGATAAGAGAGCAGTTTTCTTTATCAGTGCGGATAAGTTTGGCTTTGGGTTTAAAAAGAGGGAGATTGCAAACTTTTACCGCTAGATAAATCCCAAAAACCATAAAAATAGTAAAAAGCCAAGTGTGTAAAGAAAAATAGGGTAAGCCTGTAAAAAAGTCTGCTAAATTACAACCAAAGGCCAATCTTGCACCATAACCAGAAAGAAGTCCGCCTATTATAGCTTGGATGATTCTAATTTTGCTAGCAGGGAGGCGAAATTTTACTTTATTTGCCCAAAGTGCTGCAACAATAGCTCCTATAAACATACCTATAAGCATAACTCCATCGCTTCTTGTTAGAGGAGTTCCACTTAAATTTTGTATTTTATAATAAGAATACCCTTCTAAATCCATTCCAAAAAGCTCTAAGAATTCACCGCCCCAGCGCGTCATTTCGCCAGTTACAGCCCAAACGCCACCAAAAATTCCAAAATACACCGCACTTAAAATTCCAAGCGCTATTAAAGATTTGGAATTGTCCCAAAAGTTGATTAAATATTTTTGTTTAAAAGAATGCATAAAAAAGTCCTGATGTTAATGTATTTTGTCAAACCTTGACACAAAAAGTGCAATTATATATTTTCTAAAAAATTTTGTCAAAAATTTTTAGGCTCCAAGATGAGGTGTGTAAATTTAAAATAAGGATAAAAGTTTGCAAGGAGAGGGAATGTAAAGGGTAAAATATAAAAAATTTAATGAAAATTTGGGGGCAAAGCCCCAAAAACAAGGAGATTAAACAAGCCCTCTTTTAGAGGGGGGCAGATTATTAAAACCTGTATTTTAATCCGATATTTCCACTTAGATAGGTTTCATTTTTGGAATCTATTTTGCCTGCCAAGATTTGCTTAGCACCTACGCCAATATTTAAGCTTAAATCATTGTTTAGATCCATATTGCCACCTATGAGAAGTTGTCCATAAGTCTTTTTCTTGTCATCTCCTGCGATTTTAAAGGTAGTGTTTGAGCCTACAAAACTTCCTACATAATCGTTTCCGTTATTGATGATGTATTGTTCTAACTTTGGAGTGGCATAAAAATAAGAAGAGCTATTAAGATATTTTCTTAATTCCACACCTAGTTCCAAACTTGCAGAATTGTTTGTGTTTTTATGCACATTTTGTGCTAGGATTGTGCCTTTCTCTGAGTAGCTAGGAGTTTTGGTATAGTAGTAGTTTGCACCCACAAATGGTTTTACAAACAGACCCTCATTAAAGCTAAATACCTTACCTACATTAGCAGAAATTCCAAAAAATCTTCTGTTAAAATCTGAAGAGTTTGTGCCTAAGTATGTGTGGATATCTTGATTGGTTTTGCCAATTTGTCCAAAGATTTTAAAGTTTGTTTCAAAATCGTTAGGAAGTTTGATGAGAGAATACAAGCCTAGTTGGAAATTATCAGAATCTTGTTTTAAGTTATTGTCTTTCAAACTTGCATCTGCATAAGTGAAATAAGCACCCAAAAGCACACTTTCATTAATATTTTTATCGGCACCTATGCTAATTCCATACACTCCGCCACTATTGCCATCAATAATATTTGCTCCTCCAAATACATTTGCCCATACGCTATTGTTATAGCTTTCATAATAATCATATTTTGCATCTGTCGCCAAAGAAGCAAAGTAGGTCTTAGAATAAGGATTGTTAAACTTTGCAAATCTTCCACCAATAGCCATATCATTAGAGATATTTACAGCACTGATTGCAGAGCTTGATCCATTAGAACTAGAAGCTACATTTTTAGCATTATCTCTTGTAGATTTAAAGAAATTATTATTGGTAATTACACTTAGGATTTTGCCTGCATCGTGCTTGGTGCTTGCAATAGAGTCTAAAATCCCATATGATTCGTTGATATTTCCAGAATTGCTAATAGCATTTGACATACTTACAAGATTATTAGAATCAAGTAATAGCCCAGCTGTTAAAGTTTGATTTTTATTTTTTAATGAATTTATAGAGTGGTTAGCTACTTGAGAATTGCCTCCAGCCATAATTGCGCCTAAAAGTTTATTGATATTTGTCTCATTGGCAACATTTGTTAGGGCTGTGCTTCTTTTTTCTAAGTCTTTAGAAGCATTGGCTAGGTTATTTGCTAGGTTTGTGGCTGTATTTAGTTCAGCTTTGGCACTAGATTCGGCTTTTTTGGCTTCATTTAGGGCAGTTCGCGCTACTTCCAAAGCTTTTTTATTTTCTTCAGTTTTGTTTTTGTTGTAAGTATCTTGAGCTGTATTAAATGCAACTTCTTTATCTTTGGTGATATTTTGTGCTTGCATGTAAGCAGTATTTTTATCTCCCTTATCCTTATCTGCTTCTGTTTTGGCATTATCAATTTTTATTTTGGCAGCATCTACAAGAGTTTTTTCTGTAATTGCTTTGCTTTTTAAAAGTTCTAGCATTTCTTTTTTGTCAAGCCCTTTTGCTTCTCCATTGACATAAAGAATTTTGCCATCTTTTGAAAGGGCAAGTGTGTAATCAAGTCCCAAAGCAGTTGTTAAAGCAGAGCCATCTACATCTGCCCCAGCACTACCTTTTGTAAAGATATTTAGTTCATATTTGCCTGCTTCTAGCAAGTTTTTATTGGTGAGTAAATCTTTAATATCTGTAGAGTAAGAGATTTTATCAATAGAATTATTTGAGCCTTGTTCTATTGGATTTGAAGTGAATTTGCCACCTACTTGGACTAAATCAAATTTGCCCACAAGATTTTTTGTGTCTTCTAGACTAAATTTAGTATTTTTAATATCTGCATTACCTTTAACCTTAATTGTATTATTAGCAAGCGTAATGCTATTGGCTCCGCTATTTAATGTAAAGTTTTTTCCAATAGAGATGTTGGAATATTTTGAAATGAGTTCTAAATCTTTAGCGGTAAAATTTCCTGTTGTAGTCAAAAAGCCACTGTTAAGTTCAAATTCTCCTCCATTGGTTAGAGTGATGTTATTAGCATTCATTTTTCCATTTTTGTGGATAGCTATTTCTGCTTTATTGGTTAATTCTAAATCTTTCAAATTGAGTTGCCCATTATTTACCAAAACGCCCGAATTGGATTCTAGTGTAGTTTTGCCATTAACATCCAGTTTTGAATCATAAACTATCAATCCCGCTTGACTTTTAAGTAATAATGCAGAATCTGTATTGCTTAAGCCTGTAATTTTAGAGTTTTTTCCTACTAACAGTAAAGTTTGGTTGGCTCCATCGCCTATAATTGTGCTTTTGGAGCTTATTTCAAATCCATAGGCAGAGCTTGTATCAATTTTATCTATATTGATTAGTTTTGCTCCTCCAAAATTTGCATCTTTTTTAATAGTGATTGTATGATCTTTAGAGCCTTCAATTTTAATATCTTTTACTCCAAGGGAATCTTTTGTAAAATCATAATTGATTTCAGAATCTGCTTTTAAAAGCTCTGCATCCTTTTTTGTGGTATAGTTACCATCTTTTTTGACAGATTCAAAGTTTTTATCAAAGTTTGTCTTGTCGCTGATAGTTGCAGCATTGACACCAACACTCAAAAAAGCAAGCCCCACAAGTGCACGACTTGCAATAACGGATAATTTTGTCATTTTTACTCCTTAAAATTAATATCAATCATAGAATTGATAGTTACATAGTATAGGTTATAAAATTAATTATGACTTATAAAAATAAATCATAAAAAATAAAAAATCTTAAAATTCATGTAAAATGTCCTTAAAAGTTCGTATTATAGGTAGTTTTACTGTATTGGCGGGGGGGGGGGGGGGAATTTTTTTGGTTTTTTCAAAAAAGAAACTTTTTTTCCCAAAAAATTTTTTTTTTGGGTGTTTATGGCCTGTTCTTTTTTACCCCTCCCCACC
>NZ_NBIU01000027.1 GCF_003245365.1 Helicobacter valdiviensis
AAATTTCAATAAGATTCTAGTTAATACCTGCTTAACTTAGACTTAAAGCATTTTAAAAAATTCTTCTAAAGGCAAAGCAGGTTAGAATCTTTTCTTTTTGCCTTTTATTTAAACTCTTTTGTTTTTTATCACTATTTATAAATGATAGGTTTATTGATTGTGCTTTGTGGGTATCTTTAGGCTTTTGCGAGCTATGCTTTTGTAGTGAGGCATTGCAATCTTTGTTTGGGTAAATTGTGGCAATCTCTTGGTAATTTCTCTTTGTGTTTTTGTATGCAATTATCAAAATTTATAGCTTATTGTGTGGGGTTTAAAAATGGGTATTCAAGTATAAATATGCTAAAATGCTCTAAAGTAAAGCTAGAGAGGCAAAAATGGTTAGTGCTTTGGATATTGTTTTAATCATATTTTTAGTGATTGTTTTTATTATTGGAATGAGTTTTTTTCTCTATTATGCTTATAAAAAGTAAGGAATTAAATGTCAAAAGTAGAATTGGATTTAAGTAATAGAACATTGGTGCATATTTGTTGTAGTGTGGATAGCCATCATTTTTTAACACAACTGCAAAAAACTTATCCAGATAAAAAGTTTTGTGGCTATTTTTATAATCCTAATATTCACCCTTATGATGAATATCTTATGCGTCTTAAAGATGTGCAAAGAAGCTGTGAAATGCTAGATATTCCTTTGATTGTTGGGGAATATGATTTACAAGATTGGCTAGAGGGTAGTAAGGGATTAGAAGAAGAGCCTGAAAAGGGTGAGAGATGTAGTTTTTGTTTTGATTATCGCTTAAGTTCAAGCGTGAAAGTGGCTAAAGAATACCGCTGTTCTGAATTTACTACCACGCTTTTAGCAAGTCCTATGAAGTCTCAACAAGAACTTTTTGCACAAGGAGAAGCAATCGCCAAAAAAGAGGGCTTAGGATTTTTACCCATAGATGTGAGAGGCAATGGAGGCACAAAAGTGCAAAATGAACTCGCAAAAGAAGCAAACTTGTATCGGCAAAATTATTGTGGTTGCCTTTATGCGCTTAAAAAACAAAGAGAAAAATCTAATAAATTGCCTTTTGAATTAATTTCAACACTAAGTTTGCCAAAAGATTCTAGAAATTTACCTACCTTGCGTTTAAAAAATTTCAAAACTAGAGAAACATTAGAAAAAGAGCAAAAACCTTATTATTTTGCAAAAAGAAAGGTATTGCAATACCGTCTTTTAAAAGGAATTTTAACCCAAGAGGGCAAGAGTATTCCTAGTTTTATCTGTAGTTATTCTATGCTACATAAACCTACAAAGGCACGCATTGAGCTATGGCAAGATGGTATAGGATATGCTTCAAAAGAGGGGATTTTGTTTTTGGAGTTTAGCTATTTTCAAGAGATTTTGCAAAAAAATAGCTTTGAAGAGCTTTTAAAAGAGGGTTTAGGTGAAGAGATACAGCTAAAGCTAAGAATGCAAATATATGCAGAAGGGTTTTTTATCTCTCCTATTGTGATTTTAAAAGAGCAGATTTTTGGGGAATTTAGCTTAGAAATCCAAGCAATCTCCCAAGAAGAAAGCTTAGAAGATTTTATAAGGATATAAGATGTATGCAATAGCATTTAATGCAAATGAAAAATATATACCTTATTTTGCGGTATTATTAACTTCTATTATTCACAATACAAGGCAAGATTTTAATAAAGAGCCTTATTCTTTTCATCTTTTGGTGGATAAAATCTCCCAACAAACAAGAGAAAAATTAGAAAATTTAATTTTAGAGCTTAGTAAAATTTATCCTTGCACCTTAAAAATTCATGTGGTTAAAGAGGATATTTTTGCAAAATATAACTTACCACAATTAAATGGGAATTATTTGGCTTATTATCGTTTATTAGTAGGTAGTCTTTTGGAAAAAGAGATTAAAAGTGTGTTTTATTTAGATGTAGATATGTTAGTGCTAGGAGATTTAAGAGAGATTTTTACGCATATAGATAATGTGCGGGGGGGGGGGGCATTTGTGGAGTAGTATTAGATTACTTAGATACTACACGCACTCTTAGTCCTTATGATAAAGGATTGCCTAAATTTAGCGGGAACTTTGCAAAAAATTATTTTAATTCTGGCTTACTTTTAATAGATTTGGAGGCTTATCGGGTAGAAAATATAGAAAGAAAAGCTCTAAAAATTGCAAAAGATTATCATTGCGTAGAGCATGATCAAAGCATTTTAAATGCAGTTTTGCTTAATAAAACTTACAAATTGCCTCTAAAATGGAATCTTTTGGTTTATTTGTATTGCAATGCAAAAAGTTTGGAGGAGAAAAAGCCAAATATTTCTTATTCCAAAAAAGAACTAGATGAAGCTTTAAGTAATCCTTATATATTGCATTTTTATACACACCATAAACCTTGGGAAGATGCAAAAGTATATGTGGATTTTAAAGGGAAGTTTTTGGGAGAATATTGGTGGGAGATGGCTTTTAAGACACCTATTTTTTATGAAGAATTAAAAGAAATAGAAGAAAAAGCTAAAAAAGCTAAAAGTTTTCAGATAAATTTGGGATTTAGGCTTTATAAAATTACTAAAACCTTTAAAATATTTTCTATTTTTATCATCCCATTTGCACTGCATTTTATACTAAAAAACAAACAAACTTGCATAAATATTCCTATAAACTCCTATAATCTTTCCTATGAAATAGGAAGAGCTGCTTTATATGCTTATGATAGGAGAAAAAAGGGCAAACATTTTTCTTTGAGTTTTAAAATTTTTAAACTCATAAAAAGAATGGTTTAGTTTTTGTTGTTGCATTAATTTTTGGGGATTTTAGAAACAAAATCTAATTTTATTAGATATTTTAGTAAATTAGATAGAGAATGCAATAATCAAAATATTTGTTATTTTTGCAAGGCTTCCTGCCTTACAAAATAATTAAATTTTAAAGTAGTCTTTGATTTCTTGGGCTTTATCGGTTTTTTCCCAACTAAATTCTGGTAATTCTCTACCAAAATGTCCATAGCTTGCTGTTTTTCTATAAATTGGACGCAATAAATCAAGACTTTCAATAATACCTTTTGGAGTAAGGCGGAAGATATTTTTCACGCATTCTTCAATTTTAGAATCTTCTACCTTTCCTGTTCCGTGGGTATTAACAAGGATAGATACGGGCTCTACCACGCCGATTGCATAGGCGATTTGGATAGTGGCTTTATCACAAATTCCACTTGCTACAAGATTTTTAGCTACATAACGCATAGCATACGCACCGCTTCTATCTACTTTGCTTGGATCTTTTCCGCTAAATGCACCTCCACCATGCGGACAACTTCCACCATAAGTATCTACGATGATTTTTCTACCGGTTAATCCTGCATCTCCTTGAGGACCTCCGATTACAAATTTACCAGTTGGATTTACAAAATAACGGATATTATCGTTTGCAAATTCTTTAGGAAGTGCTTTTTTAACAACTTCTTCAATGATTGCATTTCTTAAATCGGCTTGAGAAGTTTCAGGGCTGTGCTGTGTAGAAACTACAATGGTATCAATGCCAACAGGCACGCCATTAGCATATTTAATAGTTACTTGAGATTTGCCATCAGGACGCAAGAAAGGCAATGTGCCATTTTTTCTAACTTCTGCTAATCTTTCTGTAATTCTGTGTGAAAGATAAATAGGCAAAGGCATAAGCACATCTGTTTCACGGCATGCATAGCCAAACATTAACCCTTGATCTCCCGCACCTATTTCGCCATCTTCTCTATCTACCCCTTGGTTAATATCAGGGCTTTGCTCGCCTACGCCATTTAGCACACCCGCACTTCTATAATCAAAGCCATATTTTGCATCAATATAGCCTATTTCTCTAATAACTTCTCTTGCAATATCTTGCATAGGTGCGTATGTGTGAGTTTTAAGTTCTCCTGCAATCACACAATAACCATTTGAAAGTAAGGTTTCACAAGCTACTCTAGCTTTAGGATCTCTTTCAATGATGTAATCTAAAATCGCATCACTAATTTGATCGGCCATTTTATCAGGATGTCCTTCGGTAACAGATTCGGATGTAAATAGAAACTCTTTTTTCATAAATTCACCTTGTATTTTTATTTTTTTAATCATAGCATAAAAAAACTTAAAATTTTTAAGCAGTATTAACTCTATAAAAATAAATTTTAAAAATGAACTTTTATAAATTTGATATAATGCAGTTTTTAGTAATTGGCAAGGAGGGAAATTGCGAAATTATTATGCGAGTTTATGCACAAAAATGTATGAAATATTGCATAAAGAAGCTCCAGAAGATGAGTTGGAATTTTATTTAACTTATGCTAAAAAAGGAGAAAGAATTTTAGAGCCACTTTGTGGAAGCGGAAGATTTTTAGTGCCATTTTTGCAAAGAGGTTTTGATATTAGAGGAGTGGATTCTTCTAAGCAAATGCTAGATGTGCTAAAAGCGAAAGCTCCTTGTGCAAAAGTTATACAAGCGGATTTTTTAGATTATTCTATAAAAGAAAAATTTGATTATATTTTTATTCCTTCAGGTTCTATAGGGCTTTTTAGTGATATGCAAATTTTACATAAAGTTTTATGTAAATTAAAAGAGCTTTTAAAACAAAAAGGCAGGCTTGTTTTTGGAGTGGATACGATTTTTACAAAGTTACCCAATGATGATGTGTATAAAGAAAATGTTTGCGTAAAAACAAAAGAAGGTTTTAGTTTGCATCTAAAAAGTAAAAATTTTTATGAAGAGCTTACTCAAACGCAATTTTCTCCCGGAATTTATGAGCTTTATGATGGGGATAAACTATTAAAGACGGAGAGTATGGATTTTGTTATCCATCTTTATAAGATGGGAGAGATGGAGCAGTATTTAAAGAAAGTGGGTTTTAAAGAGATTAAAGTTTATTCTTCTTTTGATAAAAAGATTGCAAAAGATATAGATAATGAAGTGCTAATGCTTTTGTATGAATGTGGTTTGTAAAATGATATCTTTTGATTTAGAGCTTTTTAAGACTCTAAATCTTTTTCAAGCTTCTCTTTAATTTCTTGAGGTAATTTACTTAGGAAATTTCCTAAATCAAAATGGATACCTTGTGTTTGTGCTTCATTTAAAAGTGCAATTGCCTTTTTGGCGTTAAATTGGCTTAGGGGTTGATAGGGTTCAAAAAGTGTATTGGTGATAGCTAGAGCATAAGCTATTTTTTGGATTTCTCCTTCTGCTGCATGAGGGTTATCCAAAAAGGCAATTCCTTGTATTAATACTTCATCAAATTTCCAATAATCAAATAAAAATCCTAAAAATGAAATACTATCTACACCACAATATTGATTTTCTAGCTCATGAATATCCCTAAAACCATTGGTTTCATTTGCATATAAAAATTCTTTATCTTTGTTGGTTTTAATGAGAATAGAAGAAAGCAAAATCATTCCAAGTCTTAAAAGCATAGCACAAGGAACAAGTGTGTTTGCCAGTCCTTTATCTTCTTCGTGGAGCCATTCTGAAATAAAATCTACCTCTTTGGCACAATTTTCCAAAAAAGTGCTTGTTTCTAAGCCATAAGGAGATACATCAATAATGAAATTGCTACGAATGGAATTTGCAAGAACAATATTTTTAATATTTGTAATGCCTAAAAGCGAAATAACTTGCTGTATTGTAGAAACTTGTCTTGAAAAACCATAAAAAGGAGAATTGGCTAACCTTAAAAGCTCTCCAACTAGCAAAGGATCTTTAGAAATAATTGTTGCAACATCTCCTAAATTGACATCTGCACCTTTTTTATCAATATAATCACGCAATTCTATTACCGTTTTGGGTAAAGGTGGGAGATCATTAATAGTCTCTAATAAAAGAGGATTCATAATTATCCTTCATAAATTTTTTATTTACCACAAGTAAAAACCCTTAAAGCTTAAATCCTTAAGTTTAGGGATTTTCTAATTAATTTATAATATTCTAGCATTATTTTTTTAAAAAACTACTTACCAAGAACTTTAAAAAGTGTTAAAATTAAAGTTTAATATTTTGCAATGAAAACTGCAAGCTTTTAAGGAATGAAAATGCGTTTTGGAAAAATTGATTATCTTAATCTTTTGCCTTTTGAAGTTTTTATCAAAAGTTATCCATTGCCCTCATCGTTTAAACTTTTTTATCAGAAGAAAAAATCCTATCCTGCAAAGCTAAACCAAGAATTTATCTTTGGTAGAATTGATGCTGGGTTTGTTTCTTCTATTACTGCACTTAATCAAAAACGCTATAAATTTTACGCACACAATATTGGGATTGTTGCAAGAAAAAAGGTATTGAGTGTAATTGCACTTAAAAATCAAAGTGGGAGCGATTACCAATCAGATACCTCCAATGCACTTTTGAAAGTTTTGGGAATTAGAGGGCGTGTTTTAATAGGAGATAGAGCTTTAAAAGTGGTGTTAAAAGAGCAAAAAGAAGGCAAAAAAGATTATATTGATATGGGAGAATTTTGGGTTAAAAAACACAATTTACCCTTTGTATTTGGAAGGGTTTGCATCAAAAAGCATAGAGAATTTTATATAAAAGTTTTTAAAAAATTCCAAAATTCACATATTAAAATTCCTCATTATATTCTTTTAGAATCTGCTTTGAAGAACGATTTATCCAAAAATGATATTTTGGAATATTTAAAAGTTTTAAGCTATAAAATTGATACTAAAGCAAACTATGGCGTTAATCGCTTTTATAGGGCTTTAAGAATTGCACAAATTAAGCCTCCAAAAAGATTTTGATTTATTTTAAACTTCATCGTAGGTTTAAGGTAGTATAATAGCAACCTTTAAATTTAATTTTTCCCAAAATTTATGGGGTAGGAGTTATGAATGGAGCAGACATTATCCATTATCAAGCCAGATGCTGTTAAAAAAAATGTAATTGGTAAAATTATTGATAGGTTTGAAACTAATGGTTTAAGAGTTGTGGCAATGAAAAGAGTTTATCTTAGCAAAAGAGATGCAAAAGAGTTCTATGCAGTGCATAAAGAAAGACCCTTTTTTCCTGATTTAGTGGATTTTATGGTAAGTGGTCCTGTTGTGGTTATGGTGTTAGAAGGTTTAAATGCAGTGGCAAAAAACCGCGAACTTATGGGTGCTACTAATCCAAAAGAGGCAGCTGCAGGAACAATTAGAGCAGATTTTGCAGATAGCATTGATGCAAATGCAGTGCATGGTAGTGATAGCCTAGAAAATGCACAAAAAGAAATCGCATTTTTCTTTGCTAAAAGAGAAATTTGCTAACAAATAGTAAAATACCCTTTGCTAGGGCGTTACAAACTTTAAGAAATGAGCAAAAAATTCCTTTTTGCATAGATTTTAAAGAAAATAGCAAAGATGTGATAAAATTAGAGGGATTTTTATCCTCTTGCGAGTATGACACAAGGCTTTTAAAATTTCAAGCTAGACTTAGCGGACAAATAGAATTGGTTTGTGATATGAGCGGACAAGAATACCTCAAAGACTTGGATGAGAATTTGGAATTTTATCTAAGTGATGGTATTTTTTGTTGTGAAACTGAAAATTTTGAAGAAATTATTGAGTGTGAAAATGGTATGATTGATTTTTTAGAAATTCTAAGGAGCGAATTAGAAATGATTCGCTGTGATTTTCACACAAAAGACGATTAAATTAACTTAAGGAGTAAATTATGGCAGTTCCAAAGAGACGCGTTAGTAAAACAAGAGCAGCAAAGAGAAGAACACATTACAAAATTACTTTAGCAATGCCTGTTAAAGATAAAGATGGCACATGGAAAATGCCACACCGTGTTAATAAATTTACTGGAAACTATAAAAACTAAGGTTAGCAAACCAGTATGAAAGTTGCTATTGATGCAATGGGTGGAGATTTTGGATCTTTGCCCTTAGTGGAAGGTGTTTTATTAGCATTAAAAGAAAAGAATTTTGAAGCAATTTTAGTGGGAAATAAAGAGGTTTTAGAGCCACTTATTCCTGCAGAATTTGCTAAAAGAATCCAAATCGTTCATTGTGAAGATTTTATCACAATGGAAGAGGGAGCTACTTCAGCATTAAAACGCAAAGAAAGCTCTATTTATGTTGCTATTGAAATGCTAAAAAATAAAGAAGTAGATGCGGTTGTGTCTGCAGGACATAGTGGTGCTACCATGAGTTTGGCAACACTGAAAGTTGGTAGGATTGAGGGAGTTTCGCGTCCTGCTATTTGCACGCTTATGCCAAGAATTGATGGAAAACGATCTTTAGTAGTAGATGCGGGTGCAAATGTAGAATGCAAAAGTGAAAATCTCTTTGAGTTTGGTATCATGGGATATGAATATGCTACATCTGTGCTTATGCATCACAATGCTAAAATAGGTATTTTAGCTAATGGTGAAGAAGAATGTAAAGGCAATGAAATCACAAGAGAAGCTTCTGCTTTATTAAAAAAACATCCTGCATTTATAGGCAATATTGAGGGTAATAATATTTTTGATTCTTCAGTAGAGGTTATTGTGTGTGATGGTTTTGTGGGAAATATTGTTCTAAAAACGAGCGAAGGAGTTGCAGACTCTATTGTATATCTTTTGAGAAAATACATTAAATCTTCCCCTATAGGAATTTTTGGTGCATTGTTTATGAAAAATGTTTTTAGAAAGCTAAAAAAACAGATTGATTATGCAGAATATGGTGGTGCTCCACTGCTTGGGATCAATGGTAGCGTGATTATTTGTCATGGTAAGAGCAATGCTAAAGCTATGAAAAATGCTATTTTTCAAGCCATTAGCACTTTAGAAAATAATATCAATGATAAAATTTTTAATGCTATTAAGCAATATAAATAAATGAAGGTTAGCCAATGGAAAGTGAAATTTATGCGAGTTTAAAATCCATTGGTGCTTATGTTCCTGAGAAAATCGTTACAAATGATGATTTAGCAAAGATAGTAGATACAAGTGATGAGTGGATTAGCAAACGCACAGGTATTAAAGAAAGGCGTTTTGCACAGGCTGGTGAAGCTACAAGCGATTTAGCTACAAAGGCAGCTAAAATTGCGCTAGAGAGAGCAAAAATCACTCCAGAAGAAGTGGATATGGTGATTGTTGCTACCATTTCTCCTGATTATTTTTGTATGCCATCAACCGCTTGTGTTGTAGCTCATAATCTTGGGATTATTAATAAGCCTGCATTTGATATTAGTGCAGCTTGTAGTGGATTTATTTATCTTCTTTCGTTGGCAAAATCCTTTATTGTTTCTAAAGCTTGTAAAAATGTTTTAATTATTGGTGCAGAAAAGCTTTCAAGTATTATTGATATGCAAGATAGAAGCACTTGTGTGCTTTTTGGTGATGGTGCAGGTGCAGCAGTTATTGGCACTACAAGCAATCAGGAAGAAAGCATTATAGATGTAAATATTTCTTCTAATGGACAGTATAAGGACTTTTTGATAACTCCAGGTTGTGGCAGTAAGAATCCTGCAAATGAGGCAATGTTGCAAGAGAGAATGCAATTTATTAAAATGAAAGGCAATGAAACATTCAAGCTAGCAGTTAAAACGCTTACTAATGATGTTGTGGAGATTTTAAAAAGAAACCATTTAGATAAAGAAGATATTGATTATTTTGTTCCACATCAAGCCAATTTACGCATTATTTCTGCGGTAGGCGATTCACTTTCTTTCCCTAAAGAGAAAGTTGCTCTAACAGTCCAAAAATATGGCAATACCTCAGCAGCTTCTATACCTATGGCGATTAATGATCTTTATGAAGAGGGCAAAATTAAAAAAGGCTCTAAATTGCTCTTAGATGCTTTTGGTGGTGGGCTTACTTGGGGTTCTGCAATTTTGCATTTTAATTAATTGCTTCTAGACCATCAAAGTCTTAAATTACCTTTTAAAGTATTGTTATAAGAATTTGAAAAATACGAGTTTTCGTATATATATTCATATCTATAAAAGTTATGATTTTAATTAAATCTTCAAAAGTCTTTATTAAGAAAAAAACCGATTAATATAAAAAGTTAAATATATCATATAATCTTCTAAAAACATTAAATTAAGAATGTGTGAATAAGATACAAAAGACTAACAAAGAGACAAAAATAGCATTGTATAAAGGGGTTTGTTTGCAAAAGAGTTGGGAGAGTAAAAAATCAAAATATAAAGTCATCAAAACAATTTAGATAGACAAGGTTGTTGTAATCTTTGAATAGATTATTTAAGTTGTATCATAGCAATAGAAATAGTTTTAGTCTGTATTTGTTATGTTTAGGGTGTAGTTATAAAGTAATGTAAAAAATCAAAGCGAGTATTTTTGCTTTACATTTCTTGATGGTTTGCTTTATACTTGCTTGATATTTACTGGACACTTACTTTACAAATAGCTAATAAATGCCTATTAAACGCTATTTAAAAAGATTTCAAAGGGCAGTTTTTTTAAAATAACCTACAACGCGTCCTAGTATTTCAAAATTCTCCCCTTCTAGCTCTATGGGTTCATATGCTTTATTATCACTAAGCAGTTTGAGTTTAGGGCGTTTTTGGAGGCGTTTTACATATACCTCCTCTTTTAATGCGTGTTACACATATTTCCCCCTCTTTAGCTTCTCCTTGTTGCACTAAAAGATAGCAATTCTCTGGGAGAGTGGGAGACATAGAATTACCATATCCTATAATAACTGATAGATTAGCAAAGGAAAGTAGCCCAAAGTATTCCCGCAAGAAACTCTTAGAAAAGCTAAAGGATTGGCTACTTTCTTCATCATTATAGGCACCACTTCCTGCACTTGCTCTAACATTTTCATAGAAAGGTATTATAACTATTTCATCATTTAAGGTTTGTTGCGAAGTTTCTAGTAAAAAAGTATTTGTAGGACATTTTTTGGCGATTGTCGGACATATTTTCACCTATGAAAGATGAAGGGCTTATATTAAAAGCAGAAGTATTTTTTTATTGAACTTATTGAAACGCCTGATTTTTTTGATAAATCGGTTTGTGGCCAACCAAAATGCTCTCTATTCTTTTATTTTTGTAGAAAGTTCCATATTTTATTTCTTTTTCTTAACAAGTTCAAAATATTTCACTATGATTCTATCACTTTTAAAAGAATTGTATCACAAAAACATAGCTTTTAAGAGGTTTGGGCGGGCGGGAAGAATACCGCTTTTGGAGCTTTAAGTAGTTTTGCTATGTTAAAAAGAATGCAAAAAGAGTAAATTTTGCCAAGCTATCAATAGATTTTGTTTTAAGAAAATTTAATAGGGTATGAATTTGGAATTTTGCAATGGGGGTGATTGTTGGCAAATTTTACAGACTTGCTAAATAAAAGCTAAAGAAAGTAGATAGCTAAATGGGATTGATTAGGAAGTTAAATGCTATTTGGGAAAGCAAAAATAAGTTTTAAAGTTTAGGAAAGGTTTATGAAAATGCTAATATGCTTATTAGAATTTGGATTTCTTATTGATTGAAATAGTGCTTTAATGTATGGATTAATAGTATAAACTTATTTAAAAAGATTGTAATTTAATTTCATATTCTAGGTTTTTTTCATCAAGTTTTTGGGTTAAAATATCTTGATTTTGGCATTCAAAATAGATGCATATTCCACAATCGCTACTTAGTTCCCTAGGTGTTGGCATAAGCTTGATTAGAGTGTGCGGTATTTCTTTTAAAATCTCCTCGCCATAAAAGGCGTCCGCACTGCTAAAGACTAGAATATATCCTTTTTGCATTTTATTTCCTTAGTTTTTGTTAATTTCTTGAAGTGCATAGATTAAATAATCAATTTCTTCTTTTGTATTGAAAGCTCCAAGTCCTATTCTAAGAGTTCCACCTTCTTTTAAAGTGCCTAAAATATTATGTGTAGCAGGAGAGCAGTGCAAACCCATTCTTAGACAAATTCCATAATTCTCTCCAAGTTTGAAATCCACCTCAGAAATGCTTTTATTTTGCATTCTAAAAGAGAAATTTGCAATTCCATGGGTTGGAAAATAAGTTTGTATTCCATTAAGAGATTTTAATCTTTCTTGCAAATACATTCCAAGTTCATATTTTTCTTGATAGATATTTTTAACCCCCTTTTGCTCTATCCATTCTAATGCAACTTTAAGCCCTGCTATACCATGCATATTAGGCGTTCCGCTTTCAAATCTATCAGGCAAAAAGTTGGGTTGGAATTCCTCTTGACTAAGGCTTCCTGTTCCTCCAAAAATAAGAGGTTCTAAACTTTCTTGATTAAAAGTATCGCTTAATGCTAAAACCCCAATCCCCATTGGAGCTAAAAGTCCTTTATGTGCGCTAAGTGCTAATAAATCTACCTTAGAAAAAATATCTTCTAATGGGAGAATACCCGCACTTTGTGTTGCATCTAGCAAGAAGAGTGTTTGGGTTTCTTTTGTAATTTGGCTTAATGCCCCAATGGGTAAGATAGCACCCATTACATTATTTACATGCACACATGCAAGCATTTTTGCACCCTTGCACATCTCTTTTGCGATTTTTAAATCAATATTGCCAAGGCTATCTGTAGGGATTTCCCTAATTTGCAAATTTAGTTTATTTTTGAGTGCATTTAGTGGGCGTTTTATGGCATTGTGTTCTATTTGTGTGGTTACGACAATATCATTTTCTTTTAAGACGCCTTGTAAGGCAGTGTTGATTGCACTTGTGGCATTAAGAGTGAAGAGGATTCTTTTTAAATCCTTTAAGCCAAGCATTTTAGCTAAAAGACTTCTGCTTGTATGCAAGATTCTCCCAGAAGCAATGGAGAGAGGATGGGCACTTCTGCTAGGGCTTGCACCGATATTTTCTAAAAAATCACTCATTGCCTCTTTAACACCTGGAGCTTTTGGAAAGCTTGTAGCAGCATTGTCTAAATACACTAACCTTTTTGGCTTCAAAATTATCCTTTCTTTTTTAGGAGATATACAAATTCATCTCCACTAGATTCTAATAAATTAACTTCATAATTATGATTTTTAGCCATTCTTTGAATATTTTCATTGGAGGCACCGCAACTACATAATACTTTAATCTCCAAACAGCCCTCATCTATAAGGGGTTTTAGATTTAAAACGGGCTCGGGGCAGGATAGCCCTCTTACATCAAGCTCTTTCATTATGCTCTCCTTTCTTTAGCAAAAATTGCTACAATAATACAAAAGACAATACCTAAAAATACTGCTATAGGTGCGTTAGCTCCAATTCCAGCAGGAGAGCTTGCTAAGCCAAAATTGTGTGCTATAGCCGCTCCAAAAAGTAAGCCAAACACGAATACCCCTGCATCTCCATCGCCTTCGCCCGCTAGAACAAGTTGTCTTCCAGGACATCCTCCAGCAAGTGTAAATGCAATACCAGAGAGTAACATTCCTAAAAAGTTCCATACTGCATCGTTGTGTGCTATGGGTTGGTTGCTAAATCCAAGATGGAAGCTTCCTAATGCAAGATTGGTTAAAAATGCTACGATAACAAGAGCAATTACGCCTTGCAAAATATGTGTGTCTTTAAAAAGCACTGTATCTCTAACAGCAGCAATCATACAAAAACGGCTTCTTTGGAAAATAGCTCCTAAAAATAGTCCTGCAATTAAGGAAAGGATTAGAGGTGCATGCTGTGAGCCAGGTCCTTTTTGTGAGGTTTTGACAAGTGTATTAGGATCCCATAAGCTCCACATTAAAAGTCCAAAAAGCAAAAGTGCAAAGAGGGGAAAGGCTAAGCCAACAATTTTGCTAGTTTGTCTATTTCTTCCTAGTGAAAAACCTCTTTTTAAGAAAAATAAACCTATTAAAATTCCAACAATAAGTCCTCCAACACCTGCTAATGCACTTAAATCACCCCCGCTTAATCTAAGCCACATTCTCCAAGGACAACCTAAAAACACAAGAGCACCAATCATGGCAAAAGCACCTAGCATAAAACGCACAATGGGTGCTGAACCTGCTCTTGCTCTAAATTCTCCTAAGAAAAAAGAAGTAATCAAAGCTCCAAAGACTAAACCAATAATTTCTGGGCGAATATATTGCACAATTCCTGCTTGATGCAAGTTGAGAGCCCCTGCAATATCTCGCGTAAAACATGCAGCACACATTCCCATATTGCCTGGGTTCCCAAAATAAACTAGCACCGGTGCTAATACGCCCAAAGCAACTCCTGCCAAAATAGGCAAAATAGCCAATTTCATAGATTCCTCCAAAATAAATATGAATAAACAGCGTGAATTTCTATAAAGAAGTTTAAAAAGAAAATGCTGTGTGCTTAAACCTTAAGCCAAATAAAAGTTTGTATTTTATCCAATAATACTTAAAAAATACTTGTTTTATAAGGTTGTGTTTTTAAAGCTTGGAGCAATAAAAGATATTTGTCTTGCTGTATTTTTTCTTTAATAACAAGCGGTGGAATAGGCTGTTTCTGGGAATAAAGCCATTCTTTTATGGAATAATTTTTTAATTTTTTGTAAGTGCTTAGGATCCATTTTGCTTTTAGGGGGGTGTTGGTTTGTGCATTGTGTAGCTTGATTTGTTGTTTTAATAAATGGATATCTTTATAGGATTCTAGGAGATTCAATAGGGTTTTTGGGGGTATTTGTGCTAGATTTTTAAAGGATTCTTGATTTTTTAAAAGAAGCAAAAGAGGATTTAGGATTTTTTTGGGAATTTGTAAATCTAAATGGGTAGAATTTAAAAATAAAGCGGCAAATTTTAAAAGCAAAGCTTGATTATCTAGTTTTTGTAAAGTGCTTAAATTATGTAAAAGTGTGGGTGTTTTATAAAGGTTGGGGAAAGCATATTTTAAAACTTTAAGCTCTAAAAGAGTGCTAAAAAAAAGTGCAGATTTTGGGTGTTGCATTGCATTTTCTACTTCTTTATAAACGCGGTTTGGCTCTAGCTCTTTTAGGGTTTCTTTCATAGAATAAACAAGCTCTTTTGTGCTAGGGTGTATTCTCCATTCTTCTCCAAAACGCGCTCTAAATCTAGCAAGGCGTAAAATTCGTAAAGGATCTTCACAAAAAGCTTTGCTCACATGGCGTAAGATTTTGTTTTTTAAATCTTCTTTTCCTCCAAAATAGTCAATAATTTTTTGTTCTTCTTCATCATAAGCAAGTGCATTGATAGTTAAATCACGGCGTTTTAAGTCTTCTTCTAAGCTAACATTTTCTATCTCAAAAGAAAAGCCATTATAGCCTTTGTCTATTTTAAATTCTTTGCGCGCAAGTGCAATTTGAGTGGAGTTATCTTGTAAAAATACAGGAAAGCTTTTGCCAACGCGTCTTAAGTGAGAGAAATCTTCTTGTGTGTAGCCGACTGCTACATAATCTTTGTCATTTAAGGGCAGATTTAAGAGCATATCTCTAACTGCCCCACCTACTAAGTATATTTTCTTAGTAGAGGCCATATTTTCCATCAATCCTTTTGTAAATCACACGCATTTTAGAATCCTTGTCGTTAAAAACAAAAAATTGTTGGGAGCTACTTTTTAATCTTTCTAGTGCATCTTCAATATCTAAAGGCTTATGGAGATCTAAATCCATAGGGACAATTTCATCTTCGCTAGTTAGTGTAAGTGCTTCATCGGCTAAAATAGGTGCTACCATTAAATCATCTGTTCTTATTGCGTGTTTGATATTGATTTTATCATGGTAGCGACGCAAAATTTTATGCATTCTTGAAATTGCCAAATCTGCTGCTGCATATAAGTCTTTATCTTTTTGGCTAATGACTACGGTGTTTGTTTTTGCCATAGAAAGAGTAATATCAAAGTTAAAAAGTCTTTTCTTTTTTTCTTTGCCCTTTTTTTCTTGGTAAGAAATGACAATTTTTGTGCTAATAATATCTAGATTATATTTTTCTAGACTCTCAATAAGGCGTGTGATATAGTCTTTAATAGAATCTGTTAGCTCAAAATGTCTTGCTGTGATTGTTACATTCATGCTCTACTCCTTTTAGTGAATAAGCATATTGTAGCATAAAATTAATACAATGTGGTTTGCATTGTTGTTTTTAGAATTTTTGTATCAATAGTTTTGTTAAAAGATTGCATAAAAATTTCAAAAGCTAAAATGGCTTGATAAATCAGCATATTTTTGCCATCTTCTGTTTTTAGATGATGTGTTTTTGCTAGGTTTAAAAAAGGAGAATCTATTCCATAGACTAAATCAAATGCCATTTTTGCATTTTGAAAAATATCTATGAGGCGATTTTCCTCTAAGGGCAATGTGTGGCTTGTTAGTGTGCTTGGGGTTGTGTTGATGATAATATCAAAAGAGTGCTTGGGTTTGAAATCTTCAAAAGTAGAAGTTTGGATTTTAAAATCTTGGAAATTTTGCAATCTTTGCTTGGAGCGGTTAATGAGAGTAACCTCAAAACCTTTTTCTTCTAAAATAGCTACAATGGCTCTAGCAGAACCCCCCGCACCAATTACTAGGGCGGTTTTAAAATTTTCCTTTTCTATACATTGGTAGAAGCCTAGAGCATCTGTATTGTAACCATAGATTTTGTCTTCTTTAAATACGAGTGTGTTGGTAGCTCCTATTTTTTTTGCAATGCCAAAAACGCTATCACATATGCTATAAGCAACTTCTTTAAAGGGAATGGTGATATTTGCCCCATTTAGTGCATAAGAGTTTAGATGCGTGCGAAAATGCTCTTCATCATTAAAAAGTATTCTTCCATAATATGCAGGGATTTTTAAGGCTTTGAAGGCGTTGTTGTGTAAAAGTGGGGAGAGTGAATGGGAGATAGGATTCCCAATAACTGCAAATTGCATTATAAAGCCTCTAGGGATCTTTTTACTACCCAGCCATTTTTGTTGCCACCTTTAGCATCTTTGATTTTTACCCAGCTTCCTTGTTCTTCTAAGATTTCTACCATATCATCAGGAGTGAGTTTGCCTAGAATTTCGCTTTGTGTGTTAGGCTCTTGTCTAATATTGAGTGCTAGAACTCTTGAAGTGTAAAAAATCATAGAACCTTTTTGCAAAGAATTGTCTTGGTTTGTTGAACTAGTCTGTGGCATTTTAGGATTTTCTTCCAAAAAGTAGGGTTTAGTATAAGACTTTAAAACCCAGCCAAGAGTTGCATGGTTATAGTAATTTCCTATTAAAATCCAGTCCCCTTGTTGCTCTAAGATCACTGCATAGAGAGTAGGGGTTAATTTTCCCATGATTTCTGAAGTCGTGCTAGGCTCTTTTCTTATGTTGAGAGAAGGAACTTTTGAAACTACCAATTCTTGCTTTTTTGGCTCTTCTATAGGCTTGGGTAGGGTTTCTAGGAATGGTGTATCTGTTTTGGGTTTTTCTACTTCTTTTTGTATGTCGCTTATGTCTTGAGGCAGGGAGGCTTCTTTGCCTACTTGTGTGGTTTGCATAATCTCCGCTTCAGTTTTTGCTATTTTAGTATTGTCTTGATTGCTAACCACTTCAAAAATAAGATAGTAAATCCCAAAAGAAAGCACTAAAATAAATATGGGAATGGAATAAAGCTTAAAAAAACGCTCAAAAATAGAAAATAGCTTCAAAATTACTTGCCCCTGCCTTAAAAAATTCCTACATTTTATCTAAAAAACGCAAATTAATCAAATTGCTATTTTATAGTAATGCCATTATCTGTTTTTGTGAGTATGCCAAGCACATAGCCATCACTCTGTTTTAGGACTTCATCCACATCTTTTTCATCCACTACTAATACCATTCCTACACCCATATTGAATGTTCTATAAATATCATCTTGCTCCACATAATGGCTTAAAAAATCAAAAATAGGTAATTTTTGGATATTGCTTTCTTCTATGCAAGCTCCTATTCCTTGTGGCAGACAGCGAGGTAAATTTTCTATTAAGCCTCCACCAGTAATATGGGCTAGGGCTTTGATTTTATTTTCTAGTTTTTTGAAAGTTTTTACATAGATTTTAGTTGGGGTTAGTAGGGTTTCAATTAAAGGTTTGCCATTAAAATCTTGCTCTAAATTTATTTTATTTTCTTGTAGGATTTTTCTAACAAGTGAATATCCATTAGAGTGGATTCCGCTACTTGGAAGTGCAATTAAAATATCATTTGCTTTAGCGGTGCTTGTTTGTTGCACTTTTTCTTTTTCGCCTATACCCACTGCAAATCCAGCCAAATCAAAATCTTCACCCTCATACATTCCAGGCATTTCGGCACTCTCTCCACCTATTAACGCACATTCTGCTTCTTTGCAACCAAGTGTAATACCTTTGATTACTTCTAAGGCTCTATTTTTATCTAGTTTTCCAGTCGCATAATAGTCTAAAAAGAAAAGAGGTGTCGCAAAGTTGCAAATTAAATCATTCACGCACATTGCTACTAAATCAATCCCAACCCCATCAAACTTATTAAAATCAATAGCTAATCTTAGTTTTGTTCCTACTCCATCAGTAGCTGCTAAGATTACAGGTTCTTTATAACCGCTAGGAAGTGCATAAGCACCACTAAATGAACCAATGCCACCTAAAACATTTGCATTAAAAGTGGATTTTACAAGACTTTTTAAGTCATCTACGAGTGCATTGCCCTCTTGAATATCAACTCCAGAATCTTTATAACTAAATTTTTTCATTCTTTAATCCAAAAAATAAGTAAATTTCTACGCAATGATACAAAAAAGCAGCTAAATTTTTAATAATTTAATACAAGCCTTTGAGGATAAAATTTATTTTTAAAAACTTTCTAGCTATAATCTAAACTAAAAAGATAATCTAGGAGAATAAATGAATACTCTTGAATTTAAAGAAGCGGTGAATAACATTCAGAATAAAAGCGACTATAGAGAACCAATAGGTTTTGGGATTTGCTATGCAGATGTAGGGATTTTAAGCAATAAAGTGCTTCAGGCTACTTATCCTGTATTAAATTGGAAAGAAAATTTTGGCTCTTATGCTATTTTTTGGGATTTAAGAAATGAATGTGAGATTTTAAATGATGAGAGCAGTGAGCTTGTTTTTGGTATCACAGAAGAATTTGTAATTAAAGCACTAGAGTATTTTGCTCCTTATATTGCACAAACTTTAGAAAACCCTAATGCACACAAAAATGTTGCAGTTCTTTTGGAGCTTCAAAGAGCTTTGCAAGAAGATAGAATTTATACAGAAAATGGAGATTTTCGCTACCGTTTTTGTGCTATTTATGAAGATACACAAGCAAAAAGTGTAGAGAGTGCTTATATGAAGCTTCTTGCACTCTCTTTAGGTAAAGCACCTTTAAGAAGTTTGTGTTTAGATGGAATTTTTGGACTTTTAAGCAATGTGGCTTGGAGTGGAAATGTGCCTTATGAGCTTGAGTGGCTAAGAGAAAATGAAATTGCCCTTAAAATGCGAGGGGAATTCCCTGCTATTGATTTTGTGGATAAATTCCCACGCTATTTAATGCAAGTAATCCCACAATATGATAATATCCGCCTACTTGATAGTGCTAAAACTCGCTTTGGTGCATATCTTGGTAGTGGTGGTTATACACAAATGCCTGGAGCTAGTTATGTGAATTTTAATGCAGGTGCTATGGGTGCTTGTATGAATGAAGGTAGAATTTCATCTAGCGTTATTGTAGGTGAGGGAAGTGATGTAGGCGGAGGTGCTAGCATTTTAGGAGTATTAAGCGGTGGAAATAATGATCCTATTAGCATTGGCAAAAATTGTCTTTTAGGTGTTAATAGCTCTACTGGAATTAGCTTAGGAGATGGTTGTATTGTAGATGGTGGAATTGCTGTTTTGGCAGGAACTGTATTTAAGATTTCACAAGAAGAAGCACAAAAATTAGCAGAAATTAATCCAGATTTTAGCGTTAATGAAAGTGGGCTTTATAAAGGCAAAGAGCTTTCAGGAAAAAATGGCGTGCATTTTAGACAAGATTCTAAAAGTGGAGCAATGATAGCATTCCGCTCTAATCGCAAAATTGAATTAAATTCTGCACTTCACTAAGTTTTACCACTTTTAAAGTGGTAAATGTAAATCCCATAAGTTTGCTTATAAATTACATAATTTTAAGTCTAATAGACGCATAATTTCACATTTATTTTTTTAATATATTTTGGGAGTAAAAAATGTTGGTTTTTACTAAAAGAAAAGAATTGCAAGATTTTATTAAAGATTATAAAGTAAAAAATCCTACAAACTTAATAGGGCTAGTTCCGACAATGGGAGCTTTACATAATGGGCATTTGTCTTTAATAGAAGCTTGTATAAAAGAGTGTAATTTAAGCATAGTGTCTATTTTTGTTAATCCTACGCAATTTGGTGCTAATGAGGATTTTAGCAAATACCCAAGAAAAGAAGAAGCAGATTTAAATGTGTGTCAAAAAGCGGGTGTAGATATTGTTTTTATGCCAAAGATTGAAGAAGTCTATCCCCTAAAAGAAGAATTTCAAACCACTTTTAATGCGCCGCAATCTATGGTAAATGTATTGGAAGGTAAGGTGCGTCCAGGGCATTTTAATGGGGTGTTACAAGTGGTTAGCAAGTTGTTTTTTTTAACCCAAGCTAATAAAGCTTTTTTTGGTAAAAAGGATGCACAGCAACTTTTGATTATTCAAAAAATGGTGGAAGATTTGTTTTTGCCTATAGAGATTGTTCCTTGTCCGATTGTGAGAAGCAATGAGGGCTTAGCGCTTAGTTCAAGAAATGTCTATTTAAGTGATGAGGGGAGAAAAGAAGCTTTAAAAATTTCAAATTCTTTAAATGTAGCAATGCGTCTTATTATGCAAGGAGAGATAGAATCTGAAAAAATCATTGAGGCAGGCTTAAAAGCATTAGAAGGTTTAGAAGTGGAATATTTTGTGATTGTGGATAGAAGTTTGCAAAATCAAGCAAAAATCCAAAAAGATTCTACTCTTATTTTGGTTGTAGCTAGGGTTGAAGGTGTTAGGTTGCTAGATAACCTTTGGATTTAGACAATTTAGGATTTAGATAGATTGTGATAAAATATTTTAATTTAGTTAATTGGAGTTAAATATGGAAGAGATGATTGTAACGCGTTTTGCCCCTTCTCCTACGGGATATTTGCATATTGGTGGATTAAGAACAGCACTTTTTAACTATCTTTATGCAAGAAAAAATAAGGGAAAATTTCTTTTAAGAATTGAAGATACAGATTTAGCAAGAAATTCTACAGATGCTAAAGAAGCTATTATAGAGGCTTTTGATTGGGTAGGAATGGATTATGATGGGGAGGTTGTGTATCAAAGTCAGAGATTTCCACTCTATCAAGAATATGTAAAAAAACTTTTAGATGAGGGTAAGGCGTATTATTGCTATATGAGTAAAGAGGAGTTAGATGCTTTGCGTGAAGAGCAAAGGCAAAGAGGGGAAACTCCAAAATACGACAACCGCTACCGCGATTTTAAAGGAACACCTCCTAGTAATATTGCACCCGTTGTTAGGATTAAAGCACCTCTTAGTGGAGAGATTAAATTTAAAGATGGCATTAAAGGTGAGATGAATATCCAAGCAAAAGAGTTGGACGATTTTATTATTGCAAGAAGTGATGGGACGCCTACTTATAATTTCGTAGTGGCAATTGATGATGCTTTAATGGGTGTAACAGATATTATTAGAGGTGATGATCATCTAAGCAATACTCCAAAACAAATTATTATTTATGAAGCATTGGGATTTAAAATACCGCGATTTTTCCATGTGCCTATGATACTTAATCCAGAGGGGCATAAGCTTAGCAAAAGAGATGGCGCAATGAGTGTAATGGAATATAAAGAAATGGGTTATTTGCCCCATGCGCTTTTGAATTTTTTAGTAAGGCTTGGTTTTAGCCATAAAGATCAAGAGATTTTTAGCAAAGAAGAAATGTTAGAGTTATTTAATCCTTATACACTCAATACTTCGCCTTCTGCATATAATCAAGAAAAATTGCTTTGGTTAAACCACCATTATCTTAATCTTTTAAGCGATGAAGAGCTTAGTAATTTATTGCCTTTATATGGAGCAAAAATCCCCCAAGAAAATGCACAAAAAATTCTATATCCAGAGATTAAAGAGCGTTCTAAAACCTTGCAAGAATTTGCAAATCTTGTAAATGAGTGTGTAAATGAAGTGCAAGATTTTGATGTAAAAATGAAAAGCAAAGTAAATACTCAAGAAAATATCCATCTTTTAGAAGAATTTATGGTGTATTTGAAAGCTTTAAAAACCCCTATTGAAAGTGTGGAGAATGCAGAGAATGAAATCGCAACTTTTGCAGACTTTCAAGGTATTAAAGCAAAAAATCTCTTTATGCCTTTGCGTTATGCACTTTTGGGTAAAAGTGGTGGCGTAGGGATAGCACCCCTTTTAGCAGCTCTTAGCAAAGAAGAAGTGATTAAAAGGGTAGAGAAAGCTTTACAAAGTCTTGCTTAATTGCAAACTTTTTTAAGAGCTTTGCGTAGCTCTTTAACCTTCCTTTTTGGAATAAGCACTTTCCATTCAGGATGAGAAAGCTCTTTGGGATTGTTTTCTAAATTTAGAGAAATAGAAATAATATTTTTCTTTTTGCCTTTATGGGTTGGCATTTCCAATCTTGCCACCACAATATTTCCTCCCTCTATATATTTACTTTCTAGCGGAATGGTATAAGCTAACTTTTTAATTTTTTGTTTCATAAAACCCCCTTTAGTAGTTTATTAGATGTTACTAGAACATTGCTTATAGTATTTTAAAATATAAATATTTTGTATATTTTGAATTATAAAGAAAAAATATAAAGCTTAAACAGATAAATAATACCAGCCTCTATTGCAAACAAGAAGGAAGTTATTATGAGCCATTTGGGTGCATAAAGAATATTAAAAAACTCTTTCCAACCAAAAAAATGCAAAGTGAGAAAAAAGACAACAAATCCGCTAATGCTTCCTGCAAGAGCCAAACCAACTGCACCAAGAGATTGCATAAGAATTAGAGAGAAAATCGTCCCTACAGCCAAAGAAAAAGCGGAGATTTTAGCTGCAAGAGCTTGTTTGTGTAGAGAATAAAGCCATAAAGAGAAAATTTTAGCAAGTCCAAAAGGTAAAAGTCCTATCATGTAAGCACTAAAGACATTAGCGGTAATGTAAGTATTTTCGCGTGTAAATTTTCCACTCTCATATAAAAGCCAAATGATTTCATTTTGTAGCATTATTCCGCCAATTACACAGCCACCAAGCAATACATACAATAGCCAAAAGGAACGCTTTAGCTCTTTTAGAGCCAAATCTTCTTGATGGTTTTTTATGTATTTTGCAACAAGTGGAAAAAGTGCTGTAGAGGTAGCTATTGCAAAAATAGCTAAAGGTAATTGAAAAATACGGTTAGCATAGTATAAATAAGAGATGGCAGCTCCACCTACAAAGGTAGCTAATAATGTGTCAATGAGTGAGGCAAGTTGTGCTGTGGAGCTTCCAATCATTGCGGGGATAAATTGTTTTTTAAAAGAAGATAAAGATTGATTAATAGAATCCTTTTTGCTCTTTAATTCTTTAAAGCCTGCATAAAAAAGTTTGAAAAAGCCTAATTTTTTAAGCGGATAAAAATGCAATAAGATTTGTGCAATACCCCCTGCTAATACTCCATAACTTAGGATTAATACAGCTTCATAACTCTCACTATCTTTAGCAAGAAGTAAAGCAACAATCATAGCTAAGTTCAAAAGTGCAGGAGAGTAAGCCCAAGCACTAAAACTGCGTTTGTATTGCAAAATGGCTCCCAAAAATGTTGCGATAAATACAAGCAATAAATACCAAAAATTGATAGCCACTAAAGGGGCAGCTAGAGCAATTAATTTATCCTCAAAGCCCCAAGCTAGAATTTTTGTAACTTGTGGGCTAAAAATACACACCAAAATACTTAATAAGAGTAAAATGGCACAAAAATACAGCAAGATTTTTAGTGCAAAACCTCCTTTGTAGCGTGCATGGATAAAACTAGGTAAAAAAGATTGGTTGAATGCTCCTTCTCCAAAAATCCTCCTAAAAAGATTGGGTAATTTAAACGCAACAAAGAAAATATCGCTAAAAATTCCAGCACCAAGGATATTTGCGGTAAGTAAATCGCGTAAAAAACCTAGGATTCTTGAAGTGAGAATTCCGCTACCATTTGTTAAGAAAGCCTTAAAAAACATAGAATTATCCTTACATTAAATTATACTTGTAGTAAGTTTTGGTAAAATTATATATCTTATTTTTGCATAAAAGGTTTTAGAATATGTTAAAAGAGAATGGAGGAATTTTAATCCACTCTAGCTATGTCAATGAGTGTGAAGATATTAAGGTAACATTAAAGCAGGTTGCTTCTCAATATAAGATTGATATGGATTTGTTAGATTTTGATTTGCAATCCATTCTTACATATACTAAAAAAGTTTATGATTATGAGTTTTCTTCGCTAAATCCAGCACAAGCAGAAGTTTTCTTAAGCAGGAGAGATAATCTTGTAGAACCTAATTTAATCATTAAGCAATGTTATGGAATTGTTATTAGAAAAAAGGAGAAGAGGGAACATCGCTTTTTTTTAAAGACAGATAAAGAATATTCTTATTCTACTTTGTATTTTCAAATAGGTTTTGTTTATAATGAAGAGAGCTTTGATGAGCTTTATTCTCAAATCAAAAAGCAAAAAGCATGGAATAAAATTTTAATCTATAATGAAGTAGAAGAGAAAAAAGCTTTAAAAGCCTTTTTAAAAGAGCTTAATTACCCTTTAAAAGAAGAAGTGGCGTATAGGCTTAATGTGGCTATTAATTTTATCCCCACAAAAGAAGCAAAACTAGAGTTTAAAAAGCAAATTTTAATGCACCATTTCCAAACTATTTTGCCTAATGAAGTGATTTGTGTTTTTCATAAGCCTATGATAGGAAAACCAGGGAGAAATATTAGGGGAGAGTATATTATTCCACAAGAACCTAAAAGTATTAATGAAGTGAGTTCTTTACAGTATGATAAACAATCTGTTTTTGCAAAAGAGAGCGAATTACTTATTGAATATGTAGCAAGTAAGGGCGGAATTTTGCATTATGAAGATGAGTATTTGCTGATCCAAGATACATTAGAAACGCGTGAGATTAGTGCAAAAACAACAGGATCGCTAATTGGTCAAATCAATAGTGGAACTACTATTAATGTAACAGAAAGCGATCAGTTAAAAGAAGCCATAGGGAGAGGTATGAAGATACAAGCCTCTTGTGTGAATATTGAAGGAAATGTCGGGGCAGATGCTATTATCCACGCAAAAGAAGTAAATGTTGGCGGACAAACCCATCAAGATTCTAAAATCTATGCGGATACGATTTCTATCCAAAACCACAAAGGCTATGCTAAAGGCAAAAATATTAGGATAGATACTTTAGAGACAGGCATTATTGAAGGAAATAGGGTGGAAGTGAATAAAATGTATGGGGGCAAAATCTATGCAGATGAAATTATTGTGCATTATTTGCATTCTCATGCAATTTTTTGTGCGACTTACAAGATAGTGGTGCATTCTATGGATAAAGGAGAGAATAAATTTTTTATCAGTGCTAATTACAGCCCAGATGCTAAAGAAAATTATAATACTCTTTTGGAGACTAAAAATAAAAGCATTAAAGAGGCTATAAGGCTAACTAAAGAATTAAAAGTCCAAAGTCTAGAAGCTAGAAAACAAAAAAGTATTGCAGATGAAAATAGAAAAATTCTCATTCATTATAAAAATACAAAAACCATTCCTCCAAAATATTTGCTAGATAATTTTGAAGCCTACCATAAGCTTATTACTTCTTTAAAAGAAAAACGCCAAAAAATTAACGCACTTAGTGTGGCTTTTAAGGAAGCTAAAGATAAACTTGCAAAGCTAGATTTGCAAACTAAAGAAGCCACCATAGAAGTGCAAAGTGGTTGGGTGGGTTATAATGAAGTGCGTTATGTTTTGCACTCTCCCAAGCTTGAATTAAGTATAATACCTAAATTTGGCGATGGGACGAAAATAGTTTTTAATAAAAAAGAAGATAAATTAGAAATGATAGAGGAATAAAATGATTATAGGATTAGAAGGCGAAATAGTTTTTAAAGAGCCAACAAGATTAGGCATTAAATGTGCTGGCGTGGTTTATGAAGTGTTTGTATCCTTGCAAACTAGCCAAAACTTAAGCCAAAAAGTAGGAGAAAATGCAAATTTATTAATTACGCATATTATCCGTGAAGATGCATGGCAACTTTTTGGATTTTTGGATAATATAGAAAGACAGCTTTTTGTGCGTCTTATTAAAATTAATGGTGTAGGGCCAAAGGTGGCTATGGCAATTCTCTCTACTTATAGTCCGCAAACTTTCGCACAAGTTATAGAAAACAACGATATAAAATCTATGCAAAGGGTTCCAGGGATTGGCCCTAAAAGTGCAGGGAGAATTTTGGTAGAAATTTCAGGTTGGTCACTAGAGCTTACACAAGATTCTAAAACTGTTAAAGAAGATTCTAACCTTCATCAAGTAGTTTTAGCACTAGAGTCTTTAGGTTATAAAAATGATGTGATACAAAAAGCCATTAAGGGCATAGAGAGTGATGAGGTGGGTGCTATGGTAAGGGCTGCACTTAAAAAAATACAAACTTTATAATTTATAGGAAGAATATGGACAAAAAACTGCATTTAATTTCTTTGGGTTGCACAAAAAATCTTGTGGATAGCGAAGTAATGCTAGGAAGATTAAAAGATTATGAGAATACACAAAATTTGGAAGAAGCAGATGTAATTATTATCAATACTTGTGGTTTTATTGAGGCTGCCAAGCAAGAAAGCGTGCAAGAAATTTTAAAAGCATTAGAGAATAAGAGAAAGGATTCTATTTTAGTAGCAAGTGGGTGTTTAAGTGAGCGTTATGCTAAAGAATTAAGAGAAGAAATTCCAGAAATTGATATTATCACAGGTGTTGGAGATTATGATAAGATTGATTTAATGTTAGAAGAGCGCAAAAGAAGTGGAAAGACAATAGATGCAGGAGTGCATAAGGGTGTCTTTTTAGCCACAGAAGAGAATAAAAGAATAATCAGTGGTTCTAGCATTCATGCTTACATTAAGCTATCAGAAGGTTGTAACCAAAAATGTAGCTTCTGTGCTATTCCATCTTTTAAGGGTAAATTGCATTCACGCACTTTGGAATCTAGTCTAAAAGAGTTAAAAAATTTAGTTAAAGAGGGGTTTAGAGATTTTAGCTTCATCTCTCAAGATACAAGTTCTTATATGATGGATTTAGGTATAAAAGATGGACTTGTTAGGCTTATTGAAGAGATTGATAAGCTTTATTATGAAGGATTGGAGATAAGAAGTGCTAGGATTTTATATCTTTATCCTTCAACCACTTCTAAAGAGTTGATAGAAGCTATTATTAATTCTCCTGTATTTGTTAATTATTTTGATATGCCACTCCAGCATGCTTCTAGTAAAGTTTTAAAGGCAATGAATAGAAGCACAAAGTATAAAGAACTTTTAAAACAAATGCAAAAAGCTCCTAATGCTTTTTTAAGAACGAGTTTTATTATAGGGCATCCAGGCGAGGAAGAAGAAGATTTTCAAGAGCTTTGTGATTTTATAGAAGAATACCGTTTTGATAGAATGAATCTCTTTGCATTTTCAAGTGAGGAGGGGACAAAAAGTGCAAGCATGGAGCAGATTGAACCTAAGCTTATAAAAGCAAGATTAAAAAAGATTGACACAATTTTTAGCAAACAATATAAAGAGGGGTTAAAAAATCTTCTACATCAAGAAATAGATGTGATTATTGAAGGAAAATCACAAGAACATGAATTTTTCTTTAGTGCAAGAGATATTCGCTTTGCTCCACAGATTGATGGAGAAATACTGATTAATGATAAGGAGATTGATGAAGAGTTGCAGACAGGTTATTATAGAGTGAAAATCACTCAAATTGCAGGAGAAAATCCTGTGGGTTGTGTGATTGGAAAATTATAATTTTCCCTTAGAGCATTTGCAACTTCTAAGGGGAGAAAAAAATCTTCTTGCTCTCTCTTGTGGAGTGGATTCTACTGCACTTTATTATCTTTTAAAAGAAGCAAAAATTAGTTTTGATATAGCCATTGTAGATTATAAAATAAGAAAACAATCAAGCCTAGAAATTTCTCGTGCTAGGCAATTAGCCTTTTTTGATAATAAAAAATGTTTTGTTTATGAAGCACCAAAAATAGAACAAAATTTTGAAGCAAATGCTAGAAAAATGCGTTATGATTTTTTTAATACGCTTATTAGAGAATATGGGTATAAAAACCTCATTTTAGCACACCAATTAGATGATTTATTAGAATGGTTTATGATGCAGTTTGCTAAAGGAACAGATGTTTTAAACACACTTATTCCAAGTTTAACTAAAAGAAATTATCAAGATAAAAATTATTATATTGTGCGTCCTTTGCTTTATATAAAAAAATCTAATCTTATAAAATACTTAGAAAAAAATACAAGTTTTTATTTTGAAGATTTCAGCAATAATTATTTGTTTTACAAAAGAAACTATTTTAGAAAGAATTTTACTCAAAAATTTTTAGAAGAGTTTCATAGCGGTATTTCCTTTAGTTTAAGGCTTTTGGCTAAGAATAGGGCAGAAGAAGAACTAGAAAACTTGGGTGGATATTTTTGTTTTGAGAGTGGCAAAAATGATTTGATTTTATTGGATAAAGCTAGTAAAAATCTGGATTATTTACTTTCAAAAAGACAAAAATTTCAGTTACAAAACTTATTAAAAAAGGAAGAATTTTCTTGTGTTTTTGGTGATAAAATTGTGATAGAAAAAAGCAATAATAAGCTTTATGTATTCCCTAATTTAAGGGATAAAATCATTCTTTCAAAAAATGAAAAAGAATTTTTTAGAAAAGCCAAGATACCTAAGAGATTTAGGGTATTTCATAGGGTTTTGAAGCTACCTTTAACTTAAATAAAATAAACCATATTAAAAATATATTTAAGTTTATGTTAATAAAATTTTAATTTCTCTTTTTATAAAATACAGAATTCACTTTACAGGCTACAGTATTGCATTGTTTTGCAATATTTAATTATATTGTATTGCTATTTGCAATAAATTTCTATGTTTTAATTGGGTTAATTTAATGTAAATACAACAAGGAAGGAGAAAGTATGAAGCAAAAAACTCAAGAAAAATTTGTAGGTATGTCATTAAAACTAATGCTATGGCTGGGTTCGTTAATTACCCTTATTTTGATAGTGATTAGTATGGTTGGTTTTTGAATCCAAAACTAATACTTATGGAATGCTCCAAGAACTTCAAAGAAAAGCTATGGTGGATGTAGCACAAACTTTTAAAAGCTATGAAATGGGCAAGGGGCAAACTATTAAAGTTTTGGCCGAAGAAATTGCAAAAAAGCCTAATATTACAGAAGAAGAATTGATGTTTTTAGTAGAAGCATTTGCAAAAGCAGATGACTTTGAACTTGTTTATGTAGGACTTGAAGATAGTGGTTTGAATTACCAATCTGATGGCGAAATTTTGGGTATGGCACAAAACTACGATACAAGAAATCGCCCTTGGTATAAAGAAGCGAAGGCAGCTCAAGATTTTATTATTACAGAGCCCTATAAATCTGCAAGCAGTGGAAATGTAGGAGTAACTTATGCAATGCCAATTATTAGAAATGGTCAATTTATAGGTGTTGTAGGTGGGGATTATGATTTGGCTAGATTTTCTAGAGATGTTTTAGCACTAGGACATACAGATAATTCTTATGTGGGCGTTTATTCTCCAGATGGCACTATCTTGTTGCATGAAGATATTAAAAGAATTCTTAGTAAAAATGCTCTAAGTCAGGGTATTGCAGCAACTTTGAAAGAAAAACCAGAATTATTAAATGAAGATAGTATTGATACAATTTTTTATGTCAAAGATGAACAAAACACATCTTATGCCATTATGTGTGATAAATTGAATGCAAATTTTAGGGTTTGTTCTATTACAAAAGAAAGTGTTTTCACAGAAGCGGTAAATGATGTTTTGATGCTGCAGGCAATCGGAGGGATTATTGCTGTGATTGCTTCTCTTGTGCTTATTAAGATTGTCATTACAATTGCTTTAAAACCCCTCTCCTCTATCCAAAATGGCTTATCAGGTTTCTTCTCCTACCTAAACCATGAAAGCAAAAATGCTCCTAAGCCTATTA